>CAZRKA010000017.1:0-27733 GCA_964600345.1 uncultured Chitinophaga sp. | reverse complement strand
GTATAAAAACCATTTTAACACCCGGAATTCTCATGTTGAAATTACTGGATATCGAGAAGCGGTTCGGACGGAAACGAACCGTAAAATACGGGCCAAGGACACTGGATATTGATATCTTGTTTTACGGAAATCGGATAATTCAGACAGATATCATAACTGTTCCACATCCCGAATTGCAGAACAGAAGATTTGCATTAAAACCCTGTGCGGATATTGCACCACAAAAAATACATCCGCTTTTCAATAAATCCATCAGAACCTTACTTGATGAATGCCCTGATAAACTTGAAGTCGCTGTATGGAAACAAAAGTAATCAGTTTGCCTTTGTATTTTGCCGCTCCGGTATACTGGTATGCCGAAATAGCAGATGCAGACATTCTTGTTCTCGGAGATGAATTTCCGTTTCCCGGAAGAACAGCAAGAAACAGAATCAACTTTTGCGGAAAAGCCGGCATTCAGACCATCAGCATTCCTCTGCAGACGGAAAGCAGAAAGGCGGGCTATATGAAAACGGAAATATCTTATCGCGAACGCTGGCAGGGAGTATTGATAAACGCTTTGAGGACTGCTTACGGCAAAAGTCCATTCTTTGAATATTACGATTATCGGGTTGAAACCCTTATTAAAAAAGAATACCGTTTTTTATGGGAACTGAATCTGGACATGCTTAGACTGACAATCGATTGTCTTAAAATGAACACGGATATCAGGATTTCGGATGACCTGTATATGGAGACGGGAGAACCCGTGAAAGAGATTATCAGTATGCCTTATTATCAGGTTTTTGCTGATTTAAATGGATTTACGCCCGGCATGAGCATACTCGACCTCTTGTTTAATGAGGGTGTGGATGCAGGAATTATTCTCTTGAATATGAAAAATAAATCACAGATAATCAAATAGATGCATTTCGTTATAAAATATTTATACGGTTTTTTGGGGGCTGAGACTGCTTTTATTGTATTAGAGAGTATGAAAGAACAATTGCAAGCTAATTTATTTACAAAATATTTAGCAGGTATGTGCAGCAGTGAAGAGGAGATGTTCCTGAAAAATTGGTTGAAAAGCAATCCTGCCAATCAACTCTTTCTTGGTTTTGTTCAACAAAACATTCCTCAATCATTAAGAATTCAGAAGTAAGCTGAAATGGATTCGAAGAAATCATATCTCCTGCCGGAATTTCTGCGTGTGGACGCTGAAGGGAAACCTTTGTCTGATGCCGAATTGAATGATACCGGTGTGATTTGCGATTTAGCGGGGAAATACAACTATCCGTCACAGGATACCGATAAGGCCTGGAAACGATTCAGTTCATCTCTTGAGAGTCCGTTAACTGTTAGCAAGCGTCCTGTGCGCTTTGCAATGTTCAGATGGGTAGCAGCTGCATTAGTAGTGCTAACTCTTGGACTTGGATTGTGGCAGTACAGCGCGAATAAAGCAGCCACCTATACTGCTTTGATAGAAACAAATACACTCATTAAAGACAAACAATTGCCCGACGGCAGTATTGTCAGTTTGAACAGCGGTACAGTTTTGAATGTAAAGGCCATCAGTAAAAACAAACGACTTCTTGAATTGACAAAAGGAGAAGCTTTTTTTAAAGTGGCACACAGTGAAATACCTTTCAGAGTAATTACCGGCAAAGGCATAGTAACTGTTCTTGGCACCGAGTTCAATATCAGAAACAGTAACGGCCTTCCTTTTTCGATTTTTCTCAAAAGCGGAAGTATACAGTTCGAGTCTTCCGGCGAAAAAACAGTCCTCAAATCAGGTGATCTGCTTGTAGAAGATAAGAATGGTGATTTTGTTATCAGACAAATCAGCAACGCCAATCCAATTGCCTGGAGCAGCGGAAAACTCAGTTTCGACAATACTGTTCTCTCTGATATTATAAAAGGACTTGAAGAACTTTACAAAGTTGAATTTGAATACGATCAGAATCTGGCATCAGAAAAACTGACCATCAGTTTCGAAAATCTTAATGCTATTCAGGCAGCCGAATTGCTCAGCAAAACACTGAGAAGCAAAGTCAGCGTTAAATAATTAGTTTACCCTTTTTTTTCCTGTTCCCGATATTCTGAAATCTTTGAAATAAAAGGGGGAATTCTTTTTAAAATTTGGCGTATTTTAGCCCTCTCAAATGTGTCGCCGCCTGCTGATATGTGTTTTTTTTATCTGTATCCTATCTGAAATCAAGGCTGAGGGTGATATTCTCAACAGTAAAATCAGTCTCAGTATCAGACGTCAGAGCTTGCCTGAGATTCTGAAGATTATCAGCGAAAAAACAGGCGCATCTTTCAGTTACAATATCAGTGTAATGCCCGTCGAAAAAATCAGCATCAAGGTAAAAGACGAGGAGCTGAATATTGTTCTGGTAAAACTGCTGCAGCCTCATAAACTCAGTTTCAGCCTGATTTATGGCAACAATATCGTTATCACAAAGATTGACAAAACCACACGGAAATACACAGTATCCGGATATGTCTCAGACGAAAGCAGTGGTGAAAAACTGATTGGTGTAACCATATACAGCAGAAACAGTTTACAAACAAGCAGCAGCAATCAGGACGGCTTCTACAGCATCACGCTTAATTCCGATAGTGTTCAGCTCGTATATTCACTTTCAGGGTATAAAAGCAAAACAGTTTCTATATTGCTCGACGGCAATCTTGTGCAGAATGTCTCTCTTGTTGATGACCTCGAATACATTCGTTTTACTGTTACCTCACGACCCGACCACCAGACGAATTACAAACCGGATGAATTTCATTTCAACGGAAAAACCTTAAAGCAGTTGCCCGTTTTATTCGGCGAGAGTGATGTCATGAAAGGGCTGCAATTACTCCCGGGAGTGAGTTCAGGCAACGATGGCACCATTGGTTTGAATATAAGAGGAGGAGGACCCGATCAGAATCTGATATTGCTCGACGATGTTCCGCTTTACAATCCCTCCCATATCTATGGTTTTTTCAGTGTGTTTAATTCTGATGTCGTTAAAGATGTCAAACTCATTAAAGGCGGATTGGGAGCGCGCTACTCCGGGCGACTTAGCAGTGTAATTGACGTGAGAACCCTCGACGGGAATAACAAGAAAATTAAATTCCAGGCCTCAATAGGATTGCTCTCTTCAAAGTTGACTGTCGACGGTCCTATGGATAAGAAAGGTAAAACAACTTTTCTATTATCGTTCAGGCGTTCGTATTTCGATATCCTGAGTTCAAATTTTAACACGACCGCATTCGGAAATTATTCTCCCTTGCGCTCCGGTTATTTTTTCTATGATGCCAATGGTAAATTCGTTCATACTTTCAGCCAGAAACATCAGATATCCTTTTCTTTCTACACCGGTCAGGACAACTCCTTTATACGGAATTCCTTTTCTGCAAAAGATCCTGATAAGTCTATTAAGGAAAAAGACCGGCAGGAAGTATTCTGGGGCAACAGGATTTATTCGTTAAGAGATCACCATGTTTTTAATCCAAGGTTGTCGGCCTGGCTTAACTTGTCTTTCACTACCTACAATTTCGGCAATGAATCTTCATACGAGTACAGCGAAAGTACCGACAGTATGAAAATTGAAAATTCGTATAGTTATAAATTTATTTCCCGAATCAGAAATACCATTTTATCGTATAACCTGGAATACAAACCCGGTGGTATTTTGAGCGTCAAGGCCGGGGCTGGTTCTGTTTATCACGTGTTTGACCGGGAAATTAACACCTCTGATATCATTGTCAGAAATCAAACAGTTAATACCAATAAAATTTACGCTCTGGAATTCAATACATATATCGATCTGGCCTGGAAACTCAGACGCAATATGCAACTCAACACAGGTTTGCATTACGTGCATTATCAGATTAATGGCAACGGTTACGCTTATCCTCAGCCCAGAATCTCGTTTAATTATAAACCGATTAAAAGTATACTGCTGCATGCGGCCTACCAGAATACCGCGCAGTTTCTTCATTTGCTTACCAGCAATACCATTGGCATTCCGATTGATCTGTGGTTGCCGTCTACAAAAAAAACAGCACCCGAAACATCAGATCTGCTGAGCGGTGGCTTAAGCTATTACAAAGGAGATTTTGTATTCAACGCAGAAGCATTTTACAAAGAAATGTCGGGTATTATCGAATACAAGGAGCAGGCTAATTATATCGGAACCGACAACGATTGGGAAGAAAAGATTACCGTTGGCAAAGGCAGGGCATTCGGATATGAGTTTCTTGCCGAAAAGCGAAATGGAAAAACCAGAGGATGGATTAGCTATACACTCAGCAGGAATTACAGGCAATTTGATCTGATTAACGGGGGGAAAGAGTTCCCTTATAAATACGACCGCAGGCATAATCTGGCAGTATTGCTCAGCAGAGAATTCAGTGCACGGATTGATGCGGCACTTAGCTGGGTGTATACCACCGGGGCTAATTTTACTTTGCCAGAGCAGGTTTATTACGTTAATTCCGGATTGCAGAAAAATCAGGTAATCTATCTCTACGGCGACCGCAATAATTATAAGTTTCCCGATTATCACCGGCTCGACTTCAGTGTTAACTTTAAAAAATTCAGAACCAAATACACCCGTATGATCAGCATAGGCGCATACAATGTATATAACAGGTTAAATCCGTTTTACATTAATCCGGCTTACAACAGCGACGGTAAAAGGATTTTTGAAGCGGTAAGTCTTTTCCCGGTTTTACCTAGTATTAACTATAAAATCATCTTCTGAGAAAAGTATACTTTTATATCGCCTTTATCCTGATCATTTCCTGTAAAAAGGAAATCAGCATCAATATAGAAGACAAACCGGCTTCACTGGTGCTTAATTCTGAATTGAGCAGCGACAGTTTCATTTCCTTCGACCTCAGTCTGACACAAAATATCACAGACAACAATAATCCCCCTTATGTCAATGATGCCAGTATAGAAGTGCTCAACAAGGATTCGAACATTATAGACGTGCTGAGTTTTACAGGAAATGGCAGATATGCTTCAATCTGGCTTAAACCGCAGGTAGCAAGCAGATATCTTTTCAGGATACGCCGTGGTAATGAGGAGCACTGGGCCGACGAAAAAATGCCGGATACCCTTCATGCAAAAATTATAGATACTTCGCGCGTTTTATTTCAGAGCAAGCAGAATTTCTTTCAGTTCAACGTCAAAATAAAGGATGACGCTTCTAAAAGTAATTTCTACGGGTTAAAGCTAAAACGAAAATTTGAAAAATACAGTGCTGAGGATACGGTTATCGCTGAAGAATGGGTGAATATTGAAAGTATTGACTTTTTACTCAACGAGAATCCCGATTCCAGATTTTCAAAGAAACATCTGTTATTTAACGATTTGTATTTTAAGGGACTCGATCAGGAGTTCAGGTTCGGGGGAGCAGATTTATTCAGCAACTCTTCACAGAAAACGCTAAAACTCGAATTGTATATCAGTTCGTACACGGTTAACGGATACAGATATTACATATCAGTGAATGAACATCTGTTGTATCAAAGCGACCCTTTTTCGCAGCCGACCTTACTGAAAGGTAATGTCAGCAATGCTTTTGGTGCAGTGGTAGGGAATTACACCCGTGTGTTCACGTTTGATTTTAACTGAAATAGCGCAATCGCCGGTCCCGGATGCCGGCAATACTTTTTTTATTAATAAAATAAGTCCATTTTTGCAGCCTGATATGAGTTTATTAATTACGGGCACTGTGGCTTTCGATGCGATTGAAACGCCCTTCGGCAAAACGGAGAAAATTATTGGCGGAGCTGCAACCTATGTAAGTCTGGCGGCCTCTTACTTTACAAAACAAGTGGCACTGGTTGCGGTGGTAGGTGATGATTTTCCCAAATTGTACCTCGATTTACTTGAAACCAAAGGCATTAATACCAGTGGTATTCAGATTAAACCGGGCGAAAAATCGTTTTTCTGGAGTGGTCGTTATTTCAATGACATGAATAGCCGTGAAACGCTGGTAACCGAATTAAACGTTCTGGCAAATTTTGATCCTTTGGTTCCGGATGGGCTTGAAAGTCCTGATTACCTGATGCTGGGCAATCTTGCCCCCATAGTACAGAGTACGCTTATCTCCCGATTAAAGAAAAGACCTAAGCTGATTGTACTCGATACCATGAATTTCTGGATGGACGTGGCACTCGAAGACCTTAAGAAAACTCTGACCATGGTTGATGTGCTGTGCATTAACGATGAGGAAGCCAGACAATTGTCGGGCGAATACAGTCTTGCAAAAGCTGCCAGAAAGATAAGGAGCATGGGACCTCGCTATCTCATCATTAAAAAAGGTGAGCACGGAGCTTTGTTGTTCTATGAAGAGCAGGTATTTTTTGCACCGGCCATGCTGCTCGAAGAGGTGTTTGATCCAACCGGGGCAGGAGATACTTTTGCCGGTGGATTTATCGGCTGGCTGGCCAGCACAGATGATATCAGTTTTGAAAACATGAAGAGGGCCATCATTTACGGCAGTGCAATGGCAAGTTTCTGCGTCGAAAAATTCGGCACAGACAATATACTTGAAATAGACGAAAAAAGTCTGAAAGACAGGGTGAATCAGTTTCGAACCCTGAGTTATGTCGATTTGCTTTCCTGAAGTATATGCTGACTGCTCATCAGGTTCTGCACGGATACACGATCGGAATTTTTCCGATGGCAGACCCGGACGAGAACGATGATATTTTTTGGTATGAACCTGAAATGAGAGGTATCATATTACCTGAAGAATTTCACATTCCGAAAAATCTTAAAAAGTTATACGATAGAAAGAAATTTGAATTGCGGATAAATTCAAATTTCCATTCTTGTGTCAGACAATGTGCCATGCGACCGGAAACCTGGATCTCAGACGAGATTATAGATGTCTATACCGGATTGTATAAAATGGGTTACGCCTATAGTTTCGAGTCGTGGCTCGACGGTAAAATGGTAGGAGGTTTGTACGGAGTGGCTATGGGGCAGGTTTTTTTTGGTGAAAGCATGTTTCACACAGTCACCGATGCCAGCAAAGTAGCCCTTGTTTATTTGATTGAATGGATGAAAGAAAGACGATTCACATTGCTTGATTGTCAGTTTATCAATTCACACTTGCTTCAATTCGGGGCAAAGGAAATTCCGCAGAAGGAATTTCTCTTACTGCTCGACAAAGCCATCAACGGGGTGTAATGAATCCGGTCAGGAGTTTATTTGAACTCAAGATACATTTCAATTTCTTTAATGCTTTTCAATACAGACCGGTACCTCCTTTTATGTGTTTCTATCTCCTCTAGATTCAGTGGCATAGCCGGAATTGCATTGTGCACCAGATCGTGAAAGTTTTTCAGCAGACTGTTTGTAATGCCGTATTTAAGGAGTTTCCCGTGAATAGGTTCGGTAATTTCTTTCAATACTTCCGAGAAGTGAAGTAATTCATTGGGACTTAGATTGACTGTACTGACAGAAAGCACCGCCTTTTTATCCCATTTGCTGTTGAGATGATGGTCCTGGTAGTAATCGTGTACTGCCATTTTAATACGATTGGCAATAATTTCGATTTCCTGTCGCTTGCGTTTGCTCTCTTTTTTACTTTCATTGACATAGGCAACCGATCTGACGAATTCGGTGTTGCACATTTCCAGCATTTCGAGCAACATTGGTATCATTGCCGAAAAGCATTTTACGTTGTCGAGTTCTTCTTTGTTCGAAGAATAAAACATTCTGAAATGTTCGTTGTATTCCAGAAAGTTTCGGGTTAAAGCATTCATGGTGTATTTGTGTTTTTGATTTCCCCATAATTAAAAAATCCTGTACTTGCCTCTCATCGATTTCTAATTCGAATCTAATATTAATTATTCATAAAAACAAATAAAAAATGAATTTTCGAAACACTAATATGCTGAAATACAGGTATAAATAAAGTATTAAAACCTAAAGCTTTGTGTAAATATGCTTAATAAAAAAATACATAAACAGCAATAAAACAGATTGTTTGCATGGCAGACACTTTTTTTATGAATTTTTTTTAGAAAAAGTACTTTAAAAGGTATGAAATTGATAATTCGGAAACTAAATAAATCAAATATGTGAGTTTATAAATCTACACAATGGTCATATTTAAGGTTCAGAATATAGTTTTGGCCTTTTATACTCCCTTTCAAGCAAAAGAAATTTTGTAAGTTTGCTGCAAAATGATCAGGAAAATTAATAAGCTTTTGGTAGCCAACCGCGGAGAAATTGCCATCCGGGTTATGCGCACCTGTCGCGAAATGGGTATAAGAACAGTGGCTGTATACAGCGACGCAGACAGGAATGCCCTGCATGTCAGATACGCCGACGAAGCATACAGGCTTGGTCCGCCACCTTCCCGCGAGAGTTATCTTCTTGCCGATAAAATCATAGAGATATGTAAACAACACGAAGTTGATGCCGTCCATCCCGGATATGGATTTCTGAGCGAGCGTTCCGAATTTGCATTAAAACTGAAAGAAGCGGGAATCACTTTTGTAGGACCATCTGCCGAAAGTATGGATTTGATGGGCAGTAAAATAGCCAGTAAACAGGCTGTCGAAAAATTCGGAGTGCCGCTGGTGCCCGGATTAAAAGATGCCATTACAGATGTTGAAGCTGCAAAACAGGTGGCTATTGAAATTGGTTTTCCTGTATTGATTAAAGCCAGTGCAGGCGGCGGTGGAAAAGGGATGCGCATAGTCAACAATGCAGATGAATTCGAGTCGCAGATGCACATGGCAGGCAGCGAAGCTTTGAGTTCGTTTGGCGACGGAAGTGTTTTTATTGAGAAATACGTAGCCGCTCCGAGACATATTGAGATACAACTGATGGCAGACAATCACGGAAATGTTTGCTATCTTTTTGAAAGAGACTGCAGCATTCAGCGACGTCACCAGAAACTCGTGGAAGAAGCACCGAGTTCTGTGCTGACACCTGAGCTCAGAAAACAAATGGGCGAAGCTGCAGTAAATGTAGCCAGGGCTGCAAAATACAGCGGAGCTGGTACGGTTGAATTTCTGCTCGATGAAAAACTTAATTTTTATTTTCTGGAGATGAACACCCGACTGCAGGTGGAACATCCGGTGACAGAACTTATAACAGGACTTGATCTGGTTAAAGAACAGATAAGAGTTGCCGAAGGTCATACGCTTAGTTTCACTCAGGAGGATTTAAAGATCAACGGACATGCACTCGAACTAAGGGTATGCGCCGAAGATCCGCTCAATAATTTTTTGCCTGATATCGGGAGACTGGTAACATACAAAGTACCACAGGGGCCCGGAATCAGAGTTGACGACTGTATGGAGGAAGGTATGGAAATTCCGATTCACTACGACAATATGGTTGCCAAGTTGATAGTATGGTCGGATACAAGAAACAATGCCATAGAGAAAATGAAAAGGGCTATAAGCGAATACCGAATTAGCGGGGTTGCCAATACCCTTCAGTTCGGATACTGGGTAATGGAAAACGAACATTTTATCAAGGGGAATTTTGATACTAAATTTATAGATGACCATTTCAATCCTGAATTATTGAATAGCAATTCTGACGAAACACTCGGTGAAGCGCTATCCCTGGTGGCGTCTTATGTTTTTTCAAATCAGCAACCCGAAACCAAAACGGCTGCTCAGACGGGAGCAACTGATTCCGACTGGTACCGGAAAAGAAGAGAGATGCGTTAAAAGCAGAAGTCAGTTTTAATTAAATTGACATTGACTTAATAATAATAATATTTTAACAATATTTGAGATTCCCGGCCCGGAATTATAATTAAGTGAATTTGTAATCTGATATATATTCATAGATTTGTATTTGACAATTATGAAAACAACAATCAACTTATTTCTTAGCGTATGCTTCTTTCTGTCTGCCAATGCCCAGACAGGTGCTCAGATTATTCTTTCGGGTAAAATTAAAAATCCGACAAACGATTCACTCCGGATCCAGGATGCAGAGGGGAAAATTTACGGGTATTTTAAGCTGGATAAATCAGGGACTTTCAGGGATACACTGAACTTAAAAACCGGCATGTATGAATTAAGTGACGATAACGAATACACCAGCCTTTGGCTTAAACCGGGATTCAATCTTCACATCAGTATCGATACAAGAAAGTTTGACGAGTCGGTTAAATACAAAGGCATTGGAGCCTCAGAAAATAATTTTCTGGCAAGAAAGTATCTGTTTGAAGAGAAACTGGAATTCAGGACCTCATATTCTTATTACGCCAGGAAACCGGAGAAGGATTTTCTGCTTTTTATGGATTCACTTGAAACTTTGCGCATGGGATTCCTTAATAAACATCGCAAAGGCATGGACAGCAACTTTTATGCACTGCAAAAAATGCTTATCAACTACGATCGCAGAGGCAAAATGCATAATTATGAAAGCATGCATGCATATCTCACAAAGGATCCAAAGTTCAGAGTGAGCGAGCAGTATCCGAATCCATTCACCGGGATTGAACTGGATCGTGTGGAATGGATTTCATATTACGAATACACCAATGTCGTCAGCGATTATATTTTCCGCCTGTGCAACGGTGACAGCGGTTTAAAACACGGCAGAGATTATTACGTGATATATCTGGAAAAGCTGGAACAAAACGTAGCGAATCAACAAATTAGGGCAAAACTGGCTTCCGATATCGGTAATTACAGTCTTGGATATACACGTCAGTTAGACAGTCTATACTTTAAGTTGATGGATATTGTAACGGATACCGCAAGCCGGACAAGAATCAGCGGATTGTATGATAAACTAAAAATGCTTGTTAAGGGTAAAAAATCCCAGGATTTCAGCTTTGTGGACAGAAGCGGAAAAATCTATAATCTTGACAGTTTTAAAGGCAAAATTGTGTATATAGATGTATGGGCTACCTGGTGCGGTCCCTGTATTGCCGAAATGCCTGCAATGGCAGCATTACAAGACAGCCTGAAAGGGAAGGATATTGTTTTTGTGAGTATTTGTAAAAGCGATTTGCGCAGTAGCTGGGAGAATTTTCTCGAGAAAAAGAAACCCGGGGGAATCCAGCTTTTTGCCGAAGACAATGACGCCGCTTTCTTTATCGATTATGTCATACAGGGAATACCAAGATTCATTTTGCTTGACAGGGAAGGGCGTATTATTGATGCAGATGCCGGCAGACCTTCTCATCCGGGAATTTTACAGGAGTTGAACAAACTGCTGGAATAAGGCTTATCGGATATATTCAAAGCCTGCACTTGTCACAACTTTTCATTAATTTTGCGCCTTTATGTCGAAAGTTAGAGTGAGATTTGCGCCGAGTCCTACGGGTCCGCTGCACATAGGTGGAGTTCGGACAGCGTTATTCAATTATCTGTTTGCCCGCCAGCAAGGCGGAGATGTGATATTGCGGGTTGAAGACACAGATCAGGGCCGTTTTGTGCCGGGCGCAGAACAGTATATCATTGATTCACTTACCTGGGCCGGTATTAAGTTTGACGAGGGCACTCATGTTGGAGGACCTTTTGCACCCTACAGGCAAAGCGATCGCAAAGACATGTACCGCAGTTTTGCCGATCAGCTGCTTAATTCGGGCAATGCCTATTATGCTTTTGATACCACCGAAGAGCTCGAAGCCATGCGCGAAAAGCTCAAAGCCGGCGGTATGGCAGCCCAATACGATGCTGTCAGCCGTATGAACATGGTTAATTCACTCACGCTTTCTGAAGATGAAGTTAAACGCAGACTGGATGCAGGTGATCCGTATGTTATAAGAATAAAACTCCCCCGCAAGGAGGAAGTGCGTTTTCACGACCTGATTCGCGGATGGGTAGTAGTGCAGACCTCTGCCATGGATGACAAAGTTCTCTTCAAAAGTGACGGCATGCCCACCTACCACCTGGCTAATGTGGTCGACGATTATACCATGAAGATTACCCATGTCATTCGCGGTGAAGAATGGTTGCCTTCGGCTCCCCTGCATGTAATGCTATATAAGTTTTTTGGATGGGAAGAACATATGCCCCAGTTTGCCCATCTGCCCCTGATACTCAAACCTGATGGCAACGGAAAGCTAAGCAAGCGCGATGGGGACAGGCTGGGTTTCCCGGTTTTTCCTCTCGAATGGAAAGATCCCGCTTCAGGTGAAATAAGCAGCGGTTACCGCGAAAAAGGATACGAACCGGAAGCCGTTGTCAATATGCTGGCGCTTCTCGGCTGGCATACCTCCGACAACCGCGAGTTGTTTTCAATGGACGAACTCATTGAGTTATTCAGCATAGAAAAAATCAGCAAAAACGGGGCAAAATTTGATCCTGAAAAAGCAAAATGGTTTAATCATCAGCACCTGATGTTGAAAGATCCCGCTGAGATAGCAGAAAGTATTATGCCTCTGCTCAGGGCCAAAGGTTATGAACCTGATACCGCCTATTTAACTGAGATTGTGAAACTGATGCGCGAGAAGGTGAATTTTAAAAATGAGATACCTGATAAATGCGAATATTTTTTCAAAGCACCTGTAGCGTATGATGAACAGGTAATTGCCAAAAAATGGAATAATACAGTAGCGTCTTTTCTGGGTGAGTTTGCGGATACTTTAAAAGGTATGGAAGGCCTGAGCGCCGGCGAAATTGAAAATAATTTAAAATCAATGGCCGGCGAAAAAGGTGTTAATCCCGGTAGTTTAATGCAGCCACTCAGACTTAGCCTGAGCGGCGAAGCAGGAGGACCTCCGCTTTTTGAAATGCTTTTGCTAATCGGAGTTGCTGAATCTGCAAACAGAATAAAAACCGCTGTTAATAAAATAGCAATTACTGCATGAGGATTTTCCCGGCTTTATTTATAATAATTTTTCTGGCAAGCTCCTGTCAGCTGGCTCATTTTACTGAAAGACCGGGTGTTGAGGTAAGCGCATTCCCTTCAGAAATGTATGGCACCTATATTCATATTGAAAAAAGCAAGGGTGTAAGTGATACTCATACATTACTAATAAATGCAAGTGGTGCTAAAATTGACGATCCTATAATCGGCAGGTATACCGATTTGTCTGACAGCAATAACAGACTGAGTCATTTGGGGGATTTTTATTACCTGAACGTAAAAGAAACCGATAGCGGCGTGCTGGAATCAAGCTGGCTGATTTATCCTTTTGAATACGACAACAAACATATCTATATCTACAAACTCACTCTGAGTAAAAAGAATCTTAAGCGTATGGCGCGATGCGGACTAAAACCAACCGGAAGACGCACGGGCGAATATTATATGAACAACGAGGCGTTCAAAAAATACTGTGAGAAATATCTCAGAAGAAAAGAAGCCATTAAATTCACAAGAATTAAAACATGAATACTGAAAAAAGACCAATCAGGGTATTGATTGCCAAAGTCGGACTCGACGGTCACGACCGCGGAGCCAAAGTGATAGCCACTGCCCTCAGGGATGCGGGCATGGAAGTGATTTATACCGGATTAAGGCAGACACCCGAAATGGTTGTTAATGCTGCTCTGCAGGAAGATGTAGATGTCATAGGTGTCAGTATACTGTCGGGTGCACATAACACGGTATTTCCTAAAATCATTCAGGAAATGAAGCTGAAACAACTGAATGATGTGCTTTTAATTGGCGGAGGTATTATTCCTGACGACGATATGAAGCAACTGAATACACAGGGTGTTGCTAAGCTTTTTGCACCGGGAACCAATACTTCGGAAATTGTTGACTATATTACCGGGAAAGTCAGAGTCTGATATTTTATTCATTCCTCAGAGCCCTGTACCATTTCTCGGGCACTTCTCCCTGTTCTGCTACCATATGATCGTTTTCTGAACAACCTATAAATTTAGCAACCGTTTTTTTCTTCTTATTTAACTGAGGAACCTGCATCCACCACCGGCCGGTTAGTTCGCTGTACAGAAACAACATGTCTTCTCCACTGTGTGCATGACATTTGTATACTGTGAAATTGCGGTTATTGAGCTGAGGCATATCGTTAAATCTGTTGTCTATCCCGTCGAGTATATACCAGATCATCTGTGCAATCTGCATACTGTCTGTCGGGTGACCTTTGGCCAGGTTGAAATGGTTGAGCAGATATAATGAAATAGTATTCGAAATTCCTGCGTAACGACAAACCGAACACGCTTCCTGATTTTGCAATCCACTGGGCAGATTTTCAGAAGCCGCTGCAAAATTGCTGTATTTCATTGCCCTTAAATCAAACTCAAAAATATCTGCCTGTCTCAGCAAAGGCTCCGTTAGTGCAAGATTTGCCCTGAGATCGCCCAGGCGTATATTTTCACTAAAAACCTCACCCGATAATTGAATAGTAGTATGTGAGTTAAGGAAATTCTGAACGCCAATAAATGATGCGTGAAATAATTTCTGTTTGCTCTGAAGTTTCCACGAAAGTTCATCGGGATTATATGCAATAAAAGGAGATATCAGTGCGTAGTCTGCTTTTTGAAACGGGATGCTTTTTAAAATACCTTCGCTGTAATTGTGGTCTTCTCCGATAAATACAGGAATAATGTTAAATTCTCTGAGAGCAAATACACATTCTCTTAATCCGGCGTTAATGTTTTTGAGACTGCCATCGTGGTTCAGATTGCCAAAGTCGGCAACACTTATTCCATTGAAATGGTACTGGAGACGGTAGAGTTCTTTTCTGCACAAATCGGCGTTTGGCCCCAATCCTATAATAGCGACATCTGTTTTTTTGGGGTCCGGAAATCTGCGTTCATATATACTTAATTCAGAGCCCAGCAATCCGCTGTTTTTCTGATACGACTTTAATAATCCTCTGGCAACCGGTGTGAAAAATGCCTCTAACATGATGATTCAATATTGAGATAAAAAACCGAATATTGCCAACTGAATCTTTCAACATGTTGGTAGTTACCGGAGCAAATGGTTTTCTTGGATCTTATCTGGTATGCGAACTGCTTCGCAACGGACATAAGGTTAAAGCCCTTAAGAGGCAAAATTCCGGACTTGATGAATTTGAGTACATCTCCGACATAGAGCTTGGGAATAAAAAGACAGAACTTCTTGGCAATCTGAGCTGGGAAGATGCCGATATCGAAGACATTCTCAGTCTCGACAAGGCTTTTGCCGGAGCCGAAATCGTTTTTCACTGTGCGGCAATGATAGGCTTTAACGGAGAAAGAGAAAGACTCATGCAGGTTAATGCAGAAGGCACGGCTAATGTGGTCAATGCCTGCCTGAATGCAGGTGTCAGAAAACTGGCTTATGCCAGCAGTACAGCAGCGCTCGGTAGAACAGACGGCGGGGCGGTAATAAACGAAGAAACTCAGTGGGTCGAAGATGATAACAATACTGTATACGCAGAAAGCAAACATCTTGCTGAACTTGAAGTGTGGCGGGGTGTTGAGGAAGGGCTTGATGCGGTCATCATTAATCCCGGAATAATTCTGGGAGCAGGTAAATGGGATAAAGGGTCATGCCGTATTTTTAATACTGTTTACAGAGGATTAAGGTTTTATACAAAAGGTATCAACGGGTATGTTGGGGTAAATGACTGTGCTGCCATACTCAGCAAGCTTGCATTTTCAGAAATCCGGAATCAGCGCTTTATACTTGTCGCCGAAAACTTGTCATATCTTGAGCTTTTTACACTGATTTGCAAAGCCTTTGGCATAAAGATACCACCCATCGAGATTAAACTTTCATACAAGCCATGGATAAGCTGGATTTTCAAACTCAATGGCATGTTTAATCCACGAAGCAGTCTAAGCGCAGAAACTTTAAGCACTTCACTTAAAAAACATATTTACAACAACAGTAGTATTAAACAAGAAGGATTCGCCTTTGAATCCATTTCTGAGTTGATTGCCCGGACCTGTTCCGCTTATCAATCAGCTTTGTCAAAAAAATAGATTTACATTTTCAGAGCTTAAGGTATCAAGTATATGAAATATACTTTT
Source organism: uncultured Chitinophaga sp. (assembly GCA_964600345.1). Taxonomy (GTDB): domain Bacteria; phylum Bacteroidota; class Bacteroidia; order NS11-12g; family UBA955; genus JABMMZ01. The sequence goes on along the minus strand of CAZRKA010000017.1, from coordinate 11,818 downwards.
TTCATAATTATTTGTGTGTTTCCTTTACTGCTGTCTTCTCAAAACTCTTATATGCACTGGACAAATGGCAGCAGGCACCGGCTTGGAGTTAAGCTATTCGCTGCTATGGCAGAAACACTCGAAGTTAAAAAACCGGCTTACAAAAGACCGTATTTTCCTCTGATAATTAACGATACTTTCCATTTCATCAATACGGCCGATACGGATTTGGTCATTAAAAAAATAAATACGAACACGCCCTGGAAGTTCAGATTCACTGAAAAAGTTAAACCCGGGAAGAAAGGATACATCGTCTACACAGATACTATTCCGTTTTCATATAACGGAATCAGTCACGAAGTCAAAAGTTTTAATTTACAGAATAACTTCAGTCCATGGATAATGATAGAAACTGAGTTTGTGGTTGTTTATCCCGACGCAAAACCCGAATTGAACAGAGACGGTCAAATTGTTACCGCAAGTGCTCATAAGGCTGACGGTAAAATTATAAGACTTGAATGTTATCCGGGTTCTATGCCCCGCTCGCTAGGGGTCTTGCATGTTACTGACAGAGAAAAACTGGGCGTCTGGAAATACTGGGATTCGGCCACCGGCGAATACAGAGCCGTAAGTCATACCAAACAAATCAATGTAAGGTTTTCCGGCGAAACATACGGAAATCAAAAAGCAGTTGAGGTCTTCGCACATGCCTATGGGGACTGGTATAAACCATTAAGCGAAAACATTTTTCCCGAGCATGCATTTCATATCCGTGAAGGAACAGACACATTGCGATTTATATTGAAAGACAGCAGCAATGAAATTTGTTTTAAATACAGTACGATCTCAGATCAATCCATTTATGATATAGAACTGATGAAAGCCGGTACACCTTTTTACTACTATTTTGGATATCGCAAACCTGTTTATTTCAGTGAAAGAGTGTATTTCTTCAGGAGAAATCCTGCGGATCATTCAAATGGAACAGAAGATTACATCACTTATCTCGAACGCCGATTCCCCGGATTTGAATTCGGGTCGAGATATACATCAGGAGGTACAATATACAGGGTTAGCTTTCCGGATTATTATGAAGCGGATTATTATCTGAAAATGTTTCTTTCAGAATCTTCGGTTGAGCAATTATTCAGGGCTGCATATATTAACGGGTTGGCAACAGAATGCTATATCATGTCAAAGATTTATGTCAGCTTAAGACCACTTGAATCATATGCAGAAGTTGAACAAATTCTAAGGAAATACGGATTGAGCAGGGGAGACACAGATACCGGCGGAGGTACTTATCTGAACTGTAATTTTGAAATTGTGGATGAAGAATTTCTGGAACTGTATAACAAACTTTTTAATGAGCCGGTATTTATGTCACTCAACCTGATCATATATACGCCGCTCAGCAAGTTAGATATACGCGATTCAGATATTTTGTATCACACAAAATAATCAGCTCACCATTTTGCATCGGGATAGGCTCTCTGAAGATACTGCATTTCGGCAAGGATGTATCCGAGATGTTCGCTGTGAATTCCCTGTCGGCTGCCCGTTTGCATATAAGTTGATTCGGGGATGTTTAATTTGGCCTCGCCCAGGACATCCATAACGGCTGTTTTCCAGGCGCCTTCAAGGCTGCCTGTAACCGGAGAAACAGATGCTTCATTCATCCATTCATCAACAGTGTCCGACTCAAAAAATTCGCCGGTATACATCCATAAGTCGTCAACAGCATCCTGCATTCGCTTATGACTTTCAGCAGTGCCGTCTCCAAGTCGTATACACCAGTCGCTGCTGTGTTTGCAATGGTATTTTATCTCTTTAATGGTCTTGCATGCAATGGCAGAAATTCCTGCATCGCTGCTTTTCATAAGCTCGGTATAAAGCAGTTTTTCGAATTGCGAAACAAACAATTGTCTGATTATTGTATGGGCAAAATCGCCGTTAGGTTGTTCGCAAATCAGGTGATTGTAAAATTTTCTTTCAGCTCTTTTATAAGCAAGTTCATCTTCGTTTCTGCCCTTACCTTCTGTTTCCGCAGCGTATCTGAGAAGTGCCTCAGCCCTACCTATCATGTCCAGTGCAATATTGGTGAGAGCCAGATCTTCTTCAAGAATCGGCGCTTTACCGCACCATTCTCCAAGCCTGTGTCCCATAATCAGGGCATCGTCTGCAAGGCGCAATGTGTATTGAAATAATGCTTCTTTCTGGTTCATAATTCAGATGTTAAGTGCGCCTTCCGGCATGGTGTAGAATGTAGGATGTCTGTATGCTTTGTCGTTAGACGGATCAAATAGCATTTCGCTGTCACCGGGGTCTGATGCTACAATGGCAGAGCTCGGAACAAGCCAGATGCTGCAGCCTTCGTTTCTTCTGAAATAGGTGTCTCTGGCATTCTGCATGGCGATTACCTTATCGGGTCCGTGAACACTACCTGCGTGTTTGTATGGTGTACCCGGCTGCGACTGTACGAACACCTCCCAGAGAGGCCATTGAGTATCTTTTGAATTTTCCATTTTATACTATGAATTGACTGATTGTTTTGATTTTTCGGCGTAAGCCATAGCGGCTTTTCTTACCCATTCTCCTTCATTGTGTGCTTTGATGTGATTTTGCATGCGTTGTCTGTTGCAGGGGCCGTTCCCGTTAACTACACTGTAAAATTCTTCCCAGTTTATCTCACCGTGTCTGTAATGTTTTGTTTCTTCATCCCACTTCAGTTCAGGGTCAGGAATTACAAGCCCTATAACCTGTGCCTGCTGAACGGTTTTATCAATAAATTTCTGGCGAAGTACATCATTGCTCTGCCTTTTTATCTTCCATTTCATGGCGTTTCCGGTGTGCGGAGAATCACTGTCGTGCGGTCCGAACATCATAAGGGCAGGCCACCACCATCTGTTCATGGCATCCTGTGCCATTTCACGCTGCTCGGGTGTTCCCTGCATCATGTGCGCCATGATTTCGTATCCCTGACGTTGATGAAAACTCTCTTCCTTGCAGATTCTTACCATGCCTCTTGCATAAGGTCCGTATGATGTTCTCTGAAGAGATACCTGATTGACTATCGCTGCACCGTCAACCAGCCAGCCGATTGCACCGATATCTGCCCATGTTAGTGCGGGATAATTGAAAATACTGGAGTATTTGGCTTTCCCGCTGTGCAGTTGTTCAATCATCTCTTCACGGCTTATTCCCAAAGTTTCTGCAGCCGAGTATAGATAGAGGCCATGACCGCCTTCGTCCTGAATTTTAGCAAGAAGGATTTTCTTGGCTCTCAGACTGGGCGCTCTGCTTATCCAGTTGCCTTCGGGCTGCATACCTATTACCTCCGAATGCGCATGCTGTGATATCTGTCTTATCAGATGCTTGCGGTATTCGTCGGGCATCCAGTCGCGCGCTTCAATGTTTTGGTCTGCAGCAATCTTTGCCTCAAACGCTTTCAGATTGTTTTCGTTTTCCATTTACAACTGCAATGCTAATCATGGCCGCATTGTAAAAATATGACAATTGTCAATACGGCTTATTGATTTTGCTCAGTTTTCTGTTAATAGAGATGCCGATTAGGAATGGTGTTGAACTTTGAAAACTTTTACCGCTTAATAATAAATGAAGAAATATCAGTCGCGTTTAGCTCTGAAAAATTCCTGCATAATTTCTCTGCATTCATCTTCCATCAACCCATAGACGACTTCGGTTTTGGTATTAAAGTCCTGAGTTAAAAACTTGCTGAAACCGGTTTTTGGTTCTGATGCTCCGATAACCACTCGACCGAATCGCGCATTTTTTATTGCACCGGCACACATTACACAGGGTTCAATGGTCACATACAAAGTACATTCTTCCATGTATTTTGATGCCAGATGGGTGGATGCTGCCGTAATGGCCAGCATTTCGGCATGCGCTGTTATGTCCTTTAGTTTTTCGGTCTGATTGTAGCCTTTTCCGATTATTTTATTGTTACAGCTTACTACTGCTCCAATGGGAACCTCGTCTTCACCGAAAGCGAGTGCAGCTTGTTCAAGGGCTTTGCGCATAAAGGTTTTGTCGTAATCGATGGCTTCCATACTGCAATATTATGACAGCAGGCCGATAATGGCAATTAAAGATTTCAAATTGCCAGGAAGCTGTTGAACCAGCCTTTTCTTATGGCTAGTTTCACTGCATCGACTTTGCTGCAGACATGCAGTTTTTCGTAGATATTGGCTATGTGTTTTCTGACTGTATGCGGGCTGATATTGAGTTTGTCGGCCACAATTCTGTATTCGTAGCCGTCTACCATCAGTTTAAGAATCTCCATTTCCCTTGTGCTTAATCCGGTATCCTCTTCAGGTTTTTCTTTTTTTTCGCTTGCAGAGTTCATCAGAAGATTAAGGGCTTTTCGGGCAATTCTGGGCGACATCGGAGCTCCGCCGAATTCAAGTACTTCCCTGATGGCATTCGAAATCACAGCCGATGGCTCGTCTTTCAGCAAATATCCGCTTGCGCCGGCTTTGATGGCGTCAAAAATTTTGTCATCATCGTCAAAAACAGTCACCATCAGAAAGCGTACGTCTTTATATTGCTGCATGGCCAGTCTGACTGCTTCAATACCATCCATCACAGGCATATCAATATCCATCAAAACTACCTGAGGGAGATTTTCGGAGGTACTGCTTTTCATTCTGTCAAGAAAATCCTGACCGTTTACTGCCATAAAAACAAGCTCGTAAACATGCGCAGCACTTATCCTTTCACTCAGAGATACCCTGTTTGCCTGCTTGTCGTCAACTATGGCTATCCTGGTGAAATGATTCATCATACAAAGCTAGGTGTGCGGATCATATTAGTCAATTACACATATGTATTATTTTGAGAGCTTTATTGTCACAGTGCTGCCATGGCCAATCTGGCTTTCAATGTCGAATTCGCCCCCCATTTCTTCGGCTCTGCTGCGCATGGTATGCAATCCATAATGGCCTGTTTTTTCCGCTTTCTTCTGATCGAATCCTATGCCGTTATCAGTGATTTTAAGTAAAGCCACAAAATCTTTATCCGCCGAAATACTGACACTTATTTCGCTTGCTTCCGAATGCCTCACCGCATTGCTGAAAGCTTCCTGACTGATGCGGAAAAGATTTAAAGCCTGCATCGGCTGCAGTATATGGTCAATTCTGATTTCATCTTCGAAAATGCAACTGATGTTTTCATTGTATTCCAATATTTTGTGAATATACTGCTTGAACTTATCCGTAAAACCGGTCAGGCTGATGCTTTCGTTGTTAAGTGCCCATACTGTTTCACGAAGAGTTATTATCGCCTGACGACTCATTTCAGAAACAGATCTGACCCTGATGTCGTCGGGGTTGTTTTCCTGCAGTATGTCCAGATTGCTGACGATATAGGATAGTTGTGCTCCTACATTGTCGTGCAGTTCGTGTGAGATATGAACTCTTTGCTTGTGTTGTTCGTTGCGGTGAGTATTTTCGTCCTTTAGCCTTTGCAGGGCATACCGACGCCTGAGAAAATAAACCGTAAATGCGAGTAATAAAATACTTAAAACCGCAATTGCTCCCATCAGTATTTGCCGCGATCTGATTTTGTTTTGTTTGTTGATGATTTCCAGTTCCTGTATTCTGTTTTTTTGCTTTAGCGCCCTGTTCTCATTTTCTTTTCTTTCAAGTCCGAAGCGTGCCTCCTGGGCTGCAATTTTTGCGGCAATTTCCTTTTTGAAAATTGAATCTCTGACCATTTTTGAAGAAATCAGAAGTTGGCTCGCCAGCTTGTGATTCCCCTCTTTTACACAGATACGGGCATAGTAGTAATAAATGTCGGCTTTAAGTTTCGGCGATTCAATGTTTTCGGCCAGTTTATAAGCCAGTTTTGTATACAGATTGCTCTTATCCTTATTACCGGCTTCTGTGTAATAAGTTGCCAGATTGATGTAGGTATCAGCAAGCCCTGCGTTATTGCCCGATTTGATGGCATATTTTACAGAAATTAGAAAGGCTTTCTCAGCCTCCGGGCCTTTTCCGGTCTCATCGAGCAGTATTCCGATGTTATTGTATGATTTGGCAAGATTGTAGTAATCTTCTTCCTGTTCAAAAATCCTGACAGCCTCGTATTCAAGCATAATTGAAGAATCTTTTTTGCCGATGTCCGAATATAACATAGCCAGATTGCCAATGGCTTTTGCCTTTTGGTAGACATTGCTTACCTTGTCGTAATACGCAATGGCGATTCGGAAATTGTCATTGGCTTTAGGATAATTATCCAGTTCATAGTGCAGCAGCCCGATGTTATTGTAACAGTTGCCCAGAAAAAGCGACTCGTTAACCATTTCGAGTGGTTTAATGGCTGCGTGCAGATATTGCAGAGCTTCGAAGTAATTGTTGCGATTGAGCTGCAGCAAGCCCATATTGCATAAAGTTGCACCTTCACCTTTTTTGAATCCGCCTTTTTTGTACAAATTAAGCGAACGTTTGTAGTAGAATAAGGAACTATCGTATTTGCCCTCAACATCGTATACTACACCCAGTCGCCCGTTGGCCTGAGCTTCGCCAAACAGAAACCCGATACTTCCGGCAATCTCCAGTGATAAAAATCCTTTTTGTTTTGCCTGAGCGGTCTGATTGTATACCAGATCAAAGACCTCCTTATTCAGTTCGAGTACCAGACTGCTGTCTTTTAGTTGCCAGGCGTGCGAATACACCGGCAATAAAAAGACGAGAAAAAATAAATATTTCGGATAGACTGAAAATTTCATTCGTTGCGGCGGGTAAAAATATAAATTTTCTACAATTATACACATTCAATTTGAACAGAAAACCGTTCGGCAGAATTGGCACTTTACCACGCTTTGCGAACTTAATCTTTATTAATTAGGACTTTAGCAATCAACAGGTGTTTGAAATAGCTCATATGGATTATTTTTTTATTTGATTTTATCATTTAAGTTTGCCCCAACCAAATAATAAGAAATATGAAAAATTTTAGACTTAATCTGCTGGTGCTTACTGCAATGATATTGCTTGCATCATGTAACCAATTCATCCAATTGGTGGAAACTGAATCCGTTGGAAAGGATGCTGTGACCAAAAATGGCGTGTGTGAGAACTCAGACATCAGAATCAATTACGATTTCTGGTCTGAAGATGGAGTGACTTATTTTTCAATATACAACAAGGCCGACAAGCCTATGTATATAGACTGGAAGCGTTCAGTATTCATTTATAACGATTGGAAAAACGACTACTGGATCGAAAAAACCACTACTCAAACATACATGATGCCGGTTGGATCAGGTAAAAGCCTGGGTTATGTGCCAAAAGTATCAACCGTCTGGGCCGAGCGTTATACTTTCATTCCGCCGCATTGCTATGTATCTGTGCCAATGACTTATGTAATCATGAATAACGGTCTTCAGGTATCTACCACAACCAGCGAAAGCGGTAAATCAACCACTGTCATTTCTCAGAGCCTGAGAAAACAGCCTGATGCCAAATCAATGAAAACCAAAATTGATAAAACTACCGGTAAAGGTACTGTTAATGCCTGGGTTAAAACATACTCCAACGACCAGAGCAACCCTAACCGTTTCCGTAACTTCCTGACTTATTCTTTCGACGAGAAATTCAATACCGAGAAATACATCGAAAACGATTTCTACATCAGCAAAGTAACTGAAATGACCACCAAGAATTTCAATGGTAAATTCAGCAAAATGAACATGAAAGTTAAAGTTGGTTCCCTGAAAGCTAAAGGTAAAGTAAGAGTTTACGAATCGCCTTACAGAAACCAGACCAGCTTCTACAATACCATTATTAAATAATCAGACTTAATTTATTTATGAAAGACCCGTCGGAAAAATACCGACGGGTCTTTTATTTTCCCTCTAACGGAAATGCGGCGAATAATTTATAATTTCGCCTGACAATGAATCCCGAACTCAAACGTGCTTACCTGCAATTGCATATTGCCGTTTTCATATTTGGCTTTACCGCCATACTCGGGAAATTAATCAGCTGTGATCATTTTACGCTGGTTTGGCACCGGATGTGGCTGGCGGCAGCCGGTTTTTTTCTGATTCCGGGCTTTATCAGTGTATTAAGGAAAACAGAATTAAAAGATTTCATCAAACTGGCGGGAATTGGCGTGCTGGTTGCCATACACTGGCTGACTTTTTACGGTTCCATCAAAATAGGCAAAAGTGCTTCTCTTACACTCGGATGCTTTGGGCTTACCAGCACTTTTACCTCCGTACTCGAACCGCTCATCTACAGAAAGCGTTTTGTGATGCTTGATGTCCTTCTCGGTCTTCTGGCCCTTGCAGGTATTTGCATCATTGCATGGTATACGCCTGAGGAAACAGAGGAAACCGGCTACTACGGACTGGCAATTGCAGTGGGGGTTTTTTCAACTTTCGTGGCGGCTTTGTTCTCGACCATTAATTCGACCATGGCCTCGAGAATAGACACCAAAGTAATGTCTTTTGCCGAGCTGGGCGGTGGATTTTTATTTCTCTGTTTATTGCTGGTTTCAGGCCTGAACATTGATGAGATTCTGCCCGTCAATGAGTTCAGGTTAATTCCATTGACAGATTCACCCCAGCTTATTTCCGGCAGGTATGCAGACATGCTTTGGATAGCATTACTGGCGCTGGTTTGCACCAATGTTGCATTTGTAATGAACCTGAACGCAATGAAAAAAGTGTCTGCTTTTACAGCCAATCTGGCAATCAATCTCGAACCGGTATACGGAATTATACTTGCAGCGCTGATACTCAAGGAACACAAATATCTGACGCCTCAGTTTTATGTGGGGGCCGGAATAATTTTGCTAAGTGTCATCATACATTCAATCTTAAAATCACGTGGAAAATCAAATTAACGAAATCATCAGTAAACGCCGGAGTATCTACCCAAAAGAGTATAACGGGGAAAAGCTGGATATTGCAGTCATCGACACGCTTATCAGGAATGCCAATTTTGCACCCAATCACAAAAGCAATTACCCATGGCGTTTCATAGTAATCCAAAATGAATCGCTCCTGAAATGGATAGATAAAGCTGCGGAAATTTACAAACAGGAAACTGCCTCAGAAAAATTCAACCAGGGTAAATACGATAAAACACTTGGATATAAAACGCAGATATCTCATGCCATCGCGATCGTGATGTCGCGCGAAGAGGATTCGGCAGGCATTCTGAACGAAGATATTTGTGCTGTTGCTGCAGCAGTGCAAAATATGTATTTATCTCTGTCGCAGTTCGATCACGCTGCAGGATACTGGAGCACAGGTCTGGGTACATATTCCGATGCCATGCACACTTTTCTCAGTCTTGGCAAAGAGGATACGCTTTTGGGATATTTTGTACTTGGTTGTGTTGATATAAAAAGGACAGAGGGGAAAAGAAGAGATCATAATCACTTTGTAAAATATCTCTAAAATAAGCCGGTATGCTGTTCAATTCCATTCCGTTTTTGTTGTTCGCCATTGTGTTTTTCGCGGTATGGCCGCTGTTACGCAAAGGGAATAATGGGAAATGGTTATGGATTACCCTCATGTCTGTTTTATTTTATGCGTGGTGGGACTGGCGTTTTGTTTTTCTGCTGATTGCAACCGGAAGCGTTGATTATTTTTGTGGTTTGCGGATAGCCGGTTCGAAGTCAAACAAAAAACTCTGGTTGTGGATTTCAATTCTCAGTAACCTCGGTTCGCTGGCGATATTCAAATACAGCGAATGGCTGGCAGATATACTTAATCAGTGTTTATCGGCAGCCGGAATTGCAGGCGATTTCAATAAGGCGATTCCACAATTTTCGCTTGTTCTGCCGATAGGTATCAGCTTTTATACCTTCAATTCTCTGAGTTATGCATTAGACCTATACAGAGGCAAGGCAGAAAAGGCGAAAAGCTGGTTGCATTTCATGGCATTTATTTCTTTTTTCCCGCATCTGGTGGCCGGACCTATCATACGGGCAAGAGATGTATTGCAGCAACTGAATCGCAATAATGTAACTGGTAGTCTGCAGATTTACAATGGAATTAAAACCTGTATCCGGGGCTTGTTTCAGAAAATGGTACTGGCCGATAATCTGGCTGTAATGGTAAATGCGCGTTTTGCCGATATTAATTCGGGAAGTGGAATAGAATGGTGGTTTTGCATGACAGCATTTGCATTTCAGATTTATTTTGATTTTAACGGGTACAGCACAATTGCCAGAGGACTCGCTAAAATATGCGGCATACATTTCAGACTGAATTTTAATCATCCATATCGTTCTGCTTCTTTTGGCGAATTCTGGAAGCGATGGCATATTTCCCTTTCTTCGTTTTTCAGAGACTATGTATATATTTCACTGGGAGGCAACAGGCGTGGTGCCTGGCGCACCGAATTCAACCGCTGGATTACCATGCTGCTCTCGGGACTCTGGCATGGGGCAAATTCTACTTTTCTGATTTGGGGTGCCATACATGCTTTTTTTCTAAGTGCCGAATCCATGCTGAAGAAACTCGGTTTTTTAAAATCAAAAGGGTTCAAACCCTTCAGTCGGCTGATCGTTTTTGCCGGCGTCATTTTAGCCTGGGTCTTTTTCAGATCTGAATCATCAAAAGATGCGATGATGATTTGCAGTAAGATGTTTACTTTTCCGGGTATAGACTCAATTGCAGAAATCATTAGAAGCAATGCATTCATTTGGTTGTCGCTTGCTTTTTTCATTGAATTTGGAAGTATGCCCTTTACAAAGCCTGCATGGATGAGAAAACCGGCTGTGGAAGCAGCTTTCTGGGCGCTTTTATTTGCTTTTACGATATATTTCAGAGGACCTGAACAGGATTTTATTTATTTTCAGTTTTAAAAATGAACAGAGAAGCAAAAGCCGCCATTCAGCTTAAAATAATGTTAGCATCAATAGTGCCGGCATTGATTTTATTTGCATTTCTCTTGCCGGATTTACCTTCATCGCCAATGATGAAAGACAGCTTCTGGGCGCACAAAGTGAGAGGCGGGAAGGTTTATGATATTGTATTTACAGGCGATTCGAGGGTTTACCGCGGTATTGATCCTGATGTTTTTACAAAACAATTTCCGGACATTAAAGCTTTTAATTACGGATTCAGTAGTGCAGGCCTCGACAGTATATTGCTGCATAACGCCGTTTCTTTACTCGATAGCAAAGGACTTAAAATTCTTGTGATTGCCTGGTCGCCTAATTCATTTCTCGGTTCATCACTTAAGAATGAACATTTGCGTTTATGGAAAAACAAAGATAAAAAGGATCTCTTCATAAAAAGAGAATTGTATCCCTTTCTTTCAGTATTCAACGCATATGCCATATCGGATTTGTATAAATCTATGAAAGGAGAAGGCTATTTCGAGCGCTTCAATCCGGGTTCCGGGTTTGTGGCATCGGGAAAAATTCCTTCCGATCCGTCGTCAGCTTTGGAGGCATACCGAAATCAATTCGAGAATGAAATGTATTCCGATGTGGCTGTTCAGGCATTTATAAAGAAATTAAAACTTTATAAAAATGAAGGGATTAGCCTTTTTGTTTTCAGAGCGCCGGTTTCTTATGAGATGCGCATGCTTGAAGACAAGTATTTTTCGGAACAGGCCATGGCTTTTGAAAATGCATTGAAAGACGCCGGAATCAGTTTTGAGGATTTCGGAACAGAGGGTTATAGTTCTTATGATGGCAGTCATTTAACACCTGCTTCTGCAAATCTGCTGAGCAATCATGTGTTTGATCTGATCAAATCGGAAATCAAATGAAGAAGCTTCGTTTATATAGCTTTTTTCTGTTACTATGTATACCCTTATGGCTGAATGGGGAGCAGTTTCAATATATC
>CAZRKA010000016.1:19653-27917 GCA_964600345.1 uncultured Chitinophaga sp. | reverse complement strand
TAGCATCCTTGTCTTTTTTTGGACGGCAGGCCGATAAGAAAGCCAGACAAATTAAAAGTGCGAGACCAGTGTTTTTGATATTCATTTGTATAGAAAGAGAATTTAAATTGATTTAATGTTTTTATATGCTTATCAGTTCAGTACCTGTAACTCCGTCAGATTTCTGTATATGCCATCCCTTTTTTGCAGTAATTCGTCGTGACGGCCCTGTTCGCTGATTTCGCCTTTGTCGAGCACTATGATTTCGTCGGCATTGCGCACTGTACTTAGTCGATGGGCAATTACAATACTTGTCCGGTTCTTCATCAACTGATCAAGTGCTTCCTGCACCAGCAATTCGCTTTCACTGTCGAGCGCACTTGTCGCTTCGTCGAGGACCAGAATAGCAGGATCTTTAATCACGGCACGTGCAATGGCTATGCGCTGTTTTTGTCCACCTGATAATTGTATGCCTCTTTCTCCTACCAGGGTATCAAACTTATCAGGAAACGATTGAATAAAATTCCATGCATTGGCTTTGCGTGCCGCATCCTCAACTTCCTCGCGGCTAGCATCCGGTTTACCGTAAAGAATATTTTCATAAATACTGCCTCCAAAAAGTATCACATCCTGCGGCACGTAGGCTATTTGTCTTCTCAGGGCACTCAGGTCGTAAGATCCGATTTCTTTTCCATCAATCAGAATTTTACCACTATCAGCAGTGTAGAATCTAAGGATCAGAGCAGCAACGGTGCTTTTACCACCACCGCTTCCTCCAACCAGTGCAATCTGTTGTCCGCTTTCGGCCTTAAACGAAATACCTTTAAGAACAGTCACATTTTTCCTTGATGGGTATGAAAACTCGACATTTCTGAATTCAATTTCACCTTTTAATCTTTCGCTCAAAACAATGTCTTCGCTCTGCACGGGCTCACCTTCGGTCTCCATTAATTCTCTGACGCGCTGTGTTGCTCCGATTGTTTTCTGCAATTGTCCGAACATGTCTGCAAAGCCTCCCATGGTGCCGCCAACAAAACCGGAATATATGACAAATTGTATCAGCTCTTCTACTCTGAGTTCGCCTGCCTGAATCATGTTAGCGCCATACCAGACCACAAAGCCTATAGCACCGAAAACCGTGAAGATGATAAACGAAACAAAAAAACCTCTGTAAGAACCACTCTTAATCGCAAATTCTATCAACTGGTTAATATTGTTGCTATAGCGTTTCCTTTCAGTTGCCTCTCCGGTAAAAGATTTAACAACACTAATTCCCTGAAGGGTTTCCTGGACAACTGTTCCGCTGTCGGCCAGCATATCCGTTTCCCTGCGACTCATTTTCCTGATTTTTCCTCCAAAAACAACAGCACTGATGGCAATCAGCGGCACTATCGCCAGCATGATAAGCGCCAGCTTGGTGCTGATGATAAAAATAAGACTTAAACCAATTATTAAGGTGAGTATTCCCCTTAGAAATTCTGCCAGTACAAAAGACACAGTGTCCTGGATCTGGCCTGTATCCGAACCGATACGGCTGCTTAAATCGCCTACCCGCTGAGTACTGAAAAAGGACATGGGTAGAGTTATGAGTTTTGCGTATAAAGATTTGCGCAAATCGGCAGTGGCATTGGTGCCTGCCTTGGTAAGCAGGTAGACCCGCATAAACGAAAACAAGGTTTGCAAGGTCAGTTGAGCAAAAATTAAAAGCAAAGTCAGATTGAGTGGCCATTGTTCATTCGAAAAACTAAAGCCATCAAAAAAACCTGAAACCGGTGTATCCGGCAGTGCTTTACTGTTATTGCTGACGGCACCAATCATTTTTCCCATTAGGAAAGGAAAAGCCATTGTGCTGAAAGCCGAAAGAGAAATGAATATCAGTCCGCCGATAAAGTATTTTCTGTAGGGTTTCAGATACCTGAAAACAAATCTCAACTCCGAGAGCGATTGCCTGCTGAGTTTTACCTTTGGCATATCCCTGTCTTTTCTTGGTCCTCCCATATTTTAATGCTGAAAGGCAAAAATACGGATACTAAACCTGCCTTTTACAGGATGTTTTTTGAATTATAAATAATATCGATTAATTGAAAGAAACAAAGTATGAAATTCCCTTCCTCTTGCATTGGTATTGAAATTAAGTTGTTATTGAATCTGTATATGAACCGTTTATCAATCCGATTCCTTCTTCAGATAATTTCCCGAGATCAGCTTTTTTAATAAACAAGGCAGTTCAGAACCAAAGGCTTAAGCCCACAGAGGGTTTGAATATGTAATTTGCCCGATTTTTGTTATATTTGTTGAAAAAAATTCAGAAAATGTTTAAGTCCTGTTTTCTCCTATTATCATTTGTTACTTTTTCAGTTACTGCCCAAAACTCCGGTTTCAAAATAGTTTATGTCAACCCGGCTACCGGAGTTCCTGCCATCATGCATTTCGATCACAATAGCGTTAACCGACCGAATGCAGAGAATCCGGATATCTGGATGCGGCAAAATCTGAATGCCAACTCCGGCTTCCGTTTAAAATATGAGCGCTCGGGTAAAGGCAGCGATGCTTACACCCACATGCGATATCAGCAGTATTTCGGCAGGTTTAAAGTTGAAGCTGCTCAGGTTGTACTACATCTTAAAAACAATCAGTGTATTTCGCTTAACGGCAAATATTTTCCCCAACTGGATATCGACACTTCTGTTGAAATAAGTGGTGCTGAAGCTATCAGAAAAGCACTGGCCTTATACTCCGATGCTGTTTTTATGTGGGAAATCCCCTCAGAGGAAGCATTGCTCAGAAAAGCGAGCTCAGGCAGGAAAAACTCTTATTATCCGCGTCCTGAACTCATGATCATTTCGATTAACGACTCTTGCCGCAACAGCGATTTCAGAATGGCTTACAAAATGGATATTTACACTTATGCTCCTCACAGTCGCAAATGGATATATATCGACGCTAAAACAGGCGAATTGCTTGACTCTGAAGAACAACTTTGCGATGTAGATGTCAAAGGATTAGCCCATACAAAATACAGCGGCATTAAAAACATTACCTGCGACAGTATTGCCGCTGATACTTTCATACTTTCTGAAAGCGGCCGGGGTTTGGGTATACAGACCATCGATGTGAGAATAATTGGCCTGGACAGCAGCAGGGATTTTACAGACCACGACAATGTATGGAACAATGTCAATGCCTGGAAAGATGAAGTGGCCACCGATGCACATTGGGGTGCTGAAATGACCTACGACTATTTTAAAGAAATTCACCAGCGCAACAGTTACGACGACAGTGATGGATTCATCTTGTCCAAGGTCCATGTCGGAACCAATTTCGTCAATGCCTTCTGGAGCGGCGACATCATGCACTACGGTGACGGAGACGGCGTAAAATACACCCCACTGACTTCAATAGAAATATGCGGACACGAGTTAAGCCACGGGGTTACTCAATACAGCGCAGGTCTGCGTTACAGAAACGAATCGGGTGCCCTCAACGAATCATTCTCGGATATTTTTGGAAAATGCATAGAGTACTACGCCAATCCCGAAGATTTTGACTGGCTGATAGCCGGAAAAATTTCACTTCAGAATAAACCATTCCGCGACATGAGTTTTCCTCCCAAACAGAACCACCCTAAATTTTATGCGGGTAATTTTTATTACAACGGCACACTCGACAATGGCGGCGTGCACATCAACAGCGGAGTGCAGAATTACTGGTTCTATCTGCTTTGCACCGGTGGCAGCGGTTATCGCGAAGGTGATTCACTTCCATATACCGTTGATTCTATCGGTATGGAAAAAGCCGCCAAAATTGCCTATTACAGCCTGAATAACTATCTGATAAGAGAATCTGAATACATTGAAGCAGCTTATCTATCACTTGATGCTGCCGCACAGATTTACGGCGAAAATTCAAACGAATACAAACAGGTTCAGAAAGCCTGGTTTGCAGTCGGTGTTTTCGGACCTTTCGATCTCGGAATCAATACTTCTTCACACAACAAATCATGGTCATTATACCCTAATCCCGGAAATTCCAGTCTGACAATTCAAAATCCGCTGGTATATGATATCACTACAATTGAAATCACAGACCTGAGTGGCAAAGTGCTGATGAATGCAAATGTATTGCCCGGCGAAAGCATTGATGTAAGTTCGTTCAGCAATGGTATTTACTTTATCAGGATTGACGGCCATACCATTTTGAAATGGGTTAAGAATTAATTTTTTCTGTTCAGCGAAATATAGGCAGATACCGCCTTGTACAGGTTGTGCAAATCTGTTTCTTCCTGCAATAATTTTAAATGTTTCGCCATCGTTTCGATGTCATTTCTGAGCGCCGGACCGGTTTGAGCTTTTATTGCTGATTCGTTTACTGCATTGGTGTAAGTTTGCTGAATGAGGGGATGCAGCAGTTTCTGATTCAACCCGTATCTTTCACTTAATCTTTCAGAAACAGCAAGCATGGCATTACTGAAATTATTGGCGAAAACTGCCGCAAGATGGTATTGTAAACGCATTTCAGAATCTGCTTCATAAGCACTGAAACCGCATTTCCCGATAAGGTTCTGTAACAGGAAAAAATCTTCCCTGATATGAGTTTCAATTAAAACAGGCACTGCGGAAACGTCGGGCCGGCTTCGTATGCTCTGCAGTGGATAAAGAACTGCCCTGTGATCAAACCTGTTCAGCAAATCAATACTTACCGCACCTGCACAATGACAGACAATTGCATTTGTACTTGGCAGCGCATCGGCAACTTCGGCAATTGCATCGTCTTTGACAGCGAGAACAAAGAGCTCCGTCTGAATTGCAGAATCGAAAACACTTAAGTAAACGGAATGAACGTTCTCAGCCAGTTTCCTGCCTTCAGCTTCGTTTCTGCTAATGATCTGACTGATATTAAACCCACTTTTGTGAAATACATCCCCGAAATATGCCGCCACATTGCCTGCTCCGAATATTGCAATATTGCGGACTGGGCCGTTCATGATTCACTGGCTTCGCGCCTTCTGAATTCCTTGAATCGCTGAATGATTGACAATGTAAATCCGGCAATAAGTACAAATGTTCCCAGCCAGAGAAGGTTGATATAAGGAAACTCTATTGCCTTCAAAATAATGTAATCCATTTTGGGGCGGCGGGTAGCTGAGCTAAGTACAAAAAGCATGTTGCCGGGATTGTTCGGATCGGGAATCACACGGTCAAAAATCACCATCACACCGGCTTCATCCACAACAGATTCCTTGAATCTGATTTTGTCTTCACTTATAAACTCAGGTCGGGCAATAAATGTATCTCCTATGCTGCTTATCACGACCTCTGCCTGCAGATGGAGTTTGCTGCCGCTTTCGGTTGCACTTAGTACATTTATTTTCCTGAGCGTCAACTGACGGTTGCCATCTGCGGTTGCAAAAGATTTTCCGAGGGAAATGGTATCTGTTCTGAAGTTATCAAACTCCTTGTCTTCGCGCTGTTCCATACTGCTTTCGTATGTGATATGCGTAAAAATATCTCTTGTCAGGTAATGTCTGGTATCGGGATTGCTGACCATTCCCATTTTGGGATTGTTCTGGGTATTCGGTTTCAGGACAAACTCGTCCTTAACTTTTCCATACTCGTCCAGCACTTCGTATTTGACTTCAAAATACTTGTTAAGTCCAATGTCTTTTGCTTCTTTGAAAGTTGCTTTCAGTTTATTGTCGGCAAACAATACAGGTCTGTTTTTAGCCAGCAGAATATTTTCCCTGTTTCCGGCTTTAGCTGTTTCGTCGGGCTTACCCTCGGCATTTGTTTCAGAGAAATAACCTGTGCCGCTTGTATTGACGCTGAGAATTTTTTTATTGACTGAAGAGACCAGTACACCAAGCATCATCAGTCCGAATCCTGCATGGGCTAAACTTGCACCGGCCACTTTAATACGGCCTTTCAAAGCAGTAATGATATAATGTATATTACCCGTAATGGCGTATACTGCACCTATTACAAGCAGAAGAAACTGAAGTTCCCAGATATCGAACAGGAACAATGCCCCCACAGAAATTGCGATTGCAATAAGCATGGAATTGGCAATAGACTCCATTACCTTGCGAATATCGGATTGCTTGTATTTGAAATACTGTCCTATGGCCGTAAGAATCACTATCGGAATTGCAAACCATATCTGAACACGGTTGTAATAATCTTCGCCGGCCGATGCCATACTGCTTCCAAAAAGTTTGTTGAAAACAGGAATACTGGTCATGATGATTACCTGAAATCCCGACAAGAGCAAGACCATACTGCCGACAAACATCCAGAACTCCCGGCTGTATAATTTATCCGTTTCAATGTTGGTTCCGTATTGCGAAAAAAGATTGCGTATAAACCATGCTGTTCCGCCAAGTAATACAATGGCACCTATACTGCTCAGCACTGCAGTGTCAGTTTTAAAATTTCCAAGTGCAATCAGCATCATCAGTCCCAAACCTGTGATGAAAAAAATCCAGGCTTTCTGTCTTTTCTTAAAACTCAAAGAATAAGTCAGGAATATGAAAAAGAACAGGAGAAGAATAAGCTGACCGGATAATCCGAGATCTGTAAATGAATGAACACTTGCATTTCCAAGTATACCGCTTCTTGTAAGGAAGGTGGCATACAGAATCATGAAATAGGAAAAAATAGTAAGCACAAAAGTCAGAACAGGATATTTCCCGGTCGATTTGTTAATCAGCAGCATATGTGTTGCTGTAATCAGCAGCAACCAGGGCATCAGCGATGCATTTTCAACCGGATCCCAGGCCCAGTATCCGCCAAAACTAAGACTTTCGTATGCCCAGTATCCTCCCATGATAATACCCGTTCCAAGTACCATTACGGCCACCAGTGCCCAGGGCAAAGCCGGCACCATCCATTCTTTGAGACGGCGGGTCCAAAGTCCTGCAAAAGCAAATGCAAATGGCACTATAGTAGCAGCAAAACCAAAGAAAAGAGTAGGCGGATGTATGACCATCCAGTAATTTTGAAGCAATGGATTTAGTCCGTTTCCTTCTTTATAAATTTCGAGATAATTCGCTTTGCCGAGTTTATCGAGAACCGGAATAAGCAATGCTTCAGGATTGTGCTCGCGCATTAGCTGAAACGGACTGCTTCCGATTTTCACATCGCCGAATTCAAATCCGAGCAGCATGCTGCCGAGAATAACCTGAGCAAGCGCTATTACGGTAAGTACCGGAGCGTGCCAGGAACCGGAGCGGAATATCAGTATGCAACCTAAAACTGCATGCCAGAACATCCAGAGCAGAAAACTGCCTTCCTGTCCTTCCCAGAAGCAACTGATCATGTAATAAACTGGCAATTCGGTTGACGAATGCTGATAGGCATACTGGTACTCGAAATAATGACTGTGAATGATGTAAAACAGCGAAAAGAAAACAGCAAGCACTGAGGCTGCGTGAATAAAAAACATCCATTTGCCCATGGTTCTCAGCGAAACAACATTCTTATTTACCGACAAGGCATAAGATATGGCAGCAATCAGAGATGAGACAAAAGACAGTACAACGGCAAAATGGCCGAAATTACCTATCAGAAGATGTTCGTTATTAAATTCTATTGTTTCCAAGGCTTATTTCTTTTCGTATTTGCTTGGACATTTCTTGAGTATATCCCTTGCTTCAAAATGATCGCCACGGCTGTAACCGATTAAAACAACTTTATCTGTTTTTTCCAGATCCTGAGGCTTGGCATTTCTGAATATCACGCGTTTTTCCATGCCGGTGGTATCGCTGGCATAAAACTCGTAATAGTTGGGGTCTTTCTGTGCGTCGTAAACTTCGGGCATTGATTTACTGAGCGTTGTTACCACGTGAAGTTTGAGGTTGGGGCGCTCCAATGCAATGGAATCAGCTTCTTTGAAACAAACGTATTTGCTGGTATCTCCGTAAAAACTAACCGCTATTGCAAGCCCTACAGATATTGCAATAATGATGACTATGTGTACAGCTTTCATTTCTTTTTCTTTTCTAAAGCAGAAATTTTCCTGTCGAGTCTGAACAGGTATAATACTATCAGTGCAAATATGATGATGATAATACCTACTACAACGTAGATTTTACCTGAAGTTCTGAAAATCGATTCATTGTCCTGCGCACTTAAGCTCAAAAGTGTGCTAAGAAACAATATGCTGAGTGTTGTTTTCTTCATGATCTTGATGTATTTCCAATAAACGGTAGCGCGTTCTGAGTTCTGCTATCCATACAAACAGCAGACACCAGCCGATGACAGCCGGATAGAACACCATTTCCATATTAT
>CAZRKA010000016.1:0-19643 GCA_964600345.1 uncultured Chitinophaga sp. | reverse complement strand
GTTGTATGTTTTGAAATTGACCGATTCGCCGCTTCCCGGATGTATGCTCGACTGTGCTAATTTGGGCATTACAACAATGAGTGCTATAAATAGCGGAAAAATAAACACATTGTAGACGGCAGACAATCTGGCCCTTTTTTCGGGATCTGCTACCGAGCGCTGCAATAGCCAGTAACCGCCATACATGGCCATTCCTGCCGCTACACCGTTGAGTTTGGGGTCGTTGGTCCAGGCAGTACCCCAGGTGTTATAAGCCCAGAACATCCCTGTAAACAAACCGCAGAAACCCATGAGAATTCCGACATTGGTTAGTTCGGATGCGTAAATATCGCGTTTGGTGCCGGGTTTGCTTAGATACATGATACTGTTGATCCAGGCCGCCATCAATATCAAAATCATGCCGAACCACATTGGAACATGGTAGAATAGATTGCGGATGGTTTCGTCGAGAATGCCGACATCCGATGGAAGATCTATCAGTAGTCCGTATGCCAGCGTGTATCCGATGATAAGCACTGCCAGTAACTTGTACCATGCTTTCTGAATAAATTTCATGCCTTTTGCGTTGCGCTGCGAAATTAGTCATTATTTGCGGATTCGTGTATAATTTTATTCAAATTGAAGATAATTATTCCCAATGGGATTCAGACCTTTGCATTGCCTCCTGCGCTCAAAATACATGTTCAAGATTATTCGCTCAATTCTGTTTCTTTTGCCCGCCGAAACGGCGCATTATTTTACACTCAATATACTCGATTTTCTGCTCAGAATTCCTTTGATTTCCGGCCTGATCAAATCTCTTTTCAGAAATAAAAACAGCAGGGAGCTGCATTTCGCCGGTCTGGTATTTCCCAACCGCGTCGGACTGGCAGCAGGGTTTGACAAAAATGCAAGATACCTGAAAGTAATGCAGGCACTTGGTTTCGGCCACGTCGAAATAGGCACTGTAACACCAAAACCCCAGGACGGGAATGAGAAACCCAGACTGTTCAGACTGGTGAAAGACAGAGCGGTAATTAATCGCATGGGCTTTAACAATGATGGTGTGGAACGCATCAGGGAAAGACTTAAATCCAGACCAGCCGGTTTGATAGTCGGAGGAAATATCGGCAAAAATAAAATCACGCCAAACGAAGAAGCTGTTAACGACTATATGATTTGCTTCACCGGGCTCTACCCTTACGTAGATTATTTCACTGTCAATGTCAGCAGCCCGAATACCCCCGGATTGAGAGAACTTCAGGACCGGGCACCTCTCACTGCGATTTTGAACACACTGCTGGCAAAACGTGATGAACTGATTGCAAAAGGACATAAAAAATTACCCGTTTTTCTGAAAATAGCACCGGATCTGAGCAATGAACAGCTGGATGATATTGCAGAACTTACCCGCGAAACAGGCATAGACGGTATAGTTGCGACTAACACAACTATAAGCCGTGACGGACTCTCAACTGAAAAAAAAGTGGTAGAAAACATTGGTGCCGGTGGCTTGAGCGGCGCACCTGTCCTGCACAGATCCAATGAAGTACTTGCATATCTGAACAGAAAATTTGAAGGTAAAGTGGCATTGATAGGCGTTGGAGGTATTATGAACAGAGAAGATGCCGATGAGAAAATCAGAAACGGCGCAGGACTGGTTCAGATATATTCGGGATTTATATACGAAGGCCCCTCTCTTGTAAAAGACATTGCATGAAAACAGCGATACCAATGACGGTTATTTTCCTCTTTTCGTTTCTGAAACTGGAGGCAAGTGTCAGGTATCTGCAATTTGGATTCGGTAATTTCGAAGGCCTCAATATCGGATTTTACCATACCATAGGCAAAGAACATCTTTTTTACGGTTATGGAAACGATCTTAATATCTATGGACAGGGCTATTACAATGTTATTTATTTCGGTGCCGGAAGAAATATTCTTCAGCATTCGGTATGGACCAGAAAACGCATTTCGGCAGATCTCAGAATCAGCGCATGGAATATTGAAAATAAGAGCAATGTCTTCTCTGCTGTGTCTTTCATTCCTGAACTTCACTACACCTTAAGTCTTAAAACAAAATTCAACATCCGCTTCTATGCAGGCTATGCTTATTCATCTGTTTTTCGATACAAACGCAAAGGATATTATGAAGTAGGATGGCCCGACGAATGGATGCCTAATTTCGGGATTAATTTACAATACCTCATGCCATGAAAGCTTTAAGCACTTTATGCGGAATAGTATTGATACTGGGGGTCGTTGCCTGTAAGAAACTTGTGTATTTCCCGGACAAAAATCTGAGTGCCGAAACGACAAAACTCATTGCACACCGCGGAGGGCGTAGCGACATATACCGCGAAAATACACTTGAAGGGATTAAAGCTGCACTCAGAAATACTGATGGAATAGAAGTAGATGTGCAGATAAGCAAATCGGAAAGCATCTGGCTTTCACATTCGGCAGATTTAATGGGCTGTGACAAAAAAATCGGATGTTTTCCGGAAAGTAAAGACGATGTCATCAGAGCAATAAGTACCTGTAATGGTAAAGATATCAGCTATACACAACTTGATTCTGTATACAGTTTTATCCGGGATAGTTTTCCCGATGCCATCATCTGCATTGATCTGAAAGGCTGGGTGCCATGCAGCGGGAATAGTCTGGACATAGAAGGCATGATGCGGAAAGAAGCCGAACTGATAGTAAAACTTGCAGAAAAATACGGTCTGGTAAAAAACACGCTGATAGAGACTGAAACATCAAGCGTTTTGCAATATGTCAATAAACTGAATGAACACATCGGAATTTTCCAGAATGTTTACGGCGATTTTGAACGCGGGATGCTGATATGCCTCAACCATAATTTTGATGGTTTATCATATAAAACCAATATTGGCGACAAACTTGACAAAGACAAAATGGACCTGCTTCACCGCAAAGGCTTAAGACTGATAGCCTGGAATCTGAAAGACAAATCGGAAGCCGAAGAATTAAAAGAGATTGGTGTCGATTTTATTCAGATAGACCTCTAAATAAAAAACTTGAGTATAAATATGAGCACACCGGCTATCATAGTCGCTGTAAGAATTCCCTTGCTGATCATGTCCTTATCGAGTTTAATAAAGAGAAAAAACAAGCCGAGATTCCCGACAAGTGCCACGCTGAGAATTGGTGCCAGTAGTTTACCGTTGACATAAATGTTGAAATAATCCGCTGCGGTAAAGCCCGGATTACTGCTCAGAAAAACGACGAAAGAGATCAGAAAAGCCGTTAGTAATCCGATTCCAATTCCGATATATATTTCTTTCTTCGGACTCATAGCAGGTTTCTAAGATGCTGGATAACGCCGTTGGAAGTCAGGTCAAATTTGGTAGGCACCACACTGACAAAACCGTGCTCGACTGCCCATAAATCAGTGTCATTGTCTTCGGCATCGAGGTTGATAAATTTACCTGTCATCCAGTAATAGGTTTTACCTGAGGGGTCTTGCCTTTCATCAAAATTCTCGGCGTATTTAGCCCCCGCCTGGCGGCAGATTTTGATGCCGTTGATTTCGGTTGTTTTGGGAATATTGACATTAAGCAAGGTACCGTAAGGCAATGGGTTCTTCAGTATGGTTTCGGTAATGTGCCTGATATGCAGGCGGCAGTATTCAAAATTAGCTTCTATGCTGTAATCGCAAAGTGAAAATCCGATTGCCTGAACGCCGTCTATGGCTGCTTCAACGGCTGCACTCATAGTTCCACTGTAGATGACATTGATGCTGTAATTCGGTCCGTGGTTTATTCCTGAGACCATGATATCGGGTCTTCGCGGACAAACCTTATCGAGTGCCAGCTTGACACAGTCGGCGGGAGTACCGCTGCATTCGTAAGCAAGAATACCTTCGAATATATCATTTTTTCTGAGTCTCAAAGGCTGAGCCACTGTGATAGCGTGCCCCATTGCACTCTGTGGCTTATCCGGCGCCACCACAATTACTTCGCCTAGTTGCGACATTTCTTCAACAAGTACCCTTAATCCCGGCGCAGTTATACCGTCGTCGTTTGAAATAAGTATCAGTGGTTTTTTCTGACTCACTTTTTCAAAAATTAGATGCTGAGGGTTTTACCGTAACGAGGTGCCAGATTGATCAGCATGTCGCGGGTCATGGCATCAAGATCGTATGCCGGTTTCCAGCCCCAGTCTTTTGCTGCTTCAGAATCATCTATACTGTTGGGCCAGCTGTCTGCAATTGCCTGCCTGTGATCGGGCTTGTATTCTGTAACAAAACCCGGAATATATTTCTGAATGGAAGCTGTGATTCCTTTAGGATCGAAACTCATACCCGACAAGTTATAACTGCTTCTGATTTTAATCTGATCTGCAGGAGCGTGCATAATGTCGAGTGTAGCTTTCAATGCATCGGGCATATAAAGCATCGGGAGTTCGGTGTTTTCTCCAAGAAAACAACTGTGCTTTCCGCTGCTGAGTGCATCGTGATAAATACTCACTGCATAATCCGTAGTACCTCCACCGGGTTCACTCTTATAGCCTATTAAACCGGGATATCTTAAACTTCTGACGTCCACACCCCTTTTCTGAAAATAATACTCGCAGTATCTTTCTCCGGCAAGTTTACTGATACCATATATGGTATTCGGATCCATAACGCAGTGCTGGGGGGTGTGGTTGACGGGAGTACGCGGACCGAAAACAGCAATAGAACTCGGCCAGTATACTTTGCCTATTTTAAAGTCAACTGCGGCATCCAGTACATTAAAAAGCCCGTCCATATTAAGTGTCCATCCCAGCTTGGGTTTGGCTTCTGCAGTTGCACTCAGCAAAGCCGCCAGATGATAAACCTGAGCCGGTTTATATTTTTCAAGAATTTCTGTAAGTCTGTTCTTATCAAGAATATCAAGGTTTTCGAATGGGCCTTTTTTAAAGACTTCTTCTTCACTCATTCTGATATCTGAAGCAATAACATTTGAATCGCCGTATATATTTCTCAGCGACTCTACGAGTTCGGTACCCAGCTGACCGCATGCACCGATTACTAAAATTTGTTCTGACATTGTTAGAAAATGATAGGCCGCGAAATTACGGGGGAAAGATGAAAGATGAAAGAAGAAAGATTAAAGAGAGACTAGAGACTAAAGATGAAAGACTAAAGATAAGAGAGAGCAAGCCTCGTGTTGACTAAGGAGGCTCTGCTGCAGGGATGAAAGCTTGCCCCATATCGTGTCGACGTAGGAGACTCTGACACGGGGACTAAAGATAAAGAGACTAGAGACTAAAGATGAAAGAGAGCTTGCCTCATGTCGTGTCGACAAAGGAGACTCTGACACGGGGACTAAAGATTAAAGATAAGAGAGAGCAAGCCTCATATTGACTAAGGAGACTCTGCTGCAGGGATGAAAGCTTGCCCCATGTCGTGGCGACAAAGGAGCCTCTGACACGGGGACTAAAGATAAAGAGACTAAAGACTAAAGATTAAAGAGAGCTTGCCTCATGTCGTGTCGACGAAGGAGCCTCTGACACGGGGACTAAAGATAAAGAGACTAAAGACTAGAGATAAAAAGACTAGAGATGGACTAAACTAAAGCTTGCCCCGTGTCGTTCCGCCTCAGGAGGATCTGACATGGGGACAAAAGAATCGGGATGCGGGAATTGAACAACAATTAAAATCGAATTCTTATTACCCCCGGCTTCAGCCGGGGGATAATGCAAATAAAAGGATAGGGCTTTAGTCCCTGGCAGGGTATATTAGCTGAAGAAAATAATAGTCAGTAGTTTGCTAATTAAATGGACATAGTTAGTTTAACAATTGCTGTGCGAATACAAATATGCAATTGTTCATCTTTCAATTGTTCAATATTCCGTTTCCCCATACATTTGCAATTCATGTTCACAATCCTGATTCCAACCTGGAATAATCTTCCATATCTGAAGGTTTGCATTGAAAGCATCCGAAAGAATTCGACCTTTCAGCATCAGATTATTATTCACATCAATGAAGGTTCCGACGGGACCAGCAACTGGGTCAGGGAACAACAACTCGAGCATACTTACAGCGCACAGAATGTAGGGGTCTGCAAAGCACTCAACCAGGCATCAAGACTTGCCAAAACCAAATTTATCTGTTACTTCAACGACGATATGTACGCTCTCCCCGGCTGGGATTACCATCTGATCAGAGACATCGAGAGCATTGGTCACGACAACTTTTTCATTTCTGCCACCATGATAGAACCCGCCGACGGCAAAGATCTGAATATATTGCAGGGCTTTGATTTCGGTGATCTTGAGCATTTCAGGGAGCGCGAACTGATTCAATCGTATAAGGATCTGAGAAAAAGTGACTGGAATGGCGCAAGCTGGCCTCCAAATGTGGTGCCGCGCAGATTGTGGGAAAAAGTTGGCGGATACAGCGATGAATTCAGTCCCGGCATGTACAGTGACCCCGATTTCAGTATGAAACTCTGGCAGGAAGGAGTCAGGTATTTCAAGGGTATCGGCGAAAGCAAGGTCTACCATTTCATGAGCAAATCGACCGGTAAAATTGTAAAGAATAACGGCCGTAAAACCTTCATGGGAAAATGGAAAATCACTCCCGGCTATTTTTACCGGCAAGTTCTTAAAATGGGACTCCATTGGAACGGAGAACTGAGAGAACCTGCTAAAGGCTTGATTTACTTTGGCATGAAAATAAAAGTTTTTTTTAAAACTCTTTTTTAATTTGAGAAAAAACGATTGATTTGTAGACGTAATTATATTACCATAATAAAATAGCAACCCCATATGAAAATGCGAATTCAAATTCCTCTGCTGACTCTGATACTTATGCTCAGCAGCTTCAGTGCAGTCGCACAAAAAAAGAAATTCTTTGACATTAACGGAAACAAATGCAAGGAAAACAGAGCTTTCTTTTACCGGATTATTATTCCGGAAGGCAGTTTATTTAAAGTAACCGACTATTATTACGAAAACAACAAAGTAAGACTGGAAGGAACTTACCGTTCTAAAAAAATGGAAGACGAATCAAGAGAAGGTGACTTCAACTGGTTTTTCTCCAACGGCCAGCAGTACAAAGAAGGTCATTTCAAAGGCGGTAAAGCTACCGGCAAATGGAAAAGCTGGTACAAAGACGGTCAGGTAAGATTCGAAGGCGAATTTGACAAAGGCCACGAAGAAGGTGAGTGGATTTTTTACCACAGAAACGGTGCAGTCCGCAATAAGGGCACATACCATGAAGGCGATATCGACGGAATTTACAGTGCCTGGTACGACAACGGCGATAAAAAATCTGACCATTCTTACCAGAAAGGAAAATCGAACGGAGAGTTTTCTTTTTATTTCCCGGGCAATATTTTAAAATCCAGAGGCAGCTACCTCAAAGACAGTCTGGATGGTACTTATACCCGTTACTGGAAAAACGGTAAAATTGCTTACAAAGGCGAATACACCGACAACAAAAGAACAGGTACCTGGGAATTCTTTCACAGCAACGGCAATAAATCCTGCGAAGTGGAATACAGCAATAAAGGTAAATTCATGAAAGGCACCTACTTCGATGAAGAAGGTAAAAAAATGAGCAAGAAAGTATTGCAGGACGATCTTTTCAAAGATGCTGAATACAGTACCGGTAAAGACGATATGTACAAAGCCATCGGCACCAAGCTTGGCGAAAAAATGGATGTGATGGGCGCCAAGAAAGACAAATATATTTTCTACGCTCACATTGTTCTTAAAATTGACGAGGAAGGCAATATCACTGACCGCGTATGGGAATTCCCGGACGATGACGACTGGTTTGAAGACAAGTGGGATGTTGTTAAATTCATCAACTCAGCCATAGATGATTTTCCGAAATTCAAACCCTGCAAATCTTATAACAGAAACTACGAAGACGAAGTAGCCATTTACTACTACGTTAACTTCGGCAAACTCTAACCTGACAGATCTATTAACCATAAAAATTGCCTCCGGAAACGGGGGCTTTTTTATGACCCTAATACTCAAATTGCAAGGATGGTATTGTCAGAGAACATTTAACCTCAAAGCAAAGGGTATTTAAAGATATCAACCCCTGTAATGCCCGGTGTTCTTTGTGTCCCGGCTTAGTGGTCTTTGCGTTACTGCCTTTTTCAATATTCAGCATGGGGTGATCATATTTGTGAATACCAATACACTAAACGCACAAAGAATATTGACACGGCAATTGGACAAAGATCCTAAGAAATTTTCTCTTGATTACCATGTGTTCACAGTGTCCCGGCTAATATAAATAACCCCCTCAGGGCTTATCGGTACTCGGAACAAACCACTGTTATCAAAGACAGCCCTGTAAGGGCGACATATTTCATGAGGGGTTGAAGGCGATGCGCAGCAAAAATGTTTGGATAACAAATATTCATCCGCATCGACGGAGCCCCTGACAGGTAAAAAGAAAGATATTATTCCCTTACAATTTTGCGGCTGAAGATCTGTCCGCCGGAATATATCTGCAGGACATAGATACCATTGGCAAGTTCGGCATTAAACAAATACACGCCTGTTTCGCTGTTTAATGTATCACTGAATACCAGCTTACCGGAGGCATCTGTCAGACAGATTTTGTCTCCTTGTTTTAAATCGAATACCAGTTCGAACGAATGGCTGAACGGATTGGGATATAATTTTATATTATCATCGGCCGAATTCATTTCGTCTATTGATGATATAGCCAGCGTGCAGTATACCGAGTTGGTATTACCCGCAAAATTATTATCGTAAAAAACTGAAGCAGTATTGCGCAGGAAATAACCCTGACTCAAAGGCTTGGTTACGACTCTGAATCCGATATAAGAGCCACTCTCCAGTATTTCGTAGTTCATACCGGGATTAGGCACAAGACGAATATCCGGGAAATGCCAAATCAAAATTCCCTTGTAGCTGTTATTGGGATCTGTTTGAACTTCTGTATAGTAATTCTTATTGCTGCCGGTCTCTTCAATAAAAGACATATCAAGATTGAGATCCAGTGTATCGATTATAACTGCATAGAAAACCGTATCAGTGCTGAAATTATTAAAAGAGATATTGTATCGAAGATCGCGTTCGGATGCGTCCAGATAAGTGATTGAATCGCCGATTGAAGGCGTGGGAAATACGTCTTTTCTGAACGCATTTATACCCTGGGTTGACTCCTGAGGAATCGAATCATAATCATCTCCGGAATACTGGCTCGAACCATTACTGATACTGCAGGCTACTTTGGCGTCGAACTGAAACTGCTGACTGAATTGCAAATCTTCGGGATAAGCGGTATATACTATTGTTTTGCGCTCGCCCGGCTGCAGGTTCGAATATTCCCACTGCAGGGTTGAATCGTTTAGTTTGGTTTTGAACAAGGGTAAGGTCTGTTCTTTGGTAAACAAAGGGCTTTTCTTCAAACTGATACTGCCGCTCAGCGGGTTTGACCCTACATTTTCGTAGGTGATATAATAGAGTACTTTTTTATCCTTGACCACTTGTTTACCTCTGGGAGAAGACAACAATACTCTGATGTCGTTGACGTTTGGTACGCGGTTGAGCGGGAACTGAATGCTATCCGAATATACCCCGGGATAAAATGTCTTGTTAACTGCAGTATCGGAACAATTGCTCTTGGTAAAGCTTCTGAATGGCTTCACTACAAAACGCAGGGTGTTTTGTATGGCATTTGGCACCATGAATTCAGCGAGACCTGCTTCGTTGGTAAATACGCCTTTGTTAAGAAAGGGCAATTTGATAAATTGTTTCGAAAGTGTTTTTTCGTTTTTCTCGTGAATACAATTGTTGTTGGAATCGAGAAATACCTTGGCTTTTACCAGAGACAGATTCGGATAAAAGCGGTGAACAAACCTGTTCGGATTCCAGATACTTAATGGGTGAGGCGAATTGCCGACGGCAATCAGGAAGGAACGACCTGTAGCTATATGGCCAGCATTTCTAAGATTATTAGAAATATTTTTCCATATGCTGCCGTCGAGACGCAAAATGTTGGCCGGCACCGCATTTGAGCTGAGATAAAAAGCTCCGCAAATTACGGGTTTACCATCCCATACCAGAATTTCGCTTACATGAAGTGCTGAATCGAGGTTGGAATTAATTTCGGTAAAAACACTGCTTACTTTATACAGGCGCTTATCTTTTGCCAGGCCGCCGCTTCCATAAACGACTGAACCATCGATGGCAATTTTTTCGAGCAGTTTGGGAGTATTGATAAAGGTATCCGACTTATTGCTGCTGTAATATCTGTAAAGGTATTTTGATTTCTGATGGTTGATGGTCGTAAACTGACCGCAAATCGCCACCACACTGTCGTTGGAAGCAATGTCGATTACGATATTATCAGGTTCACAATCGCGGCATTTATCAAAATACTCCGAAAATTTAATTCCGTTAAATCTACAGATATACGGGAGTGTATCGTTGCCTATGGTATAAAACGAACCACCCAGAATCAGGTTGTTGTTCTGTATATCCATGGTTAATATTGATGCAGGTAACTGTCCTGGTTTTTTAAACAGATTTATTCCCTGCCAGCTCTGCAAATTGAATCGCACCAATCCGTTGTATGCACCGTTGTCGAATGTAAAATTTCCGCACAGATATACCATGCCCTGAAATTTTTTGACATCCAGAATTTCTGCCGTCTTGCTGAGGGTAAGGAGTGGAAGTTTAATCCACGAACGGCCGTCATTGATACATACCTGCCAGTAAGACCCGTTGATATCAAATCCGGTTCGCGCAACAGTTATTATCTGGTTGTCTACCGCTACGAGCTGCGGCAATGCCTGGGTGTATACACCTTCAGGAAACCAGACCTGTGCTTTTGATACCTGCTGTGAAAGTAACAGCAAAAAAACGATGCTAGTGATTTTCAGTCTCATCTGATCTGATATAATAGTTTTATGTTGATTCCGATACTGTATGGATGGTCTTTAATTTTAAACTCGTCGCTGAATCTGCTGAACATGGCCATATTGGCAAAAAGGGAGGTTTGCAGACTAAGCCGTTTGTATAATGTATTCTGAACGCCCAGGTTTACAGAAGGCGCCATGCCAAAACTGCGTTCCTTATCCTGAAGGGCTTTGTAATTGTACAGGTAAAGATTTTGCGGATTGAGTATTTTGCTGCCGCTTGTTTTAGTGTTCCAGCTCATCAGCATACCTGCTCCTGCCAGTATTTGAAGTTTATCATTTACTTTAAACATCCTGTTGTATTCTAAAGGAATCTGCACCTTGCTGATCTTGATATTATTGGTTTCATTGATGGCGGTATCGCGACTCCTGAACAGGAAGTAAGCAATGATCTGTCCGTTTCTGATAACCGGTATCGAATCGTATACAGTGTAATTGTACTTGTAATTGGTAGACCAGGATTGAGTGGTATACTGAAGACCGGTGCTGATCTGATACTTTGTTTTCTGCAAACCGATTTCAAATCCGCCGGTCCACTGCATGAAAGGTTTTTCGCCGGCATTCCTTATCTGATTGTAACGGGCAGTATTCTCTGAACCCAGTATGCGGTGTGTCATGGCAATCTGGTTGATGATACCCGCATAAAGTCCTATCCGAGCAGGAGGTGGTGGTGTTACATTTGTTTTTCCCTTGTCGGGGTTCTGAGGTGTATCTGTCACTTCCTTCTTACCCCCGTCTGATGATGCCACAGGTGAGTTTTCAGAAGTTTTATTTTCCTGATTTTCTTCTCCGCTATTTTTATTCTCATCTGTAGCAGACTCCGAACGCATTTTATTCTCTTCCGGTATTTCTGTATTGTTTATCTGTTTGCGAAGAGGTTCCACGGGATTAATCTTATCCGTATTGTCTGCAACAGACACTGAAGTATTTTGGTTTACTGAACTGCCTGATTCAGCATTGCCTGAATTGAGTTCAGCCCTACTGCTTCCCTTGTGATAGTATGAGGATTTTGACTGAAAAGCAGAAGACGGATCTGATTTGATAGTACTGTTTTTAATCTTACCGGTCTTATTCTGTTGTTCAGTTTCAGATACCGGATTTTCGGGTTTAGCATCTGAAACATTTTTTTCACCGTCATTTGTCCTTTCAGTATCGGGTGTTTGAAGCACCGGTGATTCATTGACTTGATTCCCGATGTTGTTAATGTTTCTTTTGTCAACTGAAATTACTGCATTGTCTTTCAGCAATCCGCTTCCCAAAAATGCAGACAAGGCAATCAAAAGTGCAATAACACCGGTACCGAGCCAGAAAATAGCTTTGCGGCGCTTTTTGCGGCCGAGGTATTTGCGGTATGTTTCGGGCCAGTCTTCAGGTTCAATATTCAGTTCAAGCTCGCTGAGCCCTTTGCTGAAAATATTATCCTGAGTCATGGCGGCTTTTTCGTTGTCGAGTTTAGCCTTTGTATTGAGCCAGTCGTTTTCTGTAATTTCGAGTTCAAAATCAGAAAATGCCGATTGCTTTATCTCTTCAGGGTTATCCGTAAATATCGATTTTTTATCGTCTATCGCCTCCATGTCTTTGTTTGAAACAAAGAAACTGAGGTTTTTTAGGCCGTTCCTGAATAGTTCGTCGATATGTATTTTCTTGCCTTTCACAATTCCTGCCTAAATGGCCTCCTGTAATTTTTTAATTTCCGTCTTTAGAAATGCTCTTGCTCTGTTGAGTTGAGATTTGCTGGTACCCTCGCTGATGCCGAGTATTTGTCCTATTTCTTTATGTCCTATGCCTTCGATGGCGAACATATTGAATACGATTTTATATCCATTGGGCAGGCGGTCTATCAGATTCAGCAATTGCTGCTGGCTAAGTCCTTCAGGTTCAACGAAGTCGTCATCAACCGGACCATTCTCATCGTTGAAGTAATATTCATCTCTGACAAACTGGACTTTATTGATCTTTTTCACCATGTCTATAGCAGTATTCATCATGATACGGGTTATCCAGGTATTGAAACTGCTGCGTCCCTCATATTTATTGATATTGAGGAACACCTTGACGAACCCGTCCTGCATGGCATCGCGGGCATCGTCTACAGAGATAAGGTAACGCCTGCACACACCAAGCATTTTAGGTGCAAAATGCTTGAAAAGCTTCTCCTGAGCCCAGGGCTTTTCAGCTTTGCAATTCGCTATTATATCCTCTAATTCGCTCACTTTGTTTATTTGTGTTTGGTGTTTTGACTGCAAGTTACGAAAATGGTTGCTTTTCTTTCCCAAAAATATTTTCAAAACTCATTTGGGAAAACCCAAAATATCTTATACCTTTGCAGTCCTTTTAATTTTTTCACGCAATGAAACGTACATTTCAGCCATCACAACGCAAAAGACGCAACAAACACGGCTTTAGAGAGAGAATGGCAACCGCTAACGGTCGTAAAGTATTGGCAGCCAGAAGAAAACGCGGCCGTAAAAGGTTAACCGTTTCTGACGAAGGCAGACACAAGCGTTAATCAGCGTGATTCACCCTCATGAATAACATGGGTGATAAAAATAAATTAAGTCTTTCTAAACCAGAGCGTTTACGAAATCTTAAACAGATAGATAATTTATTTAAAAATTCGATTTCCATTAAAGCATTCCCACTGATATTCAGTTATTTGCTCGTGGAAAATCCTCAACAAACTCAAATTCAGGCAGTTTTTGCCGCTCCTAAAAGAAGTTTCAAAAAAGCAGTCGACCGCAACCGGATAAAAAGGGTAATGCGCGACCGTTTCCGATTGCTTAAACCGCAATTCTCAGAAGCCTTTGAAGGCAAACAGGTGCACTTAGCACTTATATATACTTCAAAAGAATTGCCCGACTACAAGGTTATAGACAAATCACTGCTAAAAATCATCAGCAAACTCAATGATAAGGCCGGGGCGTAGTTTGGGTATATTTCTGATTAAACTTTACAAGTGGTTCATTTCACCATTTCTGCCTCCCTCATGCCGCTATACGCCTACCTGCAGCCAGTACGGAATTGAAGCCATAAGCAAATACGGACTGATAAAGGGAGGCTGGCTTACTATTAAACGCATATCGAGGTGCAGACCGGGCGGTGGACACGGACATGATCCGGTTCCCTGAAATACAGTATACAAGCCTCATTTACCTCTCGTTGCTTTTTTGTATTAATCCAATTCTCTGTAAATTTGTTTTGCCTCCTTGGTTTGTTATACCGGCAAATAATATTACTTAGATTTGAATAAACACTTAACCTATGAAAAAAATATTAACTATCACTCTATCATTTGCAGTATGTCTGCTTTGTCTCCTCCTGCTCGGCAATTCTGATAAAGTGAAATCCGGGAAAGATACAAATACCCAGTCGGCACCTCAGGGTATGTTGCTGGTAGAAACCGACTCCCTTCTCCCCTTTTATATAAGTGCAATCGAAGAACCCAACATCAACTGGCAGGTTTATCTTCACTGGCTGAAAGGTGTTTTTCTGGATTTTCCCAATATTTATCAGCAAGCCCAGCCACGCGATACCATGTCGGGAATATGGCTGCAGTACAACGACCCTGTGCTGGAAGAATATTTTGAACATCCTGCCTATCAAAATTACCCCGTTTGCGGTGTGAGCTGGCTGCAGGTGCAAAGCTACCTCGACTGGAAAACAGACCGTCTTAATGAAGCCATTTTAATTGAGACTGATGTCATTGAATTTGATATGAGGAATATTTATGGATCAGAAAATTTCAATACTGAAGCTTATCTGTGTGAACAATATGATCCGAGATATACCAAAAAAGACAAGAGACCAATAATTCCCGGCACAAAAAAAGACAAAAGGCCTTTTAAAAGCAACGACGGTATTTTTTTTCCCCACTTCCGTTTACCTACCGAAGCCGAATGGCAGGCCGGTCATCATTTTGTGTCGGATCAGACAAATTTTCCTTACATCAAAACTTCTCTTAAGAAAGAATCATTTCTCGACCCGTGGATAGAATATTACAAACTGGATAATGATGTAAAAAGCAAAAGATACGGTGGGCAGGTAGTATTCAGCAGGAATTTCAATTACGGCATCAGCGAATGGCTGATCGAACTTGAAAATACAATGCATGGTTACAGAATTCCGGAAGCCGACATGCTGCACCAAAACGGATGGTTGAATTTTCAGGAATCTTCGCCTTACGACCAATACGGTGAAATCAAAGAAAAAGACAGCATTGGCAGACTGGGATTCAATTATGTACAGAACAGCAGCATCAACCAGCCCATTTATCTGACCGGTCCTGCAGACTTTATTTATAAATACGAAACAGTGTCATACCCCAATCCGCATTTCAGAAATCCCGGCTATACCGACAGTTTTCTTCGCAACTTATATTATCCCCATTTTGAATGGTATAAAACGAACGGCTATCAGGGCAATTTCTATAATTTCCTCTCTTATATGTATCAAATGGATACATCATATTTTGGCAGGGATTCTCTGAGTTATACTTATAAACGCATTTTGATTAAAGACAACAGTAAACTCAGACGGCGCTATATTGCTTCAAGCTACCGCAACCCGAATGCAGGTACCAATGCGTTATCCAACAGCGGGTCGCTGCCCGAACTGGGCTTTCGCTGTGTGCTTCCTTTTACGGGTACTCCGGTCGAAGCAAAATATAAAGTAAAATGGTAAACCCTGGATTGCAGTAATAAACCGTATTGCTTAAATGAAAAGGATTACGCCAGCCGGCCCTTTACAATCTCTTCTACAATTAATGGATCCAGCAAAGTACTGGTATCGCCAAGAGCAGATGTTTCACCCTCGGCTACCTTGCGCAGTATGCGTCGCATGATTTTACCGGAGCGGGTTTTGGGCAGTCCGCTTACAAACTGAATTTTATCCGGTTTGGCAATTCTGCCGATATAAGCCGCAACAGTTTCTATTATCTCGTCGCGTGTCTGCATACTTGCTTCTGCATTTGAGTCTAGTATCACATAGGCGTATATGCCCTGCCCTTTGATATCGTGAGGATAGCCAACCACCGCACTCTCAATTACCTGTTTATTCTGGTTGATGGCATTCTCAATCTCGGCGGTTCCAAAACGGTGACCGCTGACATTGATCACATCGTCTACACGGCCAATAATACGGTATTGACCATCTTTCTCCCTTCGCGCACCATCGCCGGTAAAATACAAATTACTGTATGCGGCAAAATAATTCAGACGGCAGCGTTCATGATCGCCCCAGGTTGTCCTGATCATGGATGGCCATGGAAATTTAATACACAAATAACCCTCCACATCGTTACCTTCCAGTTCTTTGCCCTCACTGTCGACAAGCACAGGCTGAATGCCGGGTAACGGATATCCGGCATGGGCCGGCCTAAGTTCTGATATGCCCGCCAGTGCACTGATCATGATACCACCGGTTTCTGTCTGCCACCAGGTATCAACAAGCGGACATCGCCCCTTGCCAACATGGGTATTGTACCAGTGCCAGGCTTCTTCGTTGATTGGTTCTCCGACCGAGCCGAGTACGCGAAGCGAATGCAGATTATATGCCAGCACGTGGTCGATGCCGGCAGCCATCAGCGAGCGGATAGCCGTTGGTGCTGTGTAAAAAATATTGACCTGATGCTTGTCTATTACCTGCCAGAACCGACCCGGATCGGGGTAGGTGGGCACACCTTCAAACATCAAAGTGGTCGCTCCCCGAAGAAGCGGTCCGTATAAAATATAGGTATGACCTGTAATCCAACCAATATCGGCCGTACACCAGTATATATCGCCTTCATTGTACTGAAAAACATTTTCAAAACTATAGCCGGAATAAACCATGTAGCCGCCGCAGCTATGAACAACCCCTTTCGGTTTGCCCGTACTTCCGCTGGTATACAAAATAAATAAACCGTCTTCACTGTCCATTTCCTCAGCTATATTTACCTCGCTTGCGTTCTGAGCGGCTTCGTGATACCATACATCTCTTCCTTCCATCATTTGTACAGGCCACTTAATGCGATTCACTACAAGCACATGTCTTACACATTTGCAGGAAGCTATGGCTTCGTCTACAACAGATTTTACCGGCATCTGTTTGGCGCCGCGCATCATACCGTCTGAAGTTATTACCAGTTTGCATTCCGAATCATTAATGCGGTCTGATAGTGCATTGACACTGAACCCTGCGAACACTACCGAATGTATGGCTCCTATCCGGGCACATGCCAGCACTGCAAAAGACAATTCGGGTATCATCGGCATATAAATACATACTCTGTCGCCTTTTTTAATTCCAAGTCCGAGAAGAATATTAGCCATTTTGCAGACTTCAGTATGCAGTTGTTTGTATGTGTATCTTTTGCATGCTTCATTCGGATCGTTGGCTTCCCAGATGATGGCTGTCTGATTCGCTCTCTTTTCCAGGTGTCGGTCTATGCAATTCTCTGTTATATTCAGTCTGCCTCCAATAAACCATTTGACATCCGGTTTCACAAAATCCCATTCAAGTGTTTTATTCCATGGTTTTCGCCACAGGTAATCTGATGCGATGATGTCCCAGAATTTCTCAGGATCATCTGTACTTAGTTTGCAGGCATAATGATAATCTTCGGGGGTTCTGATTCTGAATTCCATAATCAAGTTCAAATGTATGAAATTTCGGGAAAAGGGTTCTGTTTTTGCATAATTTAAGCCACAATACAGCAAATTCATCTTGGTTTTTCAAATGAGAAGTATTAACTTCGGATTAAACACTAAAACTCTGAATTATGAAAACCATTCTGACCCCTACCGGCATGCCCATTGTGCCGGAACTCCGCAAACGCCTTTTTATTTTTTTCTCTTTGTTCCGGTCAAAACCGCAGGATAACTTTATTAATAAACATAATGACACTTTACCCGGGATTGAAAACAACTTTGTGCAATTTACAGGCTCTGAGAAAAACTCCGAAGACCATGAAGAAGACAATTCAATTCCGGGTGAATTCCCCAAACACAGCTGCGACGACATTAGCGGCACAGACTCGTTAATGAATTATTTCAGAATATTGGATAAGCAAAGAGGTGGCGATCCTGTGCTGATCGGTGATATGATGAAATACAATAGGAAGGATCAGAATCTCAGCAATTCTGTCCTTAAAAACTGACCGTCAGCATTCAGCATCTGCAAAACATATAATCCTGAATATGTGCCCCGGCAACTGAGCTTTATACTGCCATCTGCATTCAAAGTTTGGTTGAATGCAATTGCCCTGCCATTCAGATCATAAAGTTTAAACGAAAGTTCCGTAAGATTGCTGCCGACTATCAGCCAGGCATTTTCACCGCTAAGTTTGCTCAAATTTATATTTCCGAAACCGGCATTTGAACTGAGCGAACTGTTGCATGTGAGAACAGTCATGATATTGTTGTAATATTTCTTGATTATCTGTCCGGAAGAATCCTCCAGTTCTGCGACTAAACTATAAGTACCACCTGAAGGATCCTGAAAAGTCTTGCAGATAACAAGAACATTGTTAGCCGGAGGTGTAAAACCTACTTTAGAACCATCACTGAACAGGTAGGTAAGCTTTGCTGCAGTTCGGCCGGTCTTAGGAAAAACACTGTCCCTGAAACAGAACATATTATTATTGAAACACTGCGTGTCTTCTGTCTCCATGTGCAGCCTGTGGTTTATGTCCTGTGCGTAAATACAATTACTAACTCCAAATGTGATCAGAAATAGAAAAATTGATTTTTTCATAATGAAATTGCGTTTTAGTATAAGATGAAAAATGAACTGATAAGGTTGTCTTCATCAAATTAAGTTAAAAATAAGGTACAACTCAGGTTTTCGCAAGACCAAATACCTGTACACTGTTGCGGTATGTGGTAAGACATAAACCTACCACTGTTTTAAAAGCATACCCAAATGAATAACCTTAAATTTCAATGAAAATATCTTAAAAATTTAATCAGGCAATTTCTATATTTGAAAATGGCATTTAATGAGACATTGAACAATCGCATCAGGGAAGCGCTTGCCGAACAGGAAAATGTTGAGGAAAAATATATGTTCGGAGGCGTATGTTATATGGTAAATAGTAAAATGTGCGTTGGAATTATTAAAGATGACATGATGTGCCGGATAAATCCTGAACTTCTGGAAGATGCGCTCGATAAACCCGGATCACGTCTGATGGATTTCAGTGGTAAACCAATGAAGGGATTTGTCTTTGTAGATATTAACGGCTTGAAAAAGCAAAGCGATTTCGATTACTGGATTAAGCTTTGCCTGGATTACAATCCCTTAGCCAAAGCAAGTAAAAAGAAACTTGCCACAAAAAAGTAATCTCTTTCTATTCCGGTATTCGATTGAAGATTTATACTTATTGCAGATAAACTGATTCCGGCTTAATGTTCGGCTGTCTTCTCACTGCTTATATCCGTTTAAAATCGAGATGCATAACCAGTTCTGAACAGGAGGCATTGCAGGCTTTGTAACTGAAGCCCGACCTTTCAATCTCGTCGAACAGCCTGATGCCCTTGCCGATTATAACCGGTGCAATATGAATACTGAACTCGTCTATCAGACCGGCATTGAGATACTGCCTGATGGTATCGGCACCGCCTTGTATCCTGATATCCTTACCCCTGCAACTTTGTTTTGCAAGCTCCAGTGCAGCCATGATGCCGTCGTTTACAAAATAAAACACCGTGCTGCCATTCTGCACCCAGGGGTCGCGTTTTTCTGCAGTCAGCACAT
>CAZRKA010000015.1:28964-29269 GCA_964600345.1 uncultured Chitinophaga sp. | reverse complement strand
CTTCTGTTTGCATTTAACATTAAAAAAGCCGGCTATTTAGTTTGAAATTTTCACGGCTAACTTATTTGCTAATGGCATTATGCAAGAAAAGCTTTGGAATTGCGTTATATTCGCCATAAGCTATGTCGGTGCGCTGTACTGTTTTGATTTTTCTGGTTTTTACAATGCTTTCCTGTAAACGCGATAACATGGAAACACAAGTTGTTGTGAGAGTCTTTTACAAGGAAAATAAAAAACCCGTTTTTAATGCCCCTGTTATGATAGTAAGTGAATACCGCGAAAGGGGTACTACTTCTTTCGCAACG
>CAZRKA010000015.1:0-28954 GCA_964600345.1 uncultured Chitinophaga sp. | reverse complement strand
TTGATGAGATCTTTGAGACCTCGATTTTGGCTGATGGGGTGGTCGAGCGTCTGGCTGCTACTGCTGAGAGCTGGAAAAAGTTAAAGGCGCTCCGCAATCGGGAGCGCCAATTCTAGCGTTGAGCGAAAACCGCGAAAAGGGTACTACTTCGTTCGCAACAATAAGTGAGACTTATCATACCGATGCGAATGGACAAGTAAGTTTTAAATTCAATATGAACGAAAAAAGCGGTTATAAATATTTCATCCGGACGCTGCACGGTGATTCCAACGCTAATAGCCGGAGAGACGAATATCTGAGTCCCGGAATCCCTAATTTTTATACCGAATACGTCAACAGGATTCAGAATTTTCCGGTTCAGATCAGACATGCTTCAACTTCTGCTTCAGACGATGCCATATACTTTACGGCCTTGTTATCTGAGTATCCCGGCAGTCGTATTTACTCCCGAAAACTTGATTTAGCCAAGGGAAAAGATACGGTCTTGTATATACCGGCCTTAAACGACCATGTTATGACAATGACCTTAGGATATAAAGTTACAGTAGCCCAGAGTTATTATCAGTATTCAATTGTGAAAAAAATGCTGGTGGATGCTAATTCTGCTATCATAATCCCCGAATTTTTGTATTGACGGTATGATCAGAATTTCACATTTGCCAATATATCTTTTGTTTTTTATGAGCAGTATGGAAAGCATTGCTCAGGAATCGGAAATTGACTGCCTGCACCTGAAATCAGGTACAATTTACAGAGGTAAAATTCTAATAGCCGGTAAAGACAGCACCACAATTTTGACACTTGGTGACAACAAACTGAATTTTGCGAATTCGGAAATTGATAGCCTGAGTACCGGCAGCAAACGGGGGCAGATACGGGCATATAAAGCAGCCCTGATTACAGAAAAGGGATGGTTTACTCTGGCTGAACTTACAACACTTCCTCCTTTTATTGATGAACTGTCGATCGGAGTTTCTGCTTTCAGAGGATATAAGTTCAATACGAATACAAGTCTGGCAGGAGGAATCGGTTTCCATTACAAGCCATCACACGGGTTCGATAAATATTATAATTTTTATAAGTTAGCTCTGCAGGGCAGATACGACTTTAACAGCAAAGGTGATTTTCCTTTCCTGATACTGGAAGGGGGGCTTCAGCGGATTTTTTCTGATAAACGACTTGTGAGGCCTTTGTATTATCAGGCCGGTATAGGTTACTGTTTCAGAACAAGAGGAGGAAAGGCCTTATTTGTAAGTGCCGGACTTACTCAGAATATGCTGCGTTATAAGTATTACGAACCATCAATTTCATACTTTCCTAAAAATGCAGGCACTCCCTATTATTCAGACTGGTTTTACCACTACGAGGCATTTGTAAAACTATCAATCAGAATTAAAAAATGAAGTATATCGTATTTTCAATTTGTTTCAGTGTATTATGCCTTGCACAGGCGCAAAAGCAAAACACGATTGTATTAAAGAATGGCAATTCATACAGGGGTGTTATCATTTCAAAAGACAGCAATCGTGTGACACTTCTGGGTCGCGATTTAAATACTTATGTCTTTGATACTTCTGAAATTGCAGTATATGCTGCATTTAAAAAGGAAAAACTTCCCCCTGTAAGGATGAAACGCGGTTACATGCACGACATGGCTATTGCTATTCACTCGGGTTTATTCAGAAATAATGTTCAGCCGTTAGGATTGAATTTTCATTATGCCTTTGATTACATCTTTGACTATCGTCACGCCATAGGTTTGGAAAGTATAATTTACATCAATTTCGATTTTGTGCCCAGTATTGGTTTAAAATACCGCTATGATCTTCTGCCAAAGGCTTCTACACCTTTTTTCCTGATAAGGGCAGGGAATTATGCCGATCCATTCTGGAGTGTGGGTATCGGGAGCAGATACAGTGCAGGATTAGGCTATCAGTGGGGGCGCGCCGAGTTTAAAAGGACTTATTTCAGCATTGATTTCGGGTATACCAACGGGCGGTATTACGGCAGGAATAATCAAAAATTTACCGAAACAAACAAGGTATTGACTATCGGCTTTGGTCTCAGAATTTAATCTTCTGGAATTAGTCTAAACATTCTTAACGAAAATCAATCCTTAAATTAGTTTAAAATTATTGATTTTATATTTCACACATTACAATACCGATCGAATTGGCGATTTCTGAATTGTATACCATTAGTTTCCCGTCTGATGAGAGAGATACTCTTGCGTGGTCTTCTCCCGGTTCGGGAGTGGTGATTTTTTCGGGATTGCCGCCTTTCTTGCTGATTCTGAACAGACAATAAGATCCGTTATAACGCCCCGAATAATATATCCATTTCCCGTCATTGCTGTAACAAGGCCATCCATCAGTGCTGAGTGGAGTATTGCTCAGATTTTCGCTGAGAAAGTTTGACAGGTGAAGTACAAACAGATCGTCGCCACTGCGTCCGTTGCGCAGAAAAACAATGTCTTTCATATCGGGCGAATAGCGCGCACAGGTTTCGTCGGCCGGTGTATCCGTCAGTCTTTCACATTTAGCATCGGCAATGGTGTATCGGTAAATATCCAGAGAACCATTGCCGCGGTCGGAATTGAAAAGAATATACCTGCCATCGGGACTGAAGTAGGGATGAATATCGCGGGCAGTGTGATCTGTAAGCCTTCTGAGGCTGCTTCCGTCAGATTTCATCAGGTATATGTTTTCATTGCCATCCCTGTCGCTCACAAATGTTATCCATTTCATATCCATGCTCAAATCGGCAAAGTAGTTGTTGAATGTATCCTTCAGTAAAATTTTATTCTGAGCGCTTTCTAAGTTATAAATACATAAGGCCCATTTACCGCTGTCATTGCATTGATAGAGAATTTGTTTTTTATCGGCTGAAATACGCGGATAGGCGTATTTAACACCGGGTGATTCAATGACAGTTTTACAGGCTGTTGTCTGCGATCGTCCTGTGGTTGAATTAAGTGTTAGTATTGTAAAAATAGCTATGAAAATAATATGAAGCATAAATTACCTGATTTTATTGTAGACGTTTTGGAAATGTTTTGTTATGACAGACATTGGGCGCGAACCGAATGAGAGAAAGCAGCGGTGAAATTTTTTTTCATCGAAGTTATTCTGCTTCGAATCCATCATTTTATTTTTAAGTTCCATGATGCACAGTGCACCTGTCTTATAGGTAAGCGCCTGTGCCGGCCAATTCATCACCCTGCTGATCTCCCTCTCGGCTATATACGTGTTTATCTGCAAATTCTTATTCCAGTAGGCCATAGCTTTCTCGCGGTCCCAGCCGTAATAGTGTATACCTGTTTCAATGACAAGCCTGGCTGAGCGGACAAGATCCCATTCCAGTCGCCCGAGATACGAATAAA
This sequence comes from uncultured Chitinophaga sp., assembly GCA_964600345.1. Lineage (GTDB taxonomy): Bacteria > Bacteroidota > Bacteroidia > NS11-12g > UBA955 > JABMMZ01. Next base: position 25,572 of record CAZRKA010000015.1, on the reverse strand, counting down.
CATTCTGATACAATCCAAATTTTTTTCCGTGGTATTCCACATAACAGGCCCATCCTTCAAAGTTGCCCGGATATATAAAATTTGTCTGAAGTACATCCGGTTTACTCTTTTCGCGCAAAGTCCACTGCAAATGGTGGCCTGGAATTGCTTCGTGCATATAGGTCCATTCGATGCTTCGACGGTTGAGCCTTGCACCGTAAAAATTGTAAAGAAAAACTGCCTTGCCGTATGCGTTGTCGGATTTGCTGAGATACATGCCCGGAGGTGTGTAAGCGCCTGCATCAGGCCATTGAATTGGATATACTTCAGGTATGTTTATTCGGCCGGTAAATTCCGGTAAATGAATTCTGATTAAGCTATCGCAATTTTTATAACATTTCATGATTTCATACTCACTCGTCAGGAAAAACGAGTCATGCGAAAGGTGCTTATAAAAACTGAGACTGTCTTTAAATCCCAGTTGTAAGCTGATAGCTCTGATTTCTTTTTGAATTTTGTTTACCTCAGTCCGGCCGAAATCTGCGATATCTTCAGCTTTCAATTCCTGTGTGCAAAAGCGTTTAATAAAATGATTGTACCATAGCCGGTGGTCAGCAAGATTAAACAATCCACCCACAGGAATTTTTCTGCCTGCGATAACCCATTTTTTCTCCAGTTCAATGCGTTCGAGGTTAATGCGGATTTCATAAGCCAGATGATCTGCCAGGATATTTTCATTAAGTGTCAGCCGGTCTGAATTTAAGGCACTCATTGTTTTCTCGTAGTGTCTGAAAAAAATCGCCTGTTCTTCCAGCTTTTCAATGTTGGGAATATTTTTAAAATATTCGCGGTAGTCGTATGTCAGTGCCGGGATCGCTAATGTTTTATACGTTTCAGTATACTTCTTCGCAAGTTTTTCAATATTGACATTTGATTTATTTCCCGATGACAATATGAGTAGTGAGGTAAGACAAAATATTAGCCGGCTTAATGTTTTCATGTTTCCATTATTTTATTTAGCCAGGTCAGTATACTTTTCCCAAGCTGCTCGTTATAAGATCCCGGATTTTGTGCGGCTTCCGCAAAATCTTTTGCCAGATTCATACCGTGATCGGTATCGGGTATACCGGCATATTCTGCATTCCCGGGATGGTAAAAGTTGATGGTTTTTACCAGTATCTGATGATCTTCTTTGGAGGCTATATAATCGCTTTCCCCATATACCAGTAAAGCTTTACCTCCGAAGTTTTTCCAGACAGACGGGATATTGAAAGCGTATAATTCGCTGTTGTACGCACGTGATCTAAGGTCGAATACCGAGAGATATTCTTTGCAAACATTTTTCTTTTCTGCCGCCTCCGCACTGCTTAAATTTAAGTCAAAATAGTAAAAACTGCATGTGCAGAAATCTTTGATGAGATTGTCGGTTTCTACCGGATTCATTGCAAATGCTTCAGCAATAGTCCGCCTTGTCTTTGCCAGATAATCAATAAAATTGGATCCGATGGTACCATAGGCGATTATTCCTTTAATGTTTGTCTTTTCTGCTACCAGCGGTGCAAATAAACCACCCATGCTGTGTCCGAGAATAAAGACCGAATTTGAATCTATATCAGGCCTTAGTTTAAGGGCTCTGACAGAAGCCAGATACGATTCAGTTTCCATAGCGAAACTAATCTGATTACAGGGTGTGCTGTAACCCGCATTGTCGCCGGTTCCCGGTTTTTCCAGTCTCGCGCAGATATAGCCTGCCCGCGTAAGTTGATTTAGCAATCTGATTTCACTTCGCATACTGTCATGAGGCGAGTCAAGAGAGTAACAACCGATGCCACCGATAAATACTACCAGTGGTCGCTTCCCGGATTTTAAAGGTTTACTCATTATTATTCTTTGTTTTCCGGATGCAGATTCCGATGCGGTATATTCCATTTCAATTCCTGTGTAATGTTCGAGTGGAAAGCGCATGAATTCGGATTGTCCTTTCAATATTTTTTTGTCTCTGAAAAGGCTGTAGTTGAATTTGTGACAGTCAGTGCATTTTAACAAGTATTGTATCAATCCGGAGGGATTGTTTACTTTAAATGTATCAATACTCAGAAGTATATCCCCTTTTTTAAATCCCGCTTTTTCGGCTGTCGAGTTTGGCAGTACTTCCGAAATCAAAACGCCGAATCGTTCTTTAAGTCCTATGATATTTCTGGCATCGTCGGTCAGCGTTTCCATGCGAATACCCAGGTAAACTCTTCTGGGAAGGGGTGTCGCATCAAGCGGAATCATCCGGCAAATCAGTACAAGTGTAAGAATCAGTTTCATAATTATAATGACAAAATTATTTTATAAATGGATTTTTAAATATGCAGAAAAGGCTAATTTGAATTCTTCCTGAAATTGCCGGGTGTGAGTCCTGTAGTTTGTCTGAATAGTCGGATAAATGCACTGGTATCGATGAAACCTGTTTCGCTGCAAATCTCATCCAGATTCTCATCAGAATTTTTGAGCAGAAGCGAAGCTCTTTTTAATCTGCATAACAAAAGATAACGGTGTGGACTTATCCCAAACAGATTTTTGAATTCGCGCTTGAAGTGGTGCAGTGAAAGGCAGGCCGCATCAGCGATATTTCCGAGTTTGAGATCCGCCGATGACGATGCTTCAATAAAATCGCGGGCAATATGCAGACGACGGTAAAGCTCGATACGTGTAGAGCGTCTGACAGATTTCATACTGTCAATCTCTGTGCTCAGACTCATGTGCAGTTGCAGCAGCCTTTCCATAGCAGCAGTTAACAAATATTCAATAATTTCTTTTTTGAATTGCAGATCCGGTGTTTTGATTAAACGGGAAATTGTTGAGATGTGCTTATAAAGTTCAGCATCATTTGGGTAGCTTCTTTCAAAAAAATGCAATGAATTGTAAGTGTTTTCAAATGGATTATCCAGTAAGCGGCTTTCCGTGCCTAATACCGTCTTCAGGATATCTTCTGCAAATCCCGGTTTAAAAGCGATGATAAGTATATCCTGATTTTCTCCTCCTTTGAATGAAGTCTGGTAACGCTGTCCCTGATTTATCAGCAGGTAAGTCTCAGGATTGATAAGTTTCAGACTACCGCCTACTCTGTAGTATTGTTCGCCCTTAAGACTGCAGCGCAAAGAAAGTCTCGAAATATGTTCATCCGTTTCTTCCATTTCCGGCGTGTTTATAAACAGTATGCCGGATTCAAGTTCGTCCATACTTCGGTTCTGGGAAGAACAGTAAACATTGCCTATGAGAGAGCTTCTAACGCTGTTGCAGTATGGGCATGAATTGCTGTCCATTTCATATATTTGATATGTCAAATATATGTTGAAGTTTTACGAATTTCAAATTCTGATAATTTTACTTTCTCATAAAGGACAAGTGAAGGGATTTATTCGTTAAAATTCCAATTTGGCTACATTTATCAAAGGATAAAGTCAAACCAGGGGCAATCTGAATACAGAAAATTATTTAGAATTGAATGCTTAGCCTGTTAAAAAAAGAAATCAGGAAAGTTTGACAAGGTATAGTCCCGCTTCAGGTTTGTTTGAACTATTTAAGCAAACCACCTTATCAAGTTGATTTTAAAGGATTTTAAAATCGTTTAACTATTTTAGTTATTAATTAAACAGGATTTCAGGCCAGTCGGCGGGAGAACAAGCGACCTTTGAGGCGTTTGCTGCTGAGATGAAGTCCCCAGAAAAGAGGTACCAGTGAGGCAATGAATAAAGTCATTTTGATCCAGAGTACAAAACCTACAGGATCGGTGAGGGGTGTGTTGGGGAACATAGACTGTATGGCATCCGGACGGGTGGGGAGCAGCATCATGACGGTTATAAAACTGCAGAAAAGCACATAAAGTGATACCTCGAGTACAGCCGCCAGTCCTTTGTCGTTATGCGCATCCATGCTGTGCGGACCAAATAGTCCCAGCTCTGTTTTCTGGTTCAGAAATACTGAATGCGCTTCGATTTGTGGTTCGTTTTGCGGTGTCATCATTTCAAGTTTTAATAAGTTTGTTTTATATGGTGTTTGACTGCTTTTCTCTCAAAAGGTTGTATGACAGTCGTTCACCGTTGCAAATATAGATAGTTTCAATTCAGGCCCTTTTTTAAAACTTGTTTGTTTTTCTGTTGATAAACAGTTTCTGCCTGTGCGAAACCATTAGCCTTATCCGGCAGTTTTCTCCGCGAAGTCTTTATTGGCCTTGTGTTGAGCATGTTTAACAGGGATTCGGCACTTTGTGTACAAGCTTTATTCACATTTAAAATTTCTTGTGGAAAAGTGAGTTGATGGCGATGTTTTTTAATACATTTATCTCTTTGAGTATGAGACTGCAAAGCAGAAAGAATATCCGTTTGAACGAGAATTCCGCTGAGAAACAAAGCAATATAAGCCTAAGTGCTAGATTAATAGTGTCTTAAAAATGCATTTAACAAGGGGTATAGATTGGGGATAAAACGGAATGACTCGGGATTTGCAGTGTTAAATTTTGTTTATTTTTGCCGGAATATCAGGATGGAAAAATTAAACGAAATTATTTTTTACAATATCGATAAATCAATCAGGTCTTATCGGGTATTTGCACAGAAGAATTTGCGGAAGAACGGTTTTAAAATCACCATTGATCAATGGCTGGTGATAAAGTGTATCATGGAAAATCCTGATATCTCGCAGCAGGAAATGGGTGAGATTGTCTTCAAGGATAATGCCTCCGTTACGCGCATGATAGAATTGCTGGTTAAAGCCCGGTATCTTGTCAGAAAGCCATACAACAAAGACCGCCGAAGGGTTAAACTTGTGGTTACCGATGAGGCAATAAGGATTATTAACGCCATTCACGAGGTGTCTGTCGTCAACCGCCAGAAGGCGCTCGAAAATGTGACCGAAGAAGAAATGAAGTTGGTTAATTCGGTGATGAATAAAATCATCGGGAATTGCCGCACCGAATAATCCATTTCCTTTTCAGCCCATCAGCAGCCTGAAGAGGTAGATCATTACTACCATCAGGTAAAGTATCATCTTCTTTGTTTCATGCATGCATCACGACTTGATAAATTTAATTGGTTTTTGTTTGTCGGCTATAATCAAATATAATCCCGGGGCAAATTCAGATACATCAATGTCTTCGCCCTGATAATTCTCAATCACTAAGGCTATCTTGCCATTCACATCCCTGATTTCTAACGCCGAACCTGCTTCAGCATGATGCAGCCTGATGTAATTGCCCGCCGGATTAGGGTATAGAGCGATAGATTTGTTACTGCTGATAGGCGTTTTCACACCTGTGATGTCTTCGTCGCTAAAGAGATAGTAAGAAGAGGGAGTATGACTGTAATCGATATCCAGCCAGGGGTAGCGGTAGGCGTAAACGGCTTTGTTCCCCTGGTAAGTCAGCATGAGTTTATTTCTCAAAGGACTGCTGCCGTTGGGGTTGATAATATTGATCCAGGTCTCCATCTTGCCCGGGCCGGTATAAGTGTATAAATTTATTTCCTTTAATTCGGCATTGCCGCCGCTGTCAGGTTCATACAATCTGTCGCCCGACAATTGACCGTTGACATCATAGGTGTAGGATTTCATGTTTCTGAGTAACCAGCTTCCCGGATTACCGTTGCCCGGTTTTTCTTCTTCCTTGTATTGTGTAATCCGACCCATGCTGTCGTACTGGTAACTGTAAAGCATACTGTCGGGGACAGAGAACTGAGAGATGAAGATGAGTTTAAGGGCTGTTATCAGGTTACCGTTTTCGAATGTGAAAAAAGTTTCGTCCGAATAACCGTTGGTCTGGCTGTACCTGAGATGAGTCAGTCGTTTCTGTTTGTCATAATCAAAGACAATGCAGGCATAGTAAACTGTGTCTTCATGACTGATCAGGTAATATTTCTGAGTGTCGGGCAGATTATCCGTGTTGAAACTGAACAGGGTTTTATAGGTATGGTTGTTCAGTGAATCGGCAAACCTGTGGTGAACAAATGCCTTGGGAACCGTGCCGTTGTTGAAGTTGTATTCGATGATGTAATTGCTAACCTGATTGATATTCCATTTTTTCTTCTGAACATCATAAAGATAATCTCCCAGCATGGCATACAAATTACTGCCGCTGATTGCGGGAATGGTGACATACTTGCGGCGGTTGACCTGGGTGCCGTTTGTTGAATTGTTGATGTCGCGTATGACTATATAGGGATATTCCTTTCGGAGTATATCTACACCGGTAGCAGGCTGCGGATCAGCCGGGCGGTTGAACAATTGTTCTCTTTCAAAATAATTGCCATACAGCAAAATGCCACCTGAAAAAGTTAAAAGGAAAAGGCATAGCAGTTTTGGATTAAACAGATTTTTCATTGTTTGATAAATTTAAAAGTGAAAGTTTGATGGGTGTCTTTAATGTAAATCGTATAAATTCCTACAGGTATTTCAGAAATGTCCAGGCGAAAATTAAATCCGTCTTCGGATAGAACATTTAAGTTTTGAATTTGTCCGTTTGAATGTATTAATGAAACAAGTAAAGGAGTTTCTGTTTTACTTGCTGTGGTAAAACGGATATAATCGCCGGCGGGATTTGGAAAGGCAGAAAGCGTTGCAGGAATGACAGTCTTGGAATTGCCCAGTCTGAATTCTTCGAGTATAATCAGGAAGACGTCCTGATCAGCGGGTTTTGAAATTAATTGATGGCCGTATACAAAACATGTATCGCGGTTTATGCCAAGTCCTGCAAATGTATTGCCCGCGATAACGCCTGCTCCGATGCTTGCTTTCAAACCGAGTTCATTGTGACTTATCAGATTCATATTGCTGTCGTAAGTATCGAAGTATCCCATGTAAGCGATTGTAAAGTTTTTTACCAAAGGCTCAAGACCGAAAATATGAATGCGATTTTGATGACTTATCATGGTTTTATATCCTTTTCTTACAAGCTTTTGCCCAAGAGTATTCAGGTTCGCGTCGCATATATAAACTATACCGCTGCTGTCGTAATAGTTCTGGCCGCTGTGTGTCAAATATTTACTGCCTGCCTGTCCGAGAAAGCGGTAAACTTCCTGTTTGCTGTCTGAATTTAATGTGTTGCCGTTGCTGTCTGATTTGAGAATATAATTTGAATTGTCGCCGCTGTAAAAATTATTGCCAAGCGAAACCGATGTCTGGGCATAGGCGCTGAGATATAATTCTGTTTTATCTGAATTGCTGTGCAATGCGTAAAGTTCGTCGGCTAAAGGGCCGCGTATGGATTTTCCCCAGATTGATTTTCCTTTAGCATTAAACTTTAAGAGGAAAATGTCGTTTTCACCGCTGTAAGGGAGATTGATCTGATCAACCGAAAAGGCAGCACCATAAACTCCGGCCACATAAATATTTCCGTTGATGTCTGTCGTAATTTTGTCGGCTGATTCAGTTCCGTTGCCGCCGTAGGTTTTAATCCATTTCTCAGAACCGCTGAGGTCGTAGGCTGCGACAAACATATCGCGGGGGCCGGACGAAATCAGAATAAATGAACCGGTATTCCATCCCGAATTAAAAGAACCCGACACATAAACTGTGTTTTCGGATATGATGAGCGAAGTCGGGTACCAGTTTAAATCTGATTTACTCCACAATACATTGCCAATGGAGTCGGTTTTGATTAAGCGCGCATTTTTGTCATTATAAACAATCATATACAGATTGCCTTTGCTGTCGCAGGTAATATCGCCATTCATGTCGCGATCGGCTGAGCTGAAACTTTTAAGCGTTCCCGTTTGTCCGAATACGCAGAGACAGGTAAAAAACAAGAAGATGAGGGTAGAGAATTTAAACATAATTTTTATAAGTCGGTTTTAATAAGTTGGTGGATACAAAATTAAAGATTGATATATCAATAAAGTATAGGTCAAATTAATTGAATCAAGGGGTTTTGTTGTTAGAATAAAATCAGATATATATTCTAAATATCAGTAATACAGATTATTAAGCATAGACAATCTGATTGACTATTTCGTTTTAATTTGGATAAAAATATTAGATAATCAGATGAAAAAGCGCCCTGGTTTTGAATGAATTGAATGGAAACAAAAAGATGAAAAAAGCAGAATTGCCTGTTTATCGACTTTTGCCATAGTTTAATCTTATTGATTTGTTAAATAGGTTATAAGGAATTAAAAATAAAGAACTGGTTTTCAATAGGCTGCAAAATTTAAGCCGGTAATTTGCAGCGTAGCGCTTTCAGGTTTTGTCAAAGATTCCGAAAGCTGTTTTATCATGTTAATGTTGTTTTTTACCATTAAGCTAGTGTTAACAAAGTTCATTGAAGGGCGGGCATTTTGTATTTTTTTATTCATCAAAGTGTTGTTTATTTGCTCATTCTTATCAGCCCGCCCTCCAATGATTTTTTCCAAAACAGCAGAAGTCCTCGTAATAGATGATTTTCACCCTGTTTTTACAGAGTCTTTATCAAAAGCTGGTCTTAATGTCAATTACAGGCCTGATTTTTCTCCTCAAACCGAATTCGGATTACTTAAAAATTATTCAATCATTGCTGTCAGGAGTAAAATGAATTTTACCTCTGATGTTATTTCCCAACTGCCCGAATTAAAATGTCTTGCAAGGGGTGGAGCAGGGATGGACAATATAGACGAGGCATTTGCTCTTGCTCACAATATTACATTGCTCAACGCCCCTGAGGGCAACAGAGATGCGGTAGCAGAACATGCACTTGGGTTGTTGCTGGGTATGAGTAAAAAAATAAACAGTTCTGCAACAGAAGTCAGGCAATTGCAATGGAACAGGGAAGCTAACCGGGGCTGGGAAATTGGCGGTAAAACCATTGGTATTGTCGGATTTGGTAACGCGGGTTCCTGTTTTGCCAAAAAACTCAGCGGACTCAATTGTAAGGTAATTGCCTATGACAAATACAGTGAAGTAAAATCAGTGTTTGCAAGCGAATGTACTTTAGAAGAGTTACTTGCCACAGCAGATGTCATCAGCTTCCATGTGCCCCTTACTGCCGAAACAGGATTCATGCTTAATGCGGATCTGATTTCAAAAATGAAGGATGGTGTTGTATTGATTAATACAGCAAGAGGAGGTATTTGCAAACTTGAAGATGTCATGAATGGCATAAGTAGTGGAAAAATTAAAAGCTTTGCAAGTGATGTACTTGAAAACGAAAATCCGCAGAGCTGGAATGATAATGAGAAATTGTTAATGAGCCGCATGCTGGCTAGTAATCAGGTAATTATTACCCCTCATGTGGCCGGATGGTCGGCCGAAAGTTATCTGCGCATTGCTGAAGTACTTGCAGCAAAAATTCTTGAATACACGACGAATGTGAAAAATATTTAGATGAAAGTTGATTAATAAAAAAAAAACATTGAAATTGCCTCACTTTTCACGGAAAGTATATTAAAAATAAATTGTTATTGTAAAAAAATAAATATGAATATGAAGTTTACTCTAAAAACCGCATGCTTCTCAATTCTTGCATTCGCCACATACCTCAGCGGGTATGCGCAGTCGAATACAGGATGGATAAGAGGTACCGTTAAGATTGGGAATAAGCCGGTTGAAAATATTCCGGTTATTCTCAGAGATGAAAACGGTGATTCCATTAAGATGGTCAAATCGGAAATCAACGGTTCTTATGAATTTGCCAATCTGCCTGTAGGCATGTATTCCATATATGTTGCACCAAGCAGAACTGCCTATGGCGGGCATGGAGATTTTGAACTGGAGCCTTTTAGTTTAACGACTCAGGGACAAACCCAGCACATTACCTTGCTGTTACAAGTCTTGGTGGATTTACCAAAGGTACAACCGCACAGGCAAGACAAACCGAAGGCGGTACCGTTAAGAAAACTCAGAAACAAAATGTTCAGACAGGTTTTCGAGGTTTTGCCAATCTCGCAGGTATGCAGGGTGGTGTTAACAGCGGTCCAAACGGATTGTCTGCCAGGGGTTCGAGAACAGACGGAAACGCAACCTATATAGATGGTGTAAGGGTTACCAACGGTTCACTAACTCAGGCATTCGGATCACAGGTTGAGATTATGCAGGCAGGTATTCCTGCTCAGTATGGTGACTTTACCGGTCTTGGTATATCCATCACCACCAAGGGTGGTTCCATATCAACCAGAAAAGGTGCCAGCATCGAAGTAAGGAGCAACAGCATGTTCCAGCCCTACCACAACAACCTGATAGAAGGTTTTTACGCTGCACCTTTGCTTTTCAAAATCAATCCTGATTATAAAACAGGAAAAAGCAAAATCAAAAGAATTCCGATTGCTGCGATGAACCTCGCTGCTAACTTTACATACAACCGCGAGCCGAATCCTTCCTATATAGGCTGGTATGTAATCAAGGATGAGAAACTCGCCGAAATAGAAAAAAATCCATTGCTAATCAATACAGACGGAGGATTTGTGCATGCAGCCAACTATCTCACCGAAAATGATTACGACAACGTAAAAGTAAGACCTAATGTAAGATCATTCAGTTCATCAGCCCAGGCTAAATTCGATTTCAGAATCGGTCCGATGGCAACCCTTACTGCTTTCGGTAACTTTGCCTACAGCAACAGTATCAACGGCGGCAACAACATAATGGCTTACAAAAACAATCCGCTTTCTTTCAGTACTTATGTACTCGGATATGTGAAATACACCCAGTCTTTCAAAGGACCGGATTCATTGAGTAAAGCTACCAAAACCACACTAAACAATACTTTCTTCACCCTGCGTTTCGACTACCAGTCTACCTGGGCCAAGTCAATGGATGCAGATCACCGCGATAACATTTTCGACTACGGTTACATTGGTCAGTTCAAACACTACCCGACAGAATTCTATTCATACTACGGCAACCTGAACAATCCTAACGGCCAGTCAAGGAAATTTATAGACCAGAATGGCAACGAGGTTTACCTGAAGAATTTCTGGGAACAAACCGGTTTCAGAGATACTGCCATCCGATTTACTCAGGCCGACATCAATACTGTCAGAGGAAATTACACCTCAGCACTTTACAATAAATACTCCGAATTTGGCGCCAATATTACCAGCGACGCTCAGATCCTTCAGGGATTGGGATTGCTCAATGGTTACAGCCCGAATAATATTTACTCATTATGGAATACACCTGGCACACCGCTTGCAGGTTACAGCAAATCACAAAGCGAACGCTATACTTTATTCGCAATGGGCGAAACAGAGGTAAAAGGTCCTTTGAATTCAGCTAAAAAAGCCGCTTCAGGTCACAAGCTTCAGTTCGGTATTTCATACGAACAGGCAGTAAGCAGATCATACGGCGTAGGTGCAACCAATCTCTGGAGACTGATGTATCAGTATGCCAACAGCCACATTGCTGAGCTCGACAAAGCAAACCCGATTCTGTCATACGATGCTAACGGGGTTTTCCAGGATACAGTCCGTTACAACAGACTGATCAACTATGCTACTCAGTCTACATTTGACAAGAACTTCAGAAGGAAACTGATCGAACAGGGAGCAACAGATGTTTATGGAAAAAAAATAAACGAAACTACTTTCCTCGACATCAACTCTTACAAACCGGGCGATTTCAGTCTCGACATGTTCAGTGCCGACGAATTGCTCAACAATGGTAGTGCAATAGTTGCCTACAACGGATACGACCATCTGGGTAACAAACTCCGCGGCAGACCGGATGTAAACGATTTCCTTCAGGATAAAAATAAACGCAGCATCGGCGCATTCATGCCTATATATACTGCAGCCTGGTTCCAGGATCAGTTTATGTTCAAAGATCTCGAGTTCAGACTTGGTCTCCGTATTGAGCGTTACGACGCCAACCAGCTGGTGCTGAAAGATCCGTATTCACTATATCCGATAAAACAGGCCGGTGAGGTTACCGAACTTGAAGGCAACAGAGTTACTCACCCTTCCAATATCGGCTCAGACTACGCAGTATATGTTGACGATGTTAAAAACCCAAGAAAAATACTCGGTTACCGCAAAGACAACACCTGGTACGATGAGAACGGAACCCAGCTTTCTTCACCTGACCTGATTGCCAACAGAACTTCAAACGGTAAAATTGCTCCTTACCTTGTAGATCCGAATCAGACTGAAGTAACAGCCAACTCATTTGCCGATTACAAACCAAAAGTTAACATACTTCCACGTATATTCTTCAAATTCCCTTTGAACAACAAAAGTTTGTTCTATGCCAGTTACGACGTACTCGCTCAGAGACCTTCAGCAAACTTTGCCACAATTGATGATTATGTGTTCTTAACTCAGAAAGCAACTAATGCAATAGCTAACCCTGCGCTTACCTCAAGGCTTACTACCGACTATCAGATTGGTTTCAAACAGGAACTAGCCAAAGGAACATTGCTCAACCTGATTTCTTATTACAGGGAAACCAGAAACGATATATCTGCCTTCCAGTTCAACAATGCCTATCCTATTACCTATATCAGTTACAACAACCTCGACTTCAGTACAGTTAAAGGTCTGATCATGGAATTGGAATACAATTCAGAAAACAACATCTCCCTTTCCGGTAACTACACCCTGCAGTTTGCAGACGGTACCGGATCAAACCTCAATTCACAGAGAGCCTTGATAGCCAGCAACCAGCCAAACCTTCGCTCACTGTTCCCGCTTGGCGACCTGGATATCCGTCACCAGTTCAAAGCAATCTTCAACTGGGAGTTCTTCGACGACAAAGGAGTAGGTAAAGCTAAAGACAAAAGAAAATACAGAGGACCAATCATTGGCAAAACCAAGATATTCTCCAATACCAACTTCAACTTCGTATTCTCTGCTACATCCGGACTTCCTTACACCGCAACTTCACAACCGGTTCAGCTTGGATCAGTAGACAGGGCGCCAATCAAAGGTACACCATTCGGATCACGTCTTCCATGGCAGTTAAACACAAACATGAATATCCAGAAAGATATTCCGCTGGACTGGAAGAACAAAGATGGTAAATCACTGGGCGCATACCTGCAGGTTTATGCATACGTTACCAACCTGTTCAATACCCGTATCGTTTACTCAGTGAATCCTTACACCGGTGCAACCGAAGATGACGGATTCCTGAACTCACCAAAAGGACAACAGGCTCTGCAGAATCAGCTGAGCGCCGAAGCTTACAGTTTCTATTACAGAACTGCAGTTAACAGCCCTTTCAATTACCAGACCCCAAGACTGATATTCCTGGGAGCTAAATTATTTTTCAATTAAACGTTACAAAAATTAAAGTCAAGAATATTATGAAAAGTGTTTATCAAAAATTCGGTTTGATGTCTGCACTGCTTCTGTTCTCTTCGGTATCAGATGCTGCCGAAATAAAGAACCTGAGTGGTAAAAACGGAAACCAGACCGGATCGGGAAACGGACTCGCAGAGTTTGCCAATACCTGTAAATCTTCTACTCAGAGTGCCGACCTCGACATCAACAACGTGCGTACCAGAATTCTGAACGGCGGTGATATGTGGTGGGATCTCAACAACCCTAAATATGAAATACCAAAAGTGACCGATGCAAACAGTGTTAGAAAACACGCTTTGTTTGCAGGAGCTCTGTGGATAGGCGGACTTGGTCGCGGCGACGGTAACCTCCGTATGGCTGCCATGACTTACCGTCAGAGAGGTAACGACTTCTGGCCGGGTACTCTCGACATGAATGATGTAAGTACCGATCCAACCCGTTGCGAAGGATGGGACAAAATGTTTAAGGTTACAAGAGAAGAAATCCTGAGACAACAGACTTCAGGCAATCTCGACCTGGCCAAAAATATTCTTGAATGGCCTGCTACCGGCAATAGTTCTATACCTTTCGGAACCAACCAGACCAGCGATCTCGCTCCTTTCTTCAACCTCGATGGTGTTCCGGGTTATAACCCTTATGCCGGTGATTATCCGATTCTGGATCCTGCACGTCCCAACGATAAAAATCTACCAAAAGATCAGCCCGATCAGATGATCTGGTTTGTATATAACGACAGAGGTAATGTGCACTCCGAAACCGGTGGTATTCCTATCGGACTTGAGTTGCAGACAACCGCTTTCGCTTTCCAGACTAATGATGAGGTAAACAACATGACATTTTACCGTACTAAAATTGTTAACCGCGGTTTTGAGGCCCTTGATCAGACTTATTTTGGTCAGTGGGTAGACGCCGACCTCGGTAACTATTCCGACGACTATGTTGGTTGTGATGTTACCAGAAGTCTCGGTTATTGTTACAACGGTGATGACAACGACGAAGGTGTACTCGGTTACGGCCTTAACCCGCCAAGCGTAGGTGTAGACTTTTTCCAGGGTCCAATTGATACCAGCGGTACCGAACTCGGTATGGGAGCTTTTGTTTATTACAATAACGACCAGAACCCGGTAAACGGTAATCCTGATAATGCCATCGACTTTTACAACCTTCTTCAGGGTAACTGGATGAATGGTGTTTGTATGAAATTCGGCGGTAACGGTGTAAACGGTTCTGTTTGTACCAAATACATGTTCGACGACGGTACCAATCCTGCTACAGCTTCATCTCCAAGGTGGACTGAAAAAAGTTCAGGTAACCAGCCGGGTGACAGACGTTTTATTCAGTCTGCCGGTCCGTTCACACTTATGCCCGGAGCAGTGAACACTGTTACAGTGGGTGTAGTCTGGGCAAAAACTACTTCAGGTGGTGCAACCGGTTCTCTCGGTCTGCTTAAACTGGCAAGTGATAAAGCACAGAAATTGTTCAACAACAGATTCGACTTACCTGATGGTCCTGAGCCTCCCGAAGTTGAAAGTCAGGAACTCGAAAACGAAATTGTTTTGAAATTCCTGAACACCGATGCTTCTGAAAAATACAGTGAAGATATCAAAAACGAAAACAACCAGGTGATTCAATATCGTTTCCAGGGTTATATGGTTTACCAGCTTAAAGATGGTACCGTATCCAACAGCGAACTCAATGATATAGAAAAAGCCAGACTGATACTTCAGTGCGACATTAAAGACAATATCACTACACTGATCAATTACGAATACGATCCTGATGTGGCAGCCAACGTTCCAAAACTGAAAGTAAACGGCGCCAACGAAGGCATTTTGCATACCTTCAGTCTTACCGAAGATGCTTTTGCTTCAGGTTCAAACAAAACGCTGGTAAACTTTAAAACATACCACTATCTGGTATTTGCATACGGTTACCCTGCAAACGATCCTCTTAAACTTGAGCCTGTGCAATACCTGGCCGGAAGAAATACAGTTAAGTTCTCTGCTTACCCTCACAAATCTGAACCGGAAATGGGCGGAAGCCAGCTGGGTGCTGGTTACGGCGACGGTCCTATACTTAAACAGCTTTCAGGAAGAGGTAACGGTGGTCAGATGCTGGAATTCAGCAAAGAGACCATCAGCGAAATACTGGCCAATAACAGCACTGCCAATCCGGTTTATCTCGGCGGCAATGGTCCTGTAAAAATCAAAGTGGTTGACCCGCTTTTAGTACCAAATGCCAATTTCGAATTCAGATTTATTGAACCGGACAGCATTAAAGCCGGAACAAGAGGAAGCGGTGTTAACAGATATCAGGATTCAATTTCTGCAAAGAGCCACTGGGTATTAACTAACCTGACAACCGGCGAATCTGTATACGCTGATGGAAGCATCGAATCTAAAATTGAAACCGTTCAGGGTAAAGTTAAATTCGGAGGCGCAACTAAAACTATAAACAACCTGAGAGACTGGGGACTGGCTGTAGAAATTCAGCAGGTACCATCACCGGGCAGAAGTCCATACGGTGAACCAACTAATGGTTTCCTGGGATGGAGCGTTACATTTGCCGACGACAACAAACGCTGGCTGACAGCAGTTACCGATGTCGATGGTGATTTCAGCTCTTTTAACTGGATACGTTCCGGTACAAGCGGACTCAATGCCGCAACCTTCGACGGATGGAGCCACGACTTCTATTCCGATTTCGATCCTTTACATACCGGTAACGATTCTTACGATCCATACGAAGCATTCGAAAAAATATGGGATAAACGCATTGCGCCATACGCTATGTGCGCAAGAGCTCAGGGGCCACACGCCAATAACAACTCTATCATCTATGGTCCGGCCTGGACAGGTTCGCAGGTATCAGACAACCCACTATCTGAACTCTCAAGTATCAAACTTGTACTGACACCTGATTGCAGACAGTGGACACGCTGCGTTGTGCTTGAAATGGGCGAAGACAAAGCTCTTACTCAGGGAAATATGGAGAAATTCAACATGCGCTGGCACAACTCCATCAAACCTGTTTACAATAGTTCCGACGGTAGCTTTATACGCTGGGAAGAAGATCCGTCAGAAATGGGCAGATCATGGTTCCCCGGTTATGCCATCAACCTCGAAACCGGCGAAAGGCTTAACATCATGTTCGGTGAGGATTCTTATCTCCCTGAAACAGAAAACGGCAATGACATGATCTGGAATCCGACCAGCAAATACAGCGACGGTACCTATATGTACTTCGGAGGTAAGCATAACATCTACGTGATGGGAAGCTATGTCGGTATGTCGTCAAGGATTTACAAAGGACCAATTTACGATCAGGGTGATGCTTACAAGCAGCTGCTTACTGTAAGCGGTCCGGGTCAGATACCTACAAACACCGATAAGAGAAAAGTATTCTCTCAGGCAATGTGGGTAATCCCTGCGATGGCAGCCAACGGATTCAAGATTAAAAACGGAGTGCCTCCAACTGAAGTTCAGATTACACTGCATGTGCGCAAGCCATACACCAAATCTGTACCGGGTGGCGACAGCACAACACTTCCACGCTATTCTTTCTCAACCGAAAGCGTTCACAACAATGTCAATGCCGAAACCGGTAAGAAGTCTGTGGATATGATTAATATCGTTCCAAACCCTTACTATGCGGCTTCCGGATATGAGTCAAGCGCCATTGATACCAAAGTTAAGATTACAAATCTTCCGCCTAAGGCTGTGATTTCAATATACACACTTAACGGTACACTGGTAAGGAGAATAGAAAAAGACGACCAGGAAACTTATGTAGACTGGGATCTTAAAAATAACGGAAAGGTGCCTGTAGCCAGCGGATTCTACATTATTCACGTAGACTGCGGTGATCTGGGAGAAAAAATACTTAAATGGTATGGCGTAATGCGTCAGCTGGATCTGGACACTTATTAATCAAATT
Organism: uncultured Chitinophaga sp.; assembly: GCA_964600345.1. Classification (GTDB taxonomy): domain Bacteria; phylum Bacteroidota; class Bacteroidia; order NS11-12g; family UBA955; genus JABMMZ01. Next base: position 8,410 of record CAZRKA010000015.1, on the reverse strand, counting down.
AGAAAAAAGCAAGTATGAACAAAATAGTAAGTTTAGCGATAGCACTGACACTTTCAGGAAGCGCATTCGCACAAAATATAGAGGCGCCGGCAAGGACAGGTCAATACGGATTCACTCAGTTGCTGGTCAACGGCTGGGCACAGTCGAGCGGAATGGGCAATGCCTATTCAGCCGGTGTAAGAGGAGTTGAGTCATTTTTCTGGAATATTGCCGGATTGGGTAAAGTAGAAGGTACCGAACTCGCATTCAGCAGATCTTCATGGCTGGGTGGAACAGGTATCAATATCAATAGTTTTGGTTTCGGTCAAACCGTTGGAAGTGGTGTAATTGGATTAAGCGTTACATCTTTCTCTATCGGCCAGATTCCGATTACAACCTACGATCAGCCGGAAGGTGGAATAGGTACTTATAAACCTTCAATTTCGAATGTTAATCTGGGTTATGCCTATAACTTTACCAACAGGATTGCCGCAGGTATCAATTTCAAACTCGCCAGCGAATCTACACCTGATGTACGTACAAGTGCCCTGGGTATCGACGCCGGTCTTCAATACTCCGACCTGCTCAGCGGCAAGGAAGTAAAATACCGCGATGCTGAAAAAAATCCGGCTGCAGGCCGTGGTGCAGATATCCGTTTCGGTGTTAGTATCAAAAATCTCGGTACTGATGCCCGTTATTCAGGTGACGGACTTGCCGCGAAGTCAAACATCGATGGTAAAAACTACACCCAGACAACCTCTCACAGGTCTGATAAAACTCCGCTTCCTTCGCTGATTAATATCGGTGTTGCATACGATTTCAGACTGGATAAGGATAATAATATGTACTGGCACAGACTTACCACTGCTTTAAGCTTTACCAGCAATACCGCTGCAAGCAATCAGACTGCACTGGGTGTCGAATACGCTTACAAGGAATTGCTGATGTTCAGAGCCGGTTACAACTACGAAAAAGGTATATTTAACTACGACACCCGTAACAATGCCTATACCGGTTTGAACCTTGGTGCCAGCGTTCAGATACCAATTTTCGACAAAAGTAAAAGTAACAAAACCAGCCAGGTAGCAGTAGATTATTCTTACAGACATACAAGACCTTTCTCCGGAACACATACTTTCGGTTTAAGAGTCAATGTATTTTAAATAAAATATTTTTTACTAAATTTGCGCAAGTGCTTTCGTTTTCTGAAAGCACTTGTTTTTTTATATAAAGCTAAGAACGTTATGAGTGAAATAGTATATCTTACAAAAGAAGGTTACGAAAACCTGAAAAAAGAGATCGAAGAATTGCAGAAAGTTCAGCGACCTGCCATCAGTTTGCAGATTGCAGAAGCAAGAGACAAAGGGGATTTATCCGAGAATGCAGAATACGATGCGGCCAAGGAAGCTCAGGGATTGCTGGAAGCCAAGATTGCCAAACTTAATGAAATGTTTGCCAATGCCAGAGTAATTGACGAAAGCAAACTGGATATCTCAAAAGTTAATTTGCTCAGCAAGGTTAAAGTTAAAAACTTAAACGCCAACAGGGAAATGGAGTACATGATAGTTTCCGAAAAAGAGGCAGATATGAAACTGGGCAAAATTTCCAGCAAGTCGGCCATAGGTGCCGGACTCATAGGTAAATCCAAAGGAGATGTTGTGGAAATTACAGTGCCTGCCGGTGTGGTTAAACTGGAGATACTCTCAATTTCTCTCTGAGCATGTCGACCATATTCCAAAAAATAATAGACGGTGAAATACCCTGTCACAAGGTGGCGGAAAATGCCGATTTTCTGGCTTTTCTGGATGTCAATCCGCTTTGTGAAGGGCATACCCTGGTGATACCCAAAATGGCTGTCGATTACATTTTTGACATTGAAGACCAAAGACTCGCCGAATTTCACATTTTTGCCAAGAAAGTAGCCGGGGCAATCAAAAAAGCGATTCCCTGCACCAAGGTCGGAATGGCTGTCATAGGCCTGGAGGTTCCGCATGCACATATCCATCTGGTGCCTATGAACCATGTTGGCGACCTCAATTTTACGGCAGCCAGGGCAAAATTTACAGGCGAAGAGTTTACCGCAACAGCAGCGTCAATTGCTGCCGGTTTCGAGGCCTGATAGAAGGGACATTCATCCTTTTTGACGCTTATTACATAGAAACGCAATTGCTGATTTGTAACAATTTGAACTAAATTGCGTTAAATCTGAATCCGTGCACCTTTTAAATCATTCGATACGTTGTGGATTATTGTTACTGCTGATGTATGCAGGCAAGCTTTCTGCCATGTTCTATACGATTAGCGGAACGGTCACAAATTCGGCAATGGAGCCCGTGGCTTTCGCTCAGGTTTCGATATTGGATAACCCGTCGCTGATTACAAAAACCGATATCAAGGGACATTATTCTATTAAGATCAGTGAGGGTTCCTATGTGCTTATTTTCAGTATGAAAGGTTACAAAACAATGAAAATTCCCGTTACCGTGAATTATGCCGATGTGGTACAAAACTGCATACTGGAACAGGAAGAAACAGTGCTGGAAGGGGTTAAGGTCTCATCAAAAAAAATTGACCGATCTGAAGAAATCATCAAAAAGGTTATTGAAGGAAAATACCGCTACCTTTATCAGGACGCTTTTTCAGTCGATGCCTATATTAAGGCAACCGAGTCTGAAAGTACTAAAAAACCAAAGTCGGATACCGGCAAGGCTAAGAATCCGAATCTGAATATGGCTGAGGTGTATTTAACCGTTCATTTTTCTCCACCGGATAAGATAAAAGAGGAAAGAAGCGGGGTAGACATCAGAGGTGATCGCTCCGGACTTTTTTATCTTAGTCACACAGACGGGCAATTCAATTTTTACCGCAATTTGCTTGAATTGCCGGCGCTAAGTGTTTCGCCAATCCTGTCTCCTCTGAGTAACAGCGGACTCATAGCCTATAAGTACAAGATGGTGAAGATATTCGTTGAAGACGGTATCAGGTATTACCGCATTAAAGTAAGTCCCGGCATATTGGGTAACGCTCTGGTAAGCGGCGAACTGGTAATTCAGGACAGCATCTGGTGTATACGCTCCCTTAAACTGAGCATACCCAAATACCACATGGCTGAATACGATTTCTTTCAGGTAAGTCAGGAGTACGAGATTACGGATTCGCAGTATCAGCTTAAAAAAATGGAGTTTCTTTACGAAGCAAAATACGGCAAGTCGAAGAGCAGCGGCCGAACAGTTGTTTATTACAGCAATTACAAGTTGAAGCAGCAATTTAAAAAACGATTCTTCAATACCGAGTTAAGCAGTACTACTCAGGAGGCATACGAGCGCGATACCGGTTTCTGGAAAGACATCAGACAGGAGCCCTTCAGCAAGGAAGAACTGGATTTTATAAGACATAGCGACAGCATCAAAGCTGTTCAGTCACAAAAAAGCTGGCAGGATTCAAGTGACAGGGAATTCAACAAAATCAATTTCAGGAAATTGTTTTTTACAGGGCAGGCATTTTACAAGCGCAGCAGCGAACGCTACTGGTCTTTCAAGCCCCTGATATTTGCCTATACGCCGTTTTATCTGGCCGGTCCGCGCGTCAGTTACTGGGTTTCCTACGAAAGGACATTCAAAAACAAGAAGGAAATTCATGTTACCCCTGCTCTCAATTACGGGATTTACAACCGCGATATGAAAGGGTCTTTTAATCTGGCAAGGCTATATAACCCTTTTAACAGAGGATTTTATAATCTGAGTATAGGCAGTGATTTCGGAGTCATAAATCCTTATAATTCCTGGATTAAAGGGTTTTCCAGAGAGAATTTTTATGCGCACGATTTTGCCAATTTCTTTCACAGAATCGAACTTTTCAATGGGTTTTATGTGGGTACCGGTGCCGAATGGGCCAACAGAAGGTCCATTTCGAATATGAAGTTTGACGAAAGGGCAGACGACTGGTGGGGCGGCAACAGGGCTACAACCCCTTTCGAAGGTTATCAGGCATTATATGGCAATCTCAATTTGTATTATGTGCCATTCCAGAAATATATCCGCGAACCGTATCAAAAACTGATACTGGGTAGTAAATGGCCCGAATTTTCGGCGCGTTACCGCAAAGGGCTGAATGTTCTCGGCAGTACCATTGATTTTGATTACCTCGAATTTGTTGTTGAACAGGAAGTAAAGATGGGGCTGGCAGGTATTAGCAAGTACAGGGTAGTATCAGGTGAGTTTATCAATATACGTGATCTGAGGCTGATAGATTATAAATTCCAGCGCAGTATTGGCCCTTACTTTTTTGCCAATCCCCTTTATTCATTTCAGGGTATAGATACTTCTTATGCCACGCTTAAACGCTTTTACGAAGCGCATTATTTCCACAGGTTTAACGGAGCCCTGATCAATAAAGTCCCCCTGCTTAAAAAACTGAATATCACAGAATGTGCCGGCGGCGGACTATTGTTTACCACCGAGCGCAATATGAAATTCTTCGAAGTATTTGTAGGAGTCGAAAAGATGCTCAGGTTGTGGAAAGAGCGCGTTAGAATAGGCCTGTTTTATGTAGCCAATGTCAATAATCAATACACCGTTGCACCTCAGTTCAAATTCACTATAGAGGTTTACGACAAGATCGGGAATAAATGGCCGTATTGAAAACCGGAAATAGAAAGACAGTGCGTGTTAAAAAGTCCTGAACAGGGTAAATCAGATCAGAATTCGAAACATTTCTTGCGGTTATTAATCTTGTTTCTCGGTTTCTTGCCGTTACCAAAGCCATAGCCTCCTTTTCCTGTACCTATGGCGTAATTGTAGCTGAAAGAGAAGAAAAAGAAATTGTCGTTGTCTTTGGGGTCGCCCCTTATCGAACCGGGACTGCTGAAACCGGGTATATCAGAAATATTTCTGTCTGCCAGTGATGCGGCGGTAGGGCCTTTAGCGGCAATCAACAGATTGGGGTCGACATAGCGCGTGCTGACATCGTCTATATAATCTGTCTGTGTTTTTCTGGAGTTGACTTCGAAGGTCAGATAAGCTCTTTTAGAGAGTATAAATTTGTAACCGAATCCCATCGGGAAACAAACCGAGTTAAGGTCGTATGGCTTTTTACCGGCTACAGCATATTGACCTTCGGTGCCCCAGTCGCGCAGGGTATAAACCTTGCCGTTCATTTTAGTCTTGGGATTGAAAGAGAAGTATCCGATTCCGCCGAATACATAGAATATTTTTTTGCGGTCGGGACTGCGGTAAACATTAATCTCGAGCACGGCATCTGCTTCCAGTATGCGGCTGAAGAAACTCAGGTTACGTCCGTGCCTTTCCCTGTTGCGGGTATACTTGTCATCGCCGGCTACTCTGGCATACCAGAGATTGGTGCGGAATGCAAATGTATTGCCCATGTGTATACGCAAACCGGTGGTAACGGCATAGCGCGTCGACAAGATATCCAAATCCTGAAGGTCGTTGGTACCCAGAAAGGGTTTTCCGCCGAGATCTCCCAGGAAGTGGCTGGTGGATGCTCCGATTATAAAATCGACACCCTGGGCGTTGATTTTGCCCCCTGCGAGCAGGATGCAAATCAATAAGGTTTTTAACGCTGGTTTCATAACTCTTCTTTTTTCTTTCAGGTTGATTTTTAGGTCTTTGTACTGAGTAAAAATACTTATAGTGTATTAATACTCAATAGTTTAGAACGCTATATACACAAATATACAAAACGTTTTAAAAACTTAAAAGTAAATAAGAAATTACCCCTCAATAATTTCTATAGACTTGTATTTCAGCAGATTAATTTTTATTTACACTGCTTTTTCAGGGTTTAATCGAGTAATATTCCAGTTTTTGACGGTAGTGGACATCCACAAGGTCAAAATGTATGAGTTTGGCTAAACTGTATATCACTCTATTTTTTTTAATTTTCAGGTTTTCCATTAAATCATGTAATGTCAGGTCGTGCGACAGGCTCAATGTTTTCAGAATTTCTGATTCAAGAAAACTATAGCTGGACAATTCGGAAGCCGAACGGTTTTGTTTTTTCAGGACCTGAAACATAACTGCACTGGCCTGCAGGCTCTGGTCGTTTACCCGGTGATAAACCCACCATTTGCCATCATCGCTTTTGGCGTAATAGGGCTTTTCGGTTCCCGGAAGCACTTTGGCCTCAATGACTGTTTTGTGATCAATCTCGTGTTCTGTGTACGAGATTTTAATTGGAGGGCTGCAATAAAATGTTGCTGCCAGTTCGAGCATGTATTTCTCGTCTTCAGACCTGATACCTGAAATGCTGCCGTTATCGCGTACACCAATTAGCAATGTGCCGCCTTTATGGTTGGCAAATGCTACCAGAGTACGGGCAATTTTAGAAGCATCGGAAATGGTTTGTTTGAAGTCAAGAGTTTCGCTTTCGCCGCTCGCAATCAGTCTTGTTATTTTATGTAACATTTTCATCTTGCAATAGATCACTCAGAAACATATGCAAGATAGCTGATATTGTTATATTCAAAAATTTCGTTGGCGATGTCCTGTAATTCCTTTGCCTTAATGTCGTTAATTTTGTGCATAACTTCATCCAGTGATTCTATCGGAAGTCCCTGTACAAGATTTTTTCCGAGCATCAGCATGATATTAAGCCTGTTTTCTTCAGATAGTGCAATCTGGCCGTTGAACTGGGTCTTTGCGTGATGTAACTGCAGCGGACTAAGCCTTTGTTCCTTCAGTTTTTTCAATTCCCTGTGAACAAGATCAACTGCCTTGTTCAAATTCTTCTTTTCAGTCGAAAAATAACAGTGAAACAAACCTGTATCTCTGAAACCGGTATAGCCGCTTTCTATGTTATAGGTATATCCGTATTTCTCTCTGACACTCAGATTCAGGCGCGAATTCATTCCCGGTCCGCCCAGCAGATTGTTGAGCAACAGCATCGGTAGTCTTCTTGCATCGTTGTGAGGATATGCAATATTGCCGAGTATCGCATGGCATTGCACATGCTCTGTCTTTTTTTCATCTTCAGAACGCGAGTATATTTTAAAGGACGGTCTGCTGATCTTTGTGAATGATTTGTTTTCTGTCATGCAGTGCTTTTCGGCCCAGAAAATGAACTTTTTTAAGGGAAGACCTGAACTAATGCTCAATACAATGTTCTTAGGATGGTAGTATCTCCGGTAAAATGCAAGCAGGTCGGCCGAACTTATTTTATTGAGTGTTTCGGGTGTGCCCAGGATATTAGGTGCAAGCGAATGGCCTTTAAAAACCATCTCCTGAAACTCGTCAAATATGTTTTCTTCGGGTGTGTCGAGATACATATTAATTTCTTCGGCTATGACCTTTTTTTCTTTCTCAAGTTCTTTTTCAGGAAAGGTAGAATTGAAAGTCAGGTCGGATAAGAGTTCAAGTGCCCTTTCGGCATACTGGTTAATCACCGAAGCATACAATACCGTAATTTCTTTTGTCGTAAAAGCATTCATCTCACCACCTACAGTTTCAAGGCGGTTAATGATATGCCACGATTTTCTTTTGGCTGTACCTTTAAACAGCATGTGTTCGAAGCAATGGGCTGTACCGGGCAAACGTCCATCATCTCTCGACCCTGCATCGATGTTGAATCCGATATGAGTAACAGAAGTGGCGGGCGCTTCTTTGTAAATTATCCTGAGACCATTGCTCAGACGGTGAATTTGATAGTCTTCCAAGTTCAGAATGGGCTTAATACTTTAATGGTATTGTTATAATCTGCAATCAGTTCATTCATGATGTCTGCTGCAGGCTTTATACTGCCGATGGTGGCGGCAATCTGACCGATTTCCAGTTCACCTTCCTCAAGATCGCCTTCAAACATGCCTTTCTTCGCACGTCCGCGCCCCAGCAGTGACTGAAGTTCTTCTGTTGTTGCACAGCTGTTTTCGGCAGCTTTGACTTTTTCATAGAATGCATTTTTAATCAATCGGACCGGGGTTAATTTTTTCAGGGATAATTCGGTATCACCATCTTTGAGGGCAGTGATTCTGTTTTTGAAATTGATATGAGCACTGCTTTCTTCGCTTGAGGCAAAGAGTGATCCGATCTGAGCACCTTCGGCACCCAGAGACATGACCGCTGCAATAGCCTTGCCGCTGCCTATTCCCCCCGCGGCAATCAGCGGAAGATTACAAACTTTTTTTATCATCGGAATCAGGCAAAGGGTAGTGGTTTCTTCACGTCCGTTGTGTCCGCCGGCTTCAAATCCCTCGGCCACAATTGCATCTACACCGGCCTGTTCGCATTTAAGTGCAAACTTTGTATTGGCCACAACATGTACAACAGTGATACCGTGCGATTTGAGATGCGGGGTCCAGGTGGCAGGGTTACCGGCACTGGTAAATACAATCTTTACACCTTCTTCAATGATTATCGCTAGCCTCGCCTCGCGTCGACAGGACCAGCGCGTGGCCGCGCGCCGCCGACATGTGCAG
>CAZRKA010000014.1:0-29368 GCA_964600345.1 uncultured Chitinophaga sp. | reverse complement strand
TTTTTATTAAAAATTCCTAACTTCGTCTCCTGTCCTAATTTTTGGGGTAATTATAGATATCTATAAATAAATGGATGAATAAGATAAATGCCATAAGTGGCTATTCCAATGTTTTCAAGCATTTTTTTAAAGACAGAATAATAATTCACCTTCAATTTATAAAAACAAAAAACAACTAAAATTGAAAGTGTTGTAAAAATAACTCTTCCAAATCCTGTAACTATTTCTATTTGATCCCCATTAAATGGCAAAAAACAAAAAAATGTAAGTGATACAATGAGAAGCAAATAATTCCAATTTGAATTAATGCTAAATGAAGTATAATTATAATAAATTCCTATTCCGGAGATATATAAAAACAAATTGTTTAAGGGATTTACATATATGTGCCACTGATTTTCAAGTTTAATTTCCGAATCTAAATAATAAAAGGCAAATAATAAACCAGTAATAACTGAAAGCATTAATATAATATTGCCATAAAATTTATTCTTATTATATAAAAGAATGATGAATGGTGTTAGTGCGTAATATACTATTTCGTTACCAATTGACCATGCGCCTATCACCATATATTTACTTGGACTTATAAACCCAAATAAAGTTGTTATATTGATTAGAAATAATTTCCAATCATAGCCGTTATTGTTAATTACTTCTGGTATTGCAACTAAAATACAAGCTATCCATAATAATGGCCAAATTCTAAATATTCTACGAATAAAAAAATTGATTGCTTTTTTTATTGATACAAAATAATTATTATAAACAATTGCCATGCTTAATCCTGATAATACAAAAAAAATAGCAACACCATAAATTCCAAATCTTCCCAATGTGGATGAACTATTCAATGGATAATAAATCCATGACCAAAGATGATACAACATAATTGAAATAGCCATCAAGCCTCTTAGCCAATCTAATGTTTCAATTCTATTTATATTTTTCTTTTCCAGCTTACTCACTTAAATAAATAACCTTTTTAAAATTAATTTTAATATTAATTTCTTATTAGCAATATGTATAGGAGAAAATAGAATCTTAATCAAATAATTCAAACTTATTTTATTAGAACTAAACTTATCAAAAGCAGTCTGCCAATAATTGAATTGTATGAAATGAATTAATTTGTCCTGATTGAAATATGCAGAGCGGGCATTTGCGCGTACAATGCGATTCAGCCATTGATCGAATTGCATCCACGACTCTTTGTCGGGTAATTCACGCGCATAAACCAGATAATCCATATGAAAACGGATGTCTTCGTCGGTATGTTTGAGCGACATGGCATCAAAAATGAGATGCAGTATTTTAAATGTGCTGTCGCTGATAATACCTGAATGTTTTTTGTTTGTAACCTGTAAACTATGAGTTCTGTAAAGATAGAGACACTCCTGAAGCACAGCCGTTTTATGGGTCTGCATTAACCTGAAAAACATGTGGTAATCCTCGCCCCTGTCGTTGAAATTATCGCTGTAAGCCAGTTCCTTTATGACTTCGGACTTGAAGGTGCAAGCAGCATGTGCAAGCGGAGAATAAAAAAGCTGTGTAATTTTTTGTTCATCGAAATCCTCACGATAAGTGATATCCCTGGTCTCTGAACCGTCGCCAAATGTTCTTACCCAGGAACTCACTGCAGAAATCTCCGGATGACCGAGCAGAAAGGCCACCTGTTTTTCGATCCTTAAGGGATGTATCAAATCGTCGAGGTCCATTCTTGCCACATAAGTACCCGTGCAATAAGTCAATCCCTTGTTGGCCGAATAGACTATGCCTTTGTTAAGCGGATTTTCTATCAATAAAATATTCGGGTACTTTTCTGCATAATGTTTCAGTAAGTCGCTGCTGCCGTCGGTGCTGCCGTCGTTGACTATAATCAGTCTTAAATTGGGATAGGATTGCAGACAGACACTCTCGATAGAATTGGAAACAAAACCTGCCGCATTATAGACGCAGGCCAGTACATCGACTGTCGGCAATTCCTTCTCACTTTCATATCTCAGTTCCTGTTTCCGTTCATTCCAAAGCCGGATGCCTTCTTCCTCGTTTTCAGACAGCAGGCCGAATATGTGTTCAGCCAAAAGGTATCTTTTACTTATCTGGTCTTCCAATGCAAAATTGACTTAAGTATAAAGGATAATGGTGATATTCCTGCTTTACTGAGTTGTTTAAGGAAAGAGAAATTAAAACAAAAAGGCAATAATTTAAGATTGAATTGGGTCAGATTCTGAAGATAGAATTTTTTTCTTTCCGATTCACATTCGCTGAGAGATGCAGAACCAAAAAAACTGATGGCAGACTGCGAGCTTTTCATAGAACTGAAAAAACGGTGAATCCATATAAAATTATCAGGGTCTGATGGCAGGTTGCCGCTCAGCATGGCTGTAATTCTATCCGGGTCGTACCGCCGGTGATCAAGTTTTAGTGTTTCCAGAAAAGCTATCAGACTGATTCGGTGATTGCTGAGTTGCACCTGCGACCTTTCAGAGCTTTCCTGTGCTGAATGCACCCGATATTCGAGCAGTTCTTCGTTTAAATTGGCCAGCCTGCAGAAAAAAGCGATACGCCACCAAAGATCGAAATCTTCTGCTACCAAAGCCTTTGGATTATAAGACAGCTTGTTGTTTCTGATCACTTCTGTTCGCATCAGCACACTCGGATGGGCAAAAGGACTGCCTCTGAATATCCACCATCTGAGTTCATTGTCACTGCATGGTCTTCGGTGAATATAATCCGATCCTATGATGCTGATTTGTGTACCGCAAATGCCGACATCCCTGTGCTGTTCCATAAAAGCAATCTGCTTCTCGAAACGCTCAGGATGACAGATGTCGTCTGCATCCATTCTGGCAATATACCTTCCTCTTGCTATTTTAAGACCGAAGTTAAGGCAATGGATAAGGCCCATGTTCTTTTCCATGGTATGAATGCCTATTCGCGGGTCTTTTAATCCGGCCAGAATTTTCGGGCTTTCGTCTGTAGAGCCGTCGTCGATGATCAGAAATTCGAAGTCGGCGTATGTTTGGGAAAGTACACTGTCTATGGCTGCCTGAAGCCAGTTTGCCGAATTATAGACAGGCAGTACAACTGACAGATTAACTGGCATCTCCTTTCAGAAGTTCAAAATTAAAACCCGCATTAACAGGTTCGAAGTATTTTTCTTTGAACACTTTGTCACTGAGCAGAAAAGTAGCATTCGAAAACACACTGTGTCCCTGCATAAACGCATAATAACCCAATGAAGAAATTGTATGCAGCACGAGCAGATTCCGGCTACTTATAAATACCAGCTCGAGGCTCAGATCGCGCGGGAGTTCTTCAAATTCTATTCCGAACGCATTTGCATCCAGATAGGCCCGGTAATAATCGGACAGAGCATATAAATGCTGATCGGGATGAAACTTGTAATAAATTCTGGTTTTACCACGTGATTTTATAAAGCCAATAGACTTAATGATGCAAATCAGATAATCTTCGAAGGCAGCCATTTTATTTTCCACGCAAGAATCAAACACCAATATGGCCTGATCGCTGTATTCGTAATTGCGTCGACTCTGCTTTGCTTTCATAACGCCATGCAGAGAGGCTTCGCTCAGAGTCAGTTTGTTTTTGAGAAATGGAAAACAGTTATTGCGCAGGCAGATTCCTTTCTTGCTCAGATCGGGGTAAGCCTTTCTGGTTTTGAAACCCAAACCCCTGCTTTGCAAAAAGTTGTAATTGCGTTCGGGCATACCGGTCAGAATATCCCGATAATTCATATACGAGAGGGTCCCTTCTTCGATATAGGCATAATCGATGCAGGCGGGATGCTCTATGAGCATTCTGAGGGTGTTGATATAGAAGTGAGGCGCATAGAGCACAAAGCTGTGACCTTTGCATATATCAGACATATAATTGAATAATTCCTGTCTCTGCGCTTTCTTTTTTATGAAATTGTTGCCGGCCAGTTCAAATTCGCTGCGATCGTCGAAATAAGGGTAGTAATGCATTGCGACACCCTGCATATCCGGTTTAAACCTTTTGGTGTACAGCACCAGCGCATTTGATTCGTTGCCATTTTCGACCAAAAAGGTTTCGCATACCAGCTGGGTAATATTGCTGATAACAAAAAAAATATTGAGAACCGGCTCTTTCAAAGCTTTAAATGCCTTATTTGTCGTCTAATCCATCGCCGGCTACCGTATGCCTCAATTTCCAGTTTCCCTCTGTGTCTTTTCCCCAAAGATGAGGACTTCTAAATTTATCACATAAATCATGAAAATGTTCAGGAGCCATACCTATATATTCCATTACTTCATTAAAATACTTATCGGGAAATTCACCGTCAAATTTTTTTACTAACGCTACGCCTTCTTCCCTTGTTATATGTTTATTTCTTATCTCTTGTGATGCGTCGTATGTAGCTCTTCCAATACCAAACTTTATATAAGTAGTATAGTAGTGTAAATCATCGATTTTATCATCAATGCTATTGTACTTACTATATGTACCTTGAGTTCTGAAAGGCCTTGCTTTGAAACCAGTATTCTCAACTGCATAATAGTATACTTCTTGTGGGGTCCATCTTAAGTAATATCCCAAATAATGAACCTCGATTTTGGCTTTTTCCAATTCTTCTGACATTGGAGGTAAATATGCTTTAATATCGCTCATTGATACATCATATTTTTCAATTAGTTCTGAAATTGAAACTCCTCCTAAAAATATTTCATCTAAATGATTAAAACTATAATAAGATTTATCCCTAAGTGAGCTCATATTATCAGCAATAGGATTGCCATATTCCGCTTCATTTTCTCCATAGAAAATCAAATTAATTCCATAGTGAGCTGCAATTTTGGGTGCTAAATTTTTTTGACCTAAAATAAATGTTTGAAATGGATGAAGTAGGTTCTCAATTGAAAGTTTAGTTAGCAATTTCATAACTTTTCCATTCCTATTAAACGATATATTATCAAATCCACTATCAACCCAATTTTTCCAATTTTTATATCCATAATCTGTATACAAAATAGGTGGCCAAGTTACTGTAAGTGGATTCATGCCATATTTGTATTTTAAAATATGGGCTTGGTATGCACTATCCTTTCCCCCACTACCAGGAACTAAACAATCATAACTACCATCACTTTTCCTATATTTATCAAGTAGTAAAATTAATTCCTTTTCCCTCTTATCCCAATCAATGCTATCTTTAATTTCAGCAGTTTTGCAAGCATCACAAACACCATCTTCATTTAAATTAAGTGTTACTTTCTTGCTATCTCTATTATGTTTAAACTCAACTGTTGAAGAAGGCCGTTGATTTGACATAACACATCTGGTACAAAACTCTACAGAGTTTGGTAATCCATAATACGCTTCATGTACTTTTTTATCTTTCATTTATATTAATTTATTAATTTCTGCCCATTTTTTATATATCTTCAATCCTTTTTCTGCACTTTTTTCAGGATGAAATTGTGTTGAAAAAATATTCTTTTTTGCCAAAGATGAACAATATTCAAATCCATCATAATTTGTTAATGAACAAATTGCATCATTATCTTCAGGAATTGTGTAAAATGAATGTACAAAGTACATAAAACTATTATTTTCTATATTCTCCAAAGGGGTCCCATTCCATTTTGAAATGTCATTATTATAAATTCTATTCCAACCTATTTGTGGTATAGTTAATATATGATTATTAACCTCTCGTGGAAATTTTTTAATCAAACCTGGAATTAAATCTAAGCCTTTAGAGTTTACAAACTCTTCACTTTCTGATAACAATAATTGCTGCCCTAAACAAATGCCGAGAATAGGATGACCAGATTTTACCTTTTCTCTAATTGGATTATAAATACCAAGCTTATTAATATTCTTCATTGCTTCTGGAAACGCACCTACTCCAGGTAAGATTAATGCATCAGCATTGTAAATATCATCAATTTTTGAACTAATTCTTGCGTTAATTCCAACCTTCAAGCAAGCTTGAACTACACTAAAAAGATTACCTAAATGATAATCAATAATAATAACCTCAGGCTTATTTTTTATTTCATCTATCATAATCTACATTCAATTCCATTGGTTGTCAAATATTCCTTTATTTCTGTTATGCTTTCACTTTTAATATTATGAAAATCTCTTTTTTTATTTAAGAATTCATAATTCCCTTCAGAGCTATTATATTGATTTGAATTATTTTTAATATAATTATAATGAAGTATCGATGATAAAGCAATTGCATTTATTCTACATTCTTTCAATGAGTTATAAATTTGATCTTTTGTTCCAATTCCGCCATGAACAATTACAGGAATATTCACACATGAAATAACTAATTTGATTAATTCTTCATCAAGCCCCTCGCCCGTTCCCTCCCTATCCACTGAAGTCAAAACCAGTTCGCCGGCGCCAAGTTCTTCAACTTTTCTGGCCCATTCACTTACTTCTACTCCTGTATATTCTCTTCCGTTGTCGGTGTAAGCCAGGTATCTGCCATCGCTTTCGCGAATGGCTTCAATTGCCACTACGATGGTGGAAGAGCCAAAAACAGCAGCAGCTTCGGTTATCAGCGAAGGGTTATTAATGGCGGCTGTATTCAGACAAACTTTGTCTGCACCTGCGCGCAGTACATTTTTAATATCTTCAATACTTCTCAATCCACCGCCTACTGTTAATGGAATAAAAATATTGCGAGCCGTTTCAGAAATTATATCGTGCAGACTGTTCCTGCCATAAAGCGATGCCACCACATCCATGAACATGATTTCGTCGGCCCCGTTTTCGTAGTAGTACTTTGCAAAATCAGATGGTTTTCCGAGTACTCTCAGACCTTCCAGATGTATGCCCTTAACCAGATTAGGTCCTTTGATATCAAGTCTTGGTATTATTCTTACCGTTTTCATTATTGTGTGCTTTGAAAAAATAATTCAGCAATCTGCCAGTCGCGCATGGTATCAATATCAATACTCCTTTCTTCGGGCATCAGTACTTTTCTGATATGTTTAAATTCGCCCATATTTTTATTCTTCAGCGAACTTACTCTGATCAGATACAATGATCCGTTCATGCAATACACTTCAGGACAGTCTTGCCGGCGCGTATAATTCCCTGATTTGCTCTTTACTAAAAAACCATTTTCGTTTTCTTCAAACATATTGAAATAGGGATTGTCTTTGGATGTTTTTACGCTCACAGCCATGTCACAATCGCTGTCGAAAGCAGCAAATATATTTTCTCTGTCGGCATTTGCCCTGAATGGAGATGTTGGCTGAAGCAGAAGCACTGCATCAAATTCAAGACCCAGGTCTTCGTAATGGTTTATGGCGTGCAGCATAACCTCCCGGCTGCCGGCAGTATCACCGGCCAGTTCGGCAGGTCTTATAAACGGAAGTTTGATGCCGTATCCCGCCGCAATTTCTTCAATGCTCAAATCGTCGGTACTAATACAGATGGTATCGTTTAAAGCGGCAGAAGCAATTGCAAATTCGATCGAATAAGCAATAAGAGGCTTGCCATTGAGCAACCTGGTATTCTTGCCCGGCAAACCTTTTGAACCGGCCCTTGCGGGTATGAGATACAGGGTCCGCATTTTTTACAATCTGAGATGTTTGATGTCTTCCTGTGCCTTGAGATATTCTTCGGGCTTGCCGATATCCAGCCAATAACCTCTTAAGGGATAGGAGTGAATTTTCTTGCCTTTTTTTATCATTTCATCCATCAGATCTGTGGCGTTGAAATGTGTATTGTCGGGTATAAGATCCAGCACTTCTCGTTTCATCAGGTATATTCCGCCGTTGGAATAATAGGTATAGGTTGGTTTTTCCTTGAAACTTACCACATGTCCGTTGCTGGTTTCGAGCACAGCATAAGGTATACTCACATCATAAGGAATTGTGATAACCGAAAGATCGGCGCCCGAATCTCTGAAGCTCATATAAAAATCTTCGTAGTCGAGATTAGTCAGTATATCCGAGTTTGTTACAAGAACCGCATCGTGTTTCAGATCCTTGGCGGCTCTTGCAGCCCCGATAGTTCCCAGCGGTTCGTCTTCATTGATATACTGAATGCTCACGCCTTTACTCCTTCCGTCTTTAAAAAAATCCCTGAGCTGCTGACCCAGATAGCGCACAGAAATCCAGATATCGTCGATTCCGTATTGAACAAGCCTGTCAATATTATGTTCTATGATTGGTTTGTCGCCAACAGGCAATAAGGGTTTTGGCACCTTATCTGTAAGCGGACGCAGTCTCTCGCCCCTTCCACCGGCCATGATGATAGCATCAAGCGGAAGGTAAGAGCGGATAAGACGGAAATTTATAATATTGATAACCCGACCGGCCTCATCTACAACAGGAATGATTTTATAATTCTCATCTCTGTATATCACAATCTCGTCGAGATTGTAGTTTCCCTTGCGTATAAACTTAGGGTTAGGTTCAACAAAGTCCAGTACAGGTTGCGATACATTTTTGCCCTTGATCAAACTTCTGCGGACATCCCCATCCGTCAGCGAACCAAGCAGTTTGTTGTCCTCATCCACAACAAAAATAATGGCGTCTTCGCTGAGGGCATCAAGCAAGGTCAGTGCTTCAATAACACTCTGATTCTTTAAAATAAGATGCTTTTCGAAATGATTGTTATAAGGCATTTGCTTTGAGGTTTTCTATAATGATTGAAGCGGCATTTCCCTTGCCGTAAATATTTCCGCCGCCGTATGTCTTTCCAAAATACAGCTCGGTATTTTTGATGATGCTGTTGCTGTCGAAAGGAAGATGAATCACATTCTCGCCGGCTGTTCTGCCTGCCTGCCTGTTTCCGAGATTGAGCACATAAGATCCGAAACTTGCTGCTTCTATAATTCCGCTTGATGTATTACCTATCATTAATCCTGCGTATTTCATACATGTAAAATACGATTGCGTTCCGAAATTTTCGACAAGGTGAACAGAGGATTTATTTTCTTCTGCAAGTGTTTTAAAAGCAGCTCTGAATACCGAAGCACTGGTATCTGCATTTGGCATTGTAATGATAATCTGTTTGCCGGAAGCAAGTTTACCTAAACAATCCAGCATTTCTTTAGCATAAATTTCATTGCTGTTGTAATCTATTGTTTCGGGGTGTATAGTTACCAGTATGAACGGCTGAAGCAAATCAATATTCCAGCGCTTGTAAAATTCGCCGGTACTCAGCAAATCCATGCCTGCCAGATTATCGATAGACGGCGCTCCGCTAACATAACATTTATCTTCATTTCCAAGAATCTGTCTGACTCTGTCGCGATAAGCAGGCATTGATACAAACTGCATCACCGATGCCAGAGTTATTGAATGGCGGTATACATTGTCTATTGCCCCCAGTGTGGTTTCGCCTGCATGTATATGAACAAACGGGATTCCAAAAGGAATACCGGCAGCTACAGCGGCAGCCATTTCGTATCTGTCACCTAGTACCAAAACAAAAGTGAAATCCCGTTGATGCGCATTCCAGAATTCTGCAAATTTTGAAGCAGTAAGCGCATATGCATTTGCAATATCAAGCGGGCTGTCTGAACCGGACATACTCTCTATACTGAAATCCGGTTCGAAGCCGGCTTCTCTGATATTGTCTATGGTATAGCCGTGATCGTGCGAAACATGCGTACCGAATGCCAGTATTTTAAGATCAAATGCAGGGTCTTTTTTCAGCAATTTCAATACCGGAAGGTAAATGCCAAAATCGGCTCTTGAACTTGTAAGAACGAGAATATTAATCATTCGATATCCTCCCATAAAAGTTTGGTGTCTTCTGCGGCATCTTTAAGAAGTTTTTTGCCGACTACCCTATCAATTTCCATAGGCGATATTCCGTCGCCCGGGCGTCGCATAATCAGATCATCCATTTTCAGTATATGTCCGGCCTTAAGATCTGAAACTATATGAATTGATTTACGCGCGATATTGCGGTTTTTCAGTTCGCCTTCGCCGGCTTCTTTTTTGCCTGAGCCCGATAAAGCTAATTCAATATTGCGTATGGCTGAAACCATCGCTTTTAATTCTGCTGGTTCCAGCGAAGCCTTATGATCCGGACCGGGCATATTCCGGTCGAGTGTAAAATGTTTTTCTATGATGACAGCACCTAACGCAACTGCAGCAATCGGCACTTCTATTCCAAGTGTGTGGTCGCTGTAGCCGGTTTTTACACCCAGTTGTTTAGCGATATCGCACATGGCAAGCAGATTTACATCCTGCATGGGAGTTGGATATTCCGTATTACAATGAAGTACCGATATCATTTCTCTTGTAATTCCGCCCTGCTCAAGAACCTCTATCGCTTGTATTATTTCATCCAGCTCCGACATGCCGCTCGACAAAATAACCGGTTTTCGTTTGGCTGCAATATGTCTGAGGTATGGTTTATTATCTATTTCTCCCGAAGGAATTTTGTAAAAGGGAATACCAAGTGTATCGAGAAAGTCTATGCTATCCGTATCGAATCCGGTGGAGAGAAAACTGATGTTTCTTTTACGGCAATGTGATATCAATTCATGGTGGTTCTCCTCACTCAGTTCGAGTTTTTTGAGCATGGCGAATTGTGAGTTATCGCCATCACCTGTATTTTTTTTCTGATAGCTTGCTTTTTCTGCTTTAGGGCTAACCAGTTTTTCTGTTTTAAACGTCTGAAATTTTACGTAATCTGCACCTGCATCAGCGGCGGCATCAATCAGTTTTCTGGCAATATCCATATCGCCGTTGTGATTAACGCCTGCTTCGGCTATGATGATGGTTTTACTCATTTCTTTTGAATACGCGCCGGATTACCGAGCCATGTAGCTCCTGAAGGAATATTTTTGGTTACAACAGAACCGGCTCCAATGGTTACATTGTCGCCTATTTGTATCCCCGGCAACACAACGCTGCCTGCACCAATCAGGCATGATTCGCCTGTTTTAACAGCGCCGAGCAAAAGCGCTCCCGGACCAATATGTGTATAGTTACCTACCTCACATTCGTGTTCGACAACAGCAGAGGTATTGATGACAGATGCTCTTCCTATTTGCGCCATACTGTTAACCACTGCCAGAGGACTAATCAGGACCAGTGATGATATCACAGCCTTGTCTGAAACAACGGCACTCTTGTGGGTAATGCTGATTTCCTTCCATGATTTTTGTGCTATCAGATCTGACATTTTTTTGCGCAAAGCATTATCGCCGACAGCAGGGAAAAAATAAACATCATTCGGTATTTCAGTTGACAGATTATTTTCATTTCCCGCGTAAGTAAGCTGATACGGATTTCTTTTAGCCTCAGAAATATCGAGGTAGGCTGAAGTAATTATACCATTGCCGGCCGCTGCATCAATAACTACATAGGCATGACCTGAATAGCCGAGTATATACAATTTTTTAGAGTCTGACACTGCTGGGGATATTTACAAGTCTTTCGGATATATATTCTGAATTTTCCATGCTTCCTCTAATAGCTCCCAGATACATAGGCAGGGTATGCATCAGATTCCAGACAGGGCGCGACATTACTTTTTCTGCATTAGCCAGTTCAAGAAAAGCATTCCTTTCTGCAATATCCCCGAACAATATGGCATTCAGCCAGTAGTTGGCTTTGGCATGAGCGCTTTCGCTCACAAACTGTACATCCTGAATGTCGCTGAAAAAAATTTCGTATTCTGCGGCAAGTTTTCTCTTATTGGCTACAAAATCTTCGAGCTGTTCGAGTTGCGCGCAAGCCATGGCGGCATTCAGATTAGGAAGACGATAATTATATCCGTTTGCATCGTGATCAAATTCCCATGCATGAGGCCGTTTGGCCTGAGTGCTTAAATGCTTGGCAAGTTTTGCAATCTCCTCATTGTCGGTAACTATTGCACCGCCTCCGCCGCAAGTCACAGTTTTATTGCCGTTGAAGCTAAAGGTACCCAGCAGACCAAAGCTGCCCGTATGTTTGTCATTGTAGTATGAGCCAATAGATTCGGCAGCATCTTCGACAAGTGGAATGTGATGTGTTTCGCAAATTTCAGCTATGCGGTCTATGCGGACGGGATGACCGAATGTATGCATGGGTACTACAGCTGCAATCCGTCTGTCGCCATCTTTGAAACAGCATATTTTACGGCCGCTCTGTATATCATCCTTGGTATAGGTATTATCCAGTAACCAGGATTCGAGAGCCCCGGGAGACATGCCCATTGTATCTCTGTCTACATCTACAAAAACAGGTTCGGCTCCTATGTAACTAATGGCATTGCAGGTAGCGATAAATGACAAAGACTGGGTAATGACAATTTCTTTCGGTTTAACACCTGCCACCTTTAGCGCGAGGTGCAAGGCTGCAGTTCCGTTGACACAGGCTACCGCATATCTGGTACCTGCAATTCCCGCCATCATACTTTCAAATCTGTTGACGTATTCTCCGACAGATGATACGTATGTACTGTCTATAGCATCAATTACATATTCCTTTTCCTTTCCGCTGAATCTCGGTTCGTGAAGAGGAATGAAACCTGCATCAGGAAATCTCGAGCGGATAAAGTCTACAATTTTTTTATGTAATTCAGTTTTTGTCATAAATTATTCTGCTCTTAGAGATTATAAATCTCGTGTTTATATTTTTTTATGTTTTCCGGATCCCTGAACCATTTGATGGTTTCGTCGAGTCCTTTTCCTATATCGTATTTTTGTTCCCAGGAAGTGTGTTTTTTCAGTTTGGCATTGGAGCCGAACAAACGGAATACTTCACTTTTTTCCGGTCTGAACCTCATATCATCACTGATAATTTTTGCTTCAGGATTTATGCGCTTAATGAGTTCGGCGGCGAGATCTCCGACTGAGATTTCAGATTCGGTGGCTATGTTTACCTCGTGACCAATCAAAGTGTCGCATTTACTGATTTCGACAAAAGCATCAACAGTGTCTTTTACAAAAAGCAAATCGCGGGTCGGGCGTGTATCTCCCAGTTTAATTTCTTTGCTGCCGTTGAGCAACTGGGTGATGATGGTAGGGATTACAGCCCTGGCCGACTGTCTCGGGCCAAAAGTATTGAATGGCCTGACTATGGTTAGCGGCAATTCGAAACTTCTGTAAAATGAATCGGCTATGCAATCCGCTCCAATTTTGGAGGCTGAATACGGCGATTGTGGTTGTTTGGGATGTTCCTCTGTAATCGGTACAAACATGGCAGTGCCGTATACTTCAGAAGTTGAAGTTACCAGCACTCTTTCTGTTCCAAGATCCTTAGCTGCCTGTATGACATTGAGTGTGCCTTTGATGTTGGTATCAATATAGGAGTCGGGCGAATGATAACTGAATGGAATCGCGATCAGGGCTGCCAGATGAAAAACAATATCTATGTCTTTCATGGCGGTTCTCACTCCATTGGGATCTCTGATGTCGCCTGCAAATATTTCGATGCGGCTGAGTTCATCTTTGCTCAGCGTATCCAGCCATCCCCATGAATTGAAAGAATTATAATACACAAAAGCTCTGATGCTGCATCCTTCGCTGAGGAGTCTTTGGGTAAGATGGCTTCCGATAAACCCGTCGGCACCCGTCACAAGCACTTTTTTATTTGCTAAATTATTCATTTTAATTGTCCTTTTGCATCCATAATAACAGCACCGTGTTTGACATAAAAACTGTAATTGACGGATTGATTTTCTTCCGATTGAATAACCCTGAGATTTAAAGCGGTTTCAATATAATCGTCGGCAGGCAGATTCATCTGAGGTCTTACCCATGTATCGAGTGTATACTCGCCCGGTACCAGATTTAATCCGGTAATTCTGAATTCGTAAGTATATTTTCCGGGACTTATATTTCTCACTGCCTGCAGCCAGTCTGAAACAAAAAAACTGAGTTGGGTACCCCCGGCATTTTTTATAGCAAAACCAAGTTCGGGTGCAGCCGTGAGTCTCAGACATTCAAAATCCATTTCAAATGTCAGTGTTTCGTTTTGAAAAATTCTGCCGCTGACTTCATTGCTTTTATTCAGTGTTCTGATGGCGGAAATTCTGAGATTTTCTTTTTTACCCGAACGCATTGGGTTGTTCTGATAAGTGTCGAGTCTCACTTCTCCGTAATTGTCTTCTGCTCCTGATCTGAGATAAAAACTCACACCGTCTTTGGTATCTCCTTCGTATACTTTCTGGCCATACTCCAGCATCATTACTTTTGAGCAAAGTGCATTTACCGCATCCATGTTATGGCTTACAAAAAGTACAGTACGTCCTTCACCACTCACAGATTTCATTTTGCCGAGACATTTTTTCTGGAAGTCGGCATCGCCAACCGCCAGCACTTCGTCTACCACAAGGATTTCGGGTTCAAGGTGCGCTGCAACCGCAAACGCCAGTCTGACATACATGCCCGAAGAATATCTCTTTACAGGTGTATCCAGAAAGGTACCTACCCCCGAAAAGTCGACTATCTCGTCGAACTTGCGCCTGATCTCGTCTTTGGTCATACCCAGTATAGCGCCATTAAGAAATATATTTTCCCTTCCTGTGAGTTCCGGATGAAATCCGGTTCCAACTTCAAGAAGCGAGGCAATTCTTCCTTTAATTCTGATTGTGCCACTGGTAGGTTTAGTCACCCTCGAAAGAATTTTAAGCAGAGTGCTTTTACCTGCGCCATTCTTTCCTATTATGCCAAGCACTTCACCTTCCTGAACTTCGAGATTGATATCTTTCAGCGACCAGATGAAATCGGCCGATGAACCAGAGGCTCTGTTATTGATTGCAACTTCTTCTTCGGTTGATTTACCGCCTTTGAAAATACCGCGGTAAAGTTTGGAGAGATCGTCTTTCAGCGTTGTTCTGCCTACCATTCCAAGACGGTACATCTTGCTGATATGTTCTATTTTTATAACTGTCATGTTATCCTTTCAGAGGATTTTGATAATTGATTTTTAAACGGTATCCATAAAGCTCTTTTCTACGCGGTTGAAAACTACGACGCCCAGAAAAAGCAAAATACACATGTAGGCAAAACTGATTAAAAGATAAGTTGGACTGAAGACACCTTTACCCAGAAATCCGTATTTGATGGCTTCGATGATAGAGCTCATAGGATTGACAATATTCAGCAGTATCCTGAATTTTTCGCTCAGCATACTGAAGGGATAAATTATCGGTGAGGCGTACATCAGCAGCTGAACCCCAAATCCTACCAGAAAAGTAAAATCTCTGTATTTGGTAGTGAGCGATGATATCAGAATTCCGAAACCGAGTCCAAGTCCTGCCATCATGATCACATAAACTGGCAAGAGCAGCAGAGTCCAGTTGGGTGTAACACTGCCTTCGTAAAGATAGTAAAAGAAGAAACCCAGAAAGAGCAGAAACTGAACTGCAAATTTTATCAGGTTAGACAAAACAACCGACAAGGGTGTGATCAGTCTTGGAAAGTAGACCTTTCCGAAAATACCGGCATTGGAAACAAAAGTATTACTGGTAGCAGTAAGACAGGATGCAAAATAATTCCAGAATGTGAGTCCGCTGAGGTAAAAAATTGCCGGTGGTATACCGTCCGTTGGCAGTTTAGCTACATTGCCAAAAATAAAGGTAAAGGTCAGCATGGTTAGCACGGGCTGAATGAAAAACCATACAGGGCCAAGAATGGTTTGTTTATACACAGCAACAAAATCGCGTCTGACAAACAGCATCAGCAGATCGCGATACTGCCAGATTGCTTTAAAATCTATATCATACCATTTGTTCTGTGGTTTTATTTCGGTAGTCCAGTTCATTTATAATCTGTGATTTTATATTTTTTTTAGTTGTTTTGGCGGAATCTTAACCTGCAAACTACTTCCCATATCTTCGAAATCGAGCAGAAACCAGTCGGTATCCTCTACCGAAATCAATTCGCCGCTCATGCCTTTCAGAGGACCGGCAATAACCTGCACCCTGTTCCCCTGTTTAAATTCGTTCAGATCACCGGCTTCGCCAACATCATAACCGTGTCTGATGATTGATTTAAGCGTATCTATTTCGTGTTGTCTTACAACTGCCGGTTTATTGTTGTACTGAAGAAATGCAACAAAAGATCTGAATTCTTTCATTCGCATTTTTTCGTTAACACCCCTGATGAAAACATAAGAGTTGAAAAGGGGTACTTCTATGGTTTTTTTCCGGTCGCTCCACGCACTCTGTTTTTTAAGCAGCGGCAGATAAATATCGTACCCGGCCTCTTCCAGTTGTTCGGCGAGTATTTTTTCCTGTTTGGAACGCGTGTAAATAACATACCACAAATCTTTGCTTTTCATCTTTCAATGCGCTGCCCCCTCAGTCACATTTTAAGCCTGAGTTGGTTAACTTAAACCGGCGTCTACCAAGGGTTTCAGCCGTTTATTAAAAAATGCGGAAATCGGGGCTAAAAACCCATTTTTCCGCCAAATTCATTTCTCCCACAACAATAGATACTTCCCTTTGGATTCTTCACACAACTTATCAAAAGTCTGACGCTTATCCAGAATGGTATATCTGATGTTTTTATTGATGGTTTTCTTTACTTTTCCGCAGAGCTCGTCAAGGAATTCTTTATCGATATCGCCGATAAAGACCAGGTCTACCGTATCGCTTCCTGTACCATTGGCAAAGGAGCCTGTGAGATAAACACTTCTGAGATTACCCAAACGACGGGCGACATACTCTACTATCTGATCTATCCCAACATATTTTCTGACCATGTTGTTGAGTTCGCTGAAAAGCGGATGTCGGGTATTGGCTTTGAAAATTTTTTTATTGCCTTCGTTTTCCGATAGCAACATGCCTGCTTTCTCGAATTTATTCAATTCAAGTCTGATGGCATTGGTCGATTCGCCAAATTCTGCTTCAAGGTTTCGGAGATATGACCTGGTCTCGCTGTTTAGAAAAAACTTAAGTAAAAGTTTAATTCTGGTTTTTGACGAAATGAGAGTCTCGATCATATAAATTGAGTAGCAAAACTACTCATTATTTGCTATTTTACAAAAAGATTGTATTTTAAAATACAATAAATGGCTCTGAAACCATCCTTCCATCCTATCTTTTTTCCTTCGTGATAAGTGCGGCCGTAGTAAGAAATTCCCACTTCATAGATTCTTATTTTTTCCACTTTAGAAATTCTGGCTGTTACTTCCGGTTCAAAACCGAATCTCTTTTCTTTGAAGTTGAAAGATTTGATGAGGTCGGTTCTGAAAAGTTTGTAACATGTTTCCATATCGGTCAGGTTGAGATTGGTCAGCATGTTGGACATGAAGGTCAACATTTTATTACCTATAGAATGCCAGAAGAATAAGATACGATGGGGGTTTCCGCCCATAAAACGGCTTCCGTAAACGACATCGGCAAAACCATCAACCACAGGTTTGAGCAGGATATTATACTCTTTTGGATCGTATTCCAGATCGGCATCCTGAATAATGAGATATTCGCCGCCGGCCTCTTTTATTCCGGTGTGGATGGCAGCACCTTTTCCCTGGTTAATTTCGTGTTTGAAATACCTGATATCAAGGCTTGAGTTTAATTCAATATATGCTTTAATTGCCTCTTCTGTATTATCTGTAGAACAATCATTTACAATAATCAATTCTTTTGAAATATTCTCTATCAGATCAACCGCTTTTACCTTATCCAGTATCAGATGTATGGTACTTGCTTCGTTGTATGCGGGAATGATTATTGATAGCTTTTTAATGTTCATTTTTCAGTGTTTTAAATATGGATTATTTCGGTATATCCTTTCTATGATGTCTGCTACCATCAGCCCTTCCTGAGCTCCATTTCCGGCATTTGCCCGTCCTTTCAGCACATCAATTACATTTTCGTAAACAAAATGGTGATTGGCGGCAGATCCTTTATAGCTTCCGTAGTCGTTGGGCGGTTCTGATTCGACAAGCTCCGGTGCTTCATAATTTTTAATATGACAGTATTCAAGCTTATTCATATACTGACCGCCTATGCGCACAGATCCGTTTTCGGCAATGATATTAAGGGTGCTTCCCATATTGGCATCCCATACCGAAGTGGAATAGTGAAAACTCCCGCTGCCTCCCTTAACAAAATCGAAAAGAATTTCTCCGCTGTCTTCAAACTCTGTCAGGCCGGCATGGTTATTATTGCTGAATTTACTTTGAATATTGGCAATATCACCAAACAGCCAGTACAGCATATCGATAAAATGCGAAAACTGGGTGAACAGAGTGCCGCCGTCGAGCGCCTTACTGCCTCTCCAGGTCTTGCCGTTGTAATACCTGTTGTCGCGGTTCCAGAAACAACTTATCTGCACCGAATAGATTTTACCAAGTACGTCGGCTTCGATTATTTCCTTGATCCATCTTGATGGCGGCGAATATCTGTTCTGCATGACACAAAAGACATTTCTGGAAACGCCCTCAGCCTTTTCGATTACTTTTCTGCAATCTTCTGCGTGAAGAGCCATGGGTTTTTCTATTAACACATGCAAGCCTTTATCAAGTCCTATAAGCGCCTGGGCAGCATGCAGCCCGTTGGGCGTGGCAATACTCAATACATCGGCCTCAGATTCGCCAGCAAGCATCTCGTCTAAAGATTTGTATACCGCAGGACTCAGTGTTTTTAATTCTTCGTGCAGAGAAATATCGGGATCACAAATTGCGAGGAGTTCGGCTTCAGGGTTATTTATAACTACCCGGGCATGGCGTTTGCCGATATGTCCGCCTCCGGCAATTACAAATCTGATCTTTTTGTTTCCAGTCATCCCTTGCTCTTAATTCCCTGATCAATATGATAGCAGGTATCACACAGATCAATGATTCGTTTTCTGTGTGCAATTATAACAATTGTTACATCCTGTTTTTTCAGATTTTGTAAACTTTCTATAATGATGTCCTCGGTAGTGGAATCGAGTGAACTTGTTGCCTCGTCGAACAAGAGCACCGAAGCCTCCTTATACAAAGCTCTTGCTATGGCAATTCTCTGTTTTTGTCCTTCACTAATACGCGAACCCTGCTCTCCTAACAGCGTGTTCAATCCATTCGGAAGATGTTCAAGAAACCGGCTGAGTCCGGAGCGATTAATGGCCTGTTCCATTTTCGCAGCATCGTATACCGTATTTAGTGAAATATTTTCGTGCAGGGTTTTATTGAAAATAAAAGGCGACTGATGAACAAAGCCAATCTGATTCTGCCATGACTGTGTATTGTCTTTGTCGAGCGCTACACCATCAACGGTTATTTCGCCTTTATCCGGAACAATCAGTCCTGAGATCATTTTCATCAAAGTACTTTTCCCGCTGCCACTGATGCCGGTTATACCAAAGAGTTCTCCTTTTTTGATGGTAAACGAAACGTTGTCGAGCAGGGCTTCGCTTGCATCTTCGTATTTATAGTAAAGTCCGTTTGCTTTTATTTCGTTTCTGAAAAAAACCGGATGATGATGGCTGATGGTGTTAAGCGCTTTGTTGTGATGTAAAAAATCAATGGTGTGCTGATGCAGTTTGAGTTTCATCACACCCACCAGTAAACGGTTAATAGCAGGGACCAGCCTGAATACCGACAACACGAAAATTGCAGCCAGTGCCCGCATACCGGCTGGATTATCCGAGAAAAAATAACCGTACACAACCAGGATAATAACTCCGGCCAATACCACAATTTCATTGGCTCTCGCCGGAATACCCTGATAAAAAATTGATCTTAAATCTGAGTCTATCAGGAATTTTTGCTTATTTAAAAAGTCGCGTATAAAAAACCCTGACGAATGGTTAACCTTGATATCAACCAGCCCGTTCATGCCGATATTCAGACTTTCAATGGTTTCTTCGCGGCGCCCTTTTGTCTTTTCACCCAGCATGTAAATTTTTTGTTTGATGCTGCTGTTAATAAAGTAAAAAGCAGGCGCTGTTACTAGCACTATCAGGAAAAAAATACTGGGATTAAACCAGATAATAAAAACCAGGATAAAGAAAATGACCAGGCTTTCGCCTATAATATTGACAAAGGGCAGTAAAATCCCTGTCGCAAAATACATGGAGTTGAAATGAATCTTGTTCAGAAAGTCGGTTGTACCGTTTTTTACAATCTTTTCGAATGGCTGATTGATGATGTGATAAAAAGTGTTTTCCGTAAAGTTCTGAACAAGTTTGGTGCTCAGCCTGTGTATGCTTTTCTGTATAATGACAGCGAAAACATTTTTAAGTACAAAAAAGAATGTCACTGCCGCGATCAACACCATCAGAAATTCTGACTCCTTGTCGAATCCGGTAAACTTGTAAACAGCTCTCAGTTTTCTGCTTTTGGCCAGAAAATCGCCGTCTATGGCAAGCATCAATACCGGCACTACCGCAGCAAGGGCAATCACGTCAGCAACAGAAACAACTCCCGTAAGAAAAACCAGTCCCCGGCCCTTTCTAAGACTGTTTTTATCGAGCAGAAGTCTTATGCTTTTAAATGTTTCAAGAATTGCATTTCTATGTGAGGACAAATTGATTTCTGAATTAAAGGTGAATTGATTTTCTTTGCAAAGGTAGAATAATTATTCATTTTCACTGTGTTCGAAATAACCCCTAAGGAACAGCTGCTCAAAAACGTCAGAAAAGGTCTGGTACAGCCATTGCCCAATAAATATCCGCTTTTGAATTTTGAGAAACATGTGGTTAAAAATCCCATGCTCAGGACTGACGAAAGTTTTATTAAATTCTGGGTTGAAAAAGGGTACCTCTTCGCTGTTTATAACAGCTTGTTCGACCTGATGCAACAGCTCAAAAATTTATGCAGGGATTATAAACTGGGCACTCCGGCGATAGAAGACAAACAACTCAGGGAGTTATTCATAGAACACGATGTGCCTTTTGTCAATCCCGAACAAATGCAAAAAACCATCTGCAGCAGTTTTTCAAAACTCGAAGTTACCAGTAATACACTTTATTTCAGCTCGGAACTGCACCCAATAAAACACTTCAGTGCATGCGAGAACCTGATTTTGTTCGGCAAATCCGCTCAGATCGAAACGCCCGAAAACAACAAATATTTTAGTGAACTGATGATTAAAAACGATATCAAAGTTCAATTGCCAATCTCTTATTTCGAAAAATTCAAGGCGGTCTTCCTGTTTATCGAAGAATAAACAAGATTAAATACGCCATTCGATAGCAAAAAATTTCAGGTTTATTGTTTATGGCTCCCCTGCAGGGCGCCGGGTATTTCGTTACATTAACCGGGGTTCATGCAAAGGACGAATGGTTATTTCGAATCCCATCATTATTTTGTTCGTCCTTTACATGCTCCCCGGCTTGATATTTAGCCCTTGCAGGGCTGGGAACTTTTCAAATTAAATTTATTATGCAGATTGAATGCCCTGAAAGGGCAACATATAAAGCCAGGGGCATAGCCCCTGGTAAAAATACATATGAATTAAAGCCCTGCAGGGGCTTAATATTTAAAAAATTGAAAATCAAATGTCGAATCATAATTATTTATCGATATTAAATATTTATGTTCATTTATAATTTCAATTTAAGATTATCGAATTATAAATTTGATTAAAACATAAATTATGGGACAAACACTGGTTTTAAATTATTTGCATATTGTATTCAGTACCAAGAACAGACAAAATTTAATTGATGAAGAAATAGAGACAGAACTTCTTGCTTATTTATCTGGCATTTGTAATAAATTAGATTGCCTTGTGATTAATATCGGTTCATATAAAAATCATGTTCACATCCTATGCAATCTCTCTAAAAAGACTTCTCTTTCAATTCTATTGGAAAATTTAAAAGGTTCATCCTCAAAATGGATAAAAAAGAGAAGCAGTAAATACCATAATTTTTATTGGCAAGAAGGCTTTGGTGCATTCAGCGTTTCCAGAGACAAAGTGCAATATGTTTCAGGGTATATTGGAAATCAAAAGCTACATCATTCCGGAAAATCATTTGAAACCGAATATTTGGAATTTTTAAAAGAAAATGATGTACAATATGATAATAGGTACATTTGGGAATAACAGGGTTTAGGAAATCGAAAAGGAATGTATTTTAAAACATATAATGTATTTTTTGTTTGATGAATTTATAAATAAATCTATGTGGCTCCCCTGCAGGGCGCTGTTTGCATTGATTAATTTACCGTGGTTCATGCAAAAGCCGGATGGTCTTTTCGTTTCTGAAATTTATTGTTGTCGGCTTTTGCATGCCCCACGGCTATGAAATGAAGCCCTTTCAGGGCAAGGTACATTTCGAAGGCAATAAATGGATTGATTGGTTTTGCCCTGAAAGGGCAACATATAAAGCCAGGGGCAAAGCCCCTGGTAAAAGCACGCATGAACCAAAGCCCTGCAGGGGCTTAATATTTAAAAAAATTAAGAGGGAAGACGAATAAAGAAACCTATTTAAAAAATTGAAAACCTAATGTCGAATCATTCATACAATATTTATGTTCATTTATAATTTCAATTTAAGATTATCGAATTATAAATTTGATTAAAACATAAATTATGGGGCATATACATCAAACCTTATGATATACATCATTTTTTGCCGGTCTTGCCGTTTAATCTGACTCCAGTCAGTTTTTGCAAACCACAATGGCTATATCCTTGCATCAATTTTAAATTATCGAATATGCCATTATACCGCCATGTGGGAAAAGTTCCACATAAACGCCACACGGTTTTCCGCCGTCCCGACGGTGCCCTTTATCACGAAGAACTGGTAGGGACTGAGGGGTTCTCAGGAATTTCTTCATTGGTTTATCACCTCAATCCCCCAACCCTCGTGCGTGAATTCGGAAATCCTTACAGCGTAAGGCCCGAAATTGCAGTTGAAGAAAATCTCAGAGCGAGAAGTTTTACGGGTTTTGAACTTGAGCCTAAAGACGATTACCTCGAGAGTCGGTGTACATTGTTTGTCAACGACGATCTGCATATCGGACTCGCTGCGCCTGTTAAAGGGAGTGTCAATTATTTCTATAAAAATGCCGATGCCGACGAGTTGCTTTTTGTTCATCGTGGAAACGGCGTTTTGAAAACCATGTACGGCAGCATAGATTTTACATACGGCGACTACATCGTTATTCCGAGAGGAACGGTTTACAGCATCGATTTTCTGACCGAAGACAACCGCTTGCTGATAATAGAATCATTCAGTCCCATTGAAACACCAGCCAGATACAGAAACCAGTACGGACAATTCATGGAAAATTCTCCTTATTGTGAACGCGATTTAAAGTTTCCCCAAAATCTCGAAACGATAGACGAGGAAGGCGAGTTTAAAATCATGATAAAGAAAAGAGGCATCATGCATCCTTATGTATATCTCAATCATCCTTTTGATGTTGTTGGTTACGATGGTTGTTGTTATCCTTACGCAATGTCTATTTTCGACTTCGAACCGATTACCGGCCGAATTCACATGCCGCCGCCCATTCACCAGCATTTTCAGGCAGCACAGTTTGTTGTTTGTTCATTTGTGCCCAGATTATACGATTACCATCCCGACGCTATACCTGCGCCCTATCACCACAGCAATATAGACAGCGACGAGTTGCTTTATTATGTCGACGGTGATTTTATGAGCAGAAACAATATTCAGCAGGGGCAAATAACTCTGCATCCCGGCGGTCTCCCCCATGGGCCTCATCCCGGTGCAATCGAAAGAAGCATTGGCAAAAAGGAAACCAACGAGCTGGCTGTTATGATAGATCCCTTCAGACCTGTCAAAATTACAGAAGCAGCACTGAAGCTGGAATTGCCCGATTATTACCTTTCGTGGCTCAACGGCAAACAGCCTAATGCAAAACCGCCTGCAGCCGAAATTCTGAACAATATTTAATATAAGTATATTCATTTATGGAGACAAGTGATTTAAGAAAAGTTAAGAATTACGCTTATTCTGAAACAAAAAAAGTATTTGATAAAGCCGGCGATTTCCTGCCGATTTACGGAACCGATTATGTCGAGTTGTATGTAGGAAATGCAAAACAGGCAGCACATTTTTACAAGACCGCTTTAGGGTTTCAGGATCTGGCCTACTCCGGATTAGAAACCGGTGTAAGAGATAAAACTTCGTATGTCCTGCAACAGGGCAAGATACGAATTGTGCTTACAAGTCCTTTTGAAACTGATAGCGAAATAAGTCAGCACCTGCTCAAACACGGCGATGGTGTTAAAGTCATTGCCTTATGGGTTGACGATGCTTATGATGCCTACCAACAAACCACTTCGAGGGGAGCAAAGTCATTTTTAAAACCCGAGACTATCGAAGATAAAAACGGCGTGATAAAACGCTCGGGCATTCACACATACGGGGATACTGTGCACTTGTTCATCGAACGAAAAAATTACCACGGCGTATTTCTACCCGGTTTCGAAGAGTTAAAAACCGATTACAATCCGATTTCCTGCGGCCTTAAATACATTGATCACATGGTTGGCAATGTCGGATTGGGAGAGATGAATATATGGGCCGAATTTTATGCGAATACCATGGGTTTCGCGAATCTGGTAACC
Source organism: uncultured Chitinophaga sp. (assembly GCA_964600345.1). Classification (GTDB taxonomy): domain Bacteria; phylum Bacteroidota; class Bacteroidia; order NS11-12g; family UBA955; genus JABMMZ01. The sequence goes on along the minus strand of CAZRKA010000014.1, from coordinate 4,915 downwards.
TTCGACGATAAGGATATTTCGACCGAGTATACCGCACTCATGAGCAAGGTTATGACCAATGGTAACGGATACATCAAATTTCCAATCAATGAACCGGCAATAGGAAAGAAAAAATCGCAGGTACAGGAATATCTCGACTTTTACCACGGACCCGGCTGTCAGCACATAGCAGTTGCCACTGATGACATTGTTTTCACTATCTCTGAAATGCGCAAACGCGGCGTCGAATTTCTGTATGTTCCCGGAACCTACTACGATACTGTCAAAGAGCGGGTAGGAATCATAGAAGAAGATATGGAGGAGCTTAAAAAATGGGGCATAATGGTAGACCGCGACGAAGAAGGCTATCTTTTGCAGATATTTACCAAACCCGTCGAAGACAGGCCAACTTTGTTTTTCGAAATCATTCAGAGAAAAGGCGCTAAATCGTTCGGCAAAGGAAACTTTCAGGCTCTTTTCGAAAGCATAGAAGCAGAGCAAGCCAGAAGAGGCACCTTATAAGTTCCAAACTACCTGATATTGGCGAAAATTTTAATGCCTGCGGCTCAAAAAAATAAAGGCCTTCAGGGAATTGATAATTCATATTATATTTGAACCCCTTACTAAATTGAGATGACAGAATCAACAGAAAAGCTTATACAAAGAATTGAAGAAAAGTATAAAGCGATAGACCAGAATCCGGAAACCCACCTGGAAGGACTTGTTTGGGCAAAACCAATTACCTACTGGGATTACATACAGCCGGAGGCACTTTTAAGCCTGCAAATCCAAAGAACTACACTTCCGGATGAGATGGTATTTATCATGTATCATCAAATCAATGAATTATTATTTAAAATGATTCTCTGGGAAATTGACCAGGTTTCGCAAAAAAAAGACATTGAAGCGGCCTTTTTCACCGAGAAATTAAGGCGGATCAGCAGGTATTTTGATATGTTGAGTTCGTCTTTCAACATCATGGGCGATGGCATGGAAGTAGAGCAATACATGAAATTCCGCAACACGCTGACGCCTGCGTCAGGTTTCCAGAGTGCTCAGTACCGTTTAATTGAATTCGCATCAACAGAGCTTATCAACCTGATCGACCATAGGTTCAGGGCTGACATAGACCGCAATACGCCTTACGAACACGCCTATAATCATTTATACTGGCAGGCTGCAGGTAAAGACCATCAAACCGGCAAAAAAAACACACTGATAACATTGTTTGAGCAAAAGTATAAAAGCGAGTTTCTGATTAAAATGGAGTCGTATAACACAAGCAACCTCTGGACAAGATTCAAGCAATTGCCGGATGAGATCAGAAATGATGAGGCTCTGGTTAAAGCAATGCGCCACTACGACTATACAGTCAATGTGAGCTGGGTGATGGCCCATTATCACGCGGCGGAAAAATACCTCGAAAGCGGCGGAAAAAAAGCCGAAGCAACCGGCGGAAGCGACTGGAAAAAATACATGCATCCCAAATATCAGAGAAGAATCTTTTTCCCTGATTTATGGAGCGAGGACGAACTTGCACGCTGGGGTGAATTCTGAATTAATTTAAAGCTGCAAAGAAAAAAAGCTGCTCAGGATTTGATTGTCAAGCGTGCGGCAGCTTAATGTAAAATGACAGAGAATGCCGGCCGGTATTTTTGAAATGTTGAGCAGTATTTTACTGTTAATCACTCTGCCATTCAGTATTTCGGGTTGTGTGATGTTTATCGGGTTTCCGGCTTGCACTGTGTCTATATTTTTGTCGCATACCAGGGTAAAACTTCCCTCAGCTATTCCATTTCGCACAATATCTGCCGGTTCTAATTTATTATAGGTTAAACAGTGCTTTTTATCTCCGGTTTCGATAGTATGTGTGCTGGAAACACTTATAACACAATGATTGCTGATTCCAGAATTTACAGAGGCGCCGGCTGTTATTCCCTTTATGGTTACGGTATCAGGCGGGGCAGTGCACATGCAGGCAGACAGGATTACGCTCAGTAAAAAAACTGATTGTAGAGGTTTCATTATTCGAAAATAGCTAAATAACTCTTATTCGGATAATCCACAAAGGGGGGTGTATTTGATAACTAGTATAAGCCGTATCTTTGCAAGGTGATTTCTTACACTGTCAGGAAGCTCTCCAACGGATTAACTTTCATTCATCATTTTGACAATAACACCAGTTTATGTGTCAGCAATCTGCTTTACAATGTTGGCGCCAGAGACGAAGATCCGAACAAGACCGGTTTTGCCCATTTGTTCGAACATCTCATGTTTGGCGGCTCGGTAAACATACCTTCGTTCGACACGCCTCTGCAGAAAGCCAGCGGCGAGAACAATGCTTTTACAAGCAACGATATTACAAACTACTACATCACCCTCCCTTCTTCGAATATTGAAACTGCACTTTGGCTGGAAAGCGACCGTATGCTGAGGCTCGATTTTTCGGAGCGATCTCTCAATGTGCAGAAAGGGGTTGTAATCGAAGAGTTTAAACAAAGATACCTCAATCATCCTTACGGCGATGCCTGGTTGCACTTAAGGCCCCTCGCCTATTCGGTTCACCCTTACAACTGGCCAACCATAGGCAAGGAAATACCACATATCGAAAACGCAAGTCTGGAAGATGTGATAGCTTTTTTTGAAAAACACTATAATCCCTCCAATGCTGTATTATGCCTCGCCGGCAATATTTCTTTTGAAGATGCTTTCAGTCTGTGTGAAAAATGGTTTGGCGATATTCCTGCAGGAAGCAGCAATCCCAATACATATCCGGCAGAACCATTACACACCGAAAGAAGGGAAAAAACCATACTGGCAGATGTTCCGCAAAACGCGCTATACATGGCGTTCCACATGGTTGAAAGAACCCATCCGATGTATTTTGCCTTTGATCTGCTGTCTGATATTCTTTCCGGTTCCGATTCATCCAGATTTACAAATATTCTGGTAAGGGAAAAAGGCTTGTTTACTCATATTCACGCTTATATAACCGGCGATATTGACAAAGGGTTGTTTGTGATAGAAGGCAAGCTGACCCCCGAAACATCTTTCGAAATGGCCGAATCGGCAGTACTCGAAATTATTAATGACCTTGCAACAGCCGGTCCGGGTGAGTCTGAGCTTGAGAAGGTTAAAAACAAGGCCATTACAAGCAACCTGTTTGCCAAAACATCAGTCTTAAATAAAGCAATGGGGCTTTGTTATGCTTACAGGCTGGGCGACCCGGATCTGATTAATACAGAAACAGAACAGCTAAAGAAGATCAATTGCCGGGACATTAAAAATATCTGCAGCGAATATTTGCTCAGGGGAAATCAGGCTGTGCTTAAATATGAATCAAAATCATGAACAGAAAAACTGCGCCGGAAATACAAAACATAGCCTCGCTTAAGACAGGATTTCCTGATGCCGAAAAAAACCTTTTCCGGATTATTTCCGAAGAAGGGGTTTTTAAGCTCGAAATTGTTTTCCCCGATGCGGGTTACGGACTGATTGAAGATAAATTCTGTGGTGTGTATGCCATGGACCTCTTGCTTAGCGGAACAGCTACTAAAACAGCGCATCAAATAGCGGATGCCATCGACGAGATAGGCGGGTTTGTTTTTAAGTCGTGCGACTATTACACCTCGTCTCTTACCTTGTACGGCATGAATGAAAAACTGGAGCAAGTGTTGTCGATAGTTAAATCAGCAAGCGATAATTGTGTGTTTGACAAGAATGAGCTGAATATATATAAAAGCAAAAAAATCAGCGAGTTAAACATTAATTTAGAAAAAACAAACTTTTTGGCTAACCGCCGAATCAATCAGGTACTTTTTGGCAGCCAACATCCATTTGCTCTGGCAAGCACAGAAGAAAAAATAAAACTGACCAATGCATCAATTTTAAGCGAGTACCGCAGTAAATACCTGAAGAATCCATATTTCATATTCACCGGATCTGAGCGTATTGATGTCGCCGGAATACTTGAAAATACCGGCTATACTCTTAATGATTACATTCCGGGTAAGAACATGGAAATAATGCCACAGCCGGAAGACCTCGATCCATTTGTATTAAAGAAAGGTGCTACCCAGAATTCTATAAGAATTGGCAAATTACTTCCGGGCCGAGACCATCCGGATTTTTTTGTTATGTCTCTGTTTAACCTGATCCTCGGGGGGTATTTTGGCTCACGACTGATGAAAAATATCCGGGAAGAGAAAGGTCTTACTTATGGCATACATTCGGGTATCACACCATTTAAATCGTACAGCGTTTTCAAAATCAGCAGCGAATGCAATAAAGATTTGAGCAAAGAAGTTCAAACAGAAATTGAAAAAGAAATCAGAAAGCTGCAGGATGATCTTCTGGAAACCGAGGAGCTGATGATAGCCAAGAACTATATGGCCGGTGCTTTGCTGCGCAACTTTGACGGCGCCTTTAATATCAGCGAAAGGTTCAAGGCTTTTGTGGAACTTGATAGCAGGGCCGGGTACTACAACGAGTACTTTGATGCCATTCGCAAAATAAGCGCTACCGACATTCGCGAATGCGCTAACAATTATTTCCAGTTAAATACGTTAAAATATTGCATTTCGGGTGAAATGTAAACCATTTATACTGACCATTCTGCTGCTCTTAATGACGGGCCAGCTCTTCGGACTTGAAAACAGGCCGAAAATGAGAAGGGCTTGTTTAAATAAAACAGACTCTACTCTTGATTTGCAATGGTTTATCCCTAGTGATAACTGCGCATCGTTTACAGGGTTCAATTTATATGGCAGAGATAATTCGCTTGCTTTGTTTCAATTACTTGGGATGTATACTACATATAGCCAGAGCAGTATCAGTATGAAGTTGCCCAATCTTAAAAACTGGGAGTTTTTTCTGGTTTACAGCAAGGCCTGCAATGGAACAGACAGTATTTACAGTGACACAATTGTTATAGATG
>CAZRKA010000013.1:10553-30835 GCA_964600345.1 uncultured Chitinophaga sp. | reverse complement strand
CGGTAATATCTGAATTCATCTACAATATAATCTCCGTATTTCCTGATCATCGGGTGCCAGTCTACATCATCCGGCAGTTTTTTAACCGTTGCCTTAATTTCGGTTATATTGTGTGAGGACTGGAATTTTGCTTTCAGTTTGTTCATTTTTTCAAAAGGCTCCAGCTCGTGAATTTCCACCAAAATATCTGAATTACTGAAATCGATTTTTTCTGAACCAAGTAAATCAAATTCTCCTCCTTCGATGTCAACAATCAGAAAAGATTTTTCCTTACTCAACGTTTCCAGCAGTGCCTGCTCATCACAAAATCCCTTTATGACAACCGGTTTACTGTTGTTCAGCTTACATAATTCTCTGATCCTGTCTTGTCCCTTTTTTTCGTATTCAAAAGCAACAGTTTCCTTAAGATCCGGAAGAACATACTTTGATATACCTACAACATAATACCCTTCTGCTGCGCCTACATCTATATATTGACTATATTTCTTAGCCGATACTTGCTTTAAAATTCCGTGCAATTCATCCTCATAGGTACCTGCAAGTTTGCACAGAATCGGACTCCCGGTACTTCTGTTAATGTATTTCATTCCTTTAAATGGTCCGGACATAATCATTTTGGGCATAAAAAATGAAAGAAAATACTGTGGTATCCTGATTCTTAATGTGTTTAAAGTCAACCATTTTATATGATTAATGACTTTTAAGATGAATTTCATGATCTATTTTAATTGTTAATTTGATTTAAATGAAGACATTATATTATTCTTGTATAATTCGATTTCCCAGTTGAGACATTCCCTCAGTCCGGCTGCGCAAATCCTGCTTGCCGTCATATGAATACACGGGTGGCAGGGAGCGAGTGAGTCAACTGTTTTCCCTCTGTAAGAAGGATTTACAACTCTTTCCAGTACTAACTCGGTGATCAGTACGGTACTATTTTCGTTTACAGACTGAATGACATGCGAATGAAAACTATCAGTCAGGATTGTCCACTTTGCCGCAAGCGACAATTTTATCATGTCGCCAGGTTCTTTGTAATACAATACAGTTTTAAGACCTGCCTTATCGAAATCTTTCCACTGATCGTTACGGTCGTGAAACGCATAGTAGGCATCCGGCAGGTTTTTCTTTGCCCATTCGAGAGGCATAAATTGTCTGCTTGTACCGGTAGGAAATACAAGGACAAAGTTCTTTAAATCAAGAGGTATTTTCAATTCAGGCGAAACCGGAATATCTCCACGTAGTTTATCCCGGAGTGCAGTATAATCAGATCTTGACTTTTCCTTGAAAGCTTCATAGTCAATTTTTCTGAATTTCCGGATGGAAGCCATCTCGAGATAGCCATGATAAGCGTTAGCCCAGCGAATGTCAGGAATCTGAATCAAACCCAACCCGTCAAAAAAGATTGACACAATATCATTCATCCATATTTTTGTTTTACTTGTACCTTTTTTGTCCCTTATTGCTGTTCTCTGAATAGGAGCTATAAATCTTTTACCTTTAAACAAATACCAGATCAGATGTCTGGTACCCAAATTGGTGAATTCGTATTTGCATTTCTGCTTTTCATCTTCTTCTAAAAAATTAAGTCTGTCGCTGAAAACACTCCTGCAAATGGGTTTCAGGAACTTTGGCACAAGCAAATATATCTTTAAGGACGGCATAAGTCCGGCTATGGTATAAAACCCAAGCAGTCTCATCCATATCTCGCCGTTACCCCCTATTGAAGCATCTATATATAAGGCTTTTACTTTCATCTCAATCTGCTTTATTACTTCGACTATATAGTTGCGGATTTAGTTCCGGGTCATTATACATCTTTAATTGTCTGTATACTTTAAACCTGAGTTTCGAAGCCTGCAACTCAGAGAGTACCAGAGCGAGCGATTCTGAAAGATCTCCAATTTGTTCTTTCAGTATGCTTACTTTCTGAATGCATTTTTCTATATGAGAAGCATCGGCGTCCCTGCGCAGTGTTTCTTCTTCCATATGATATTTTTTCAGCCCCATTATAGCCAATCTGTCTATCATCATACCCGGCGTTTCCGAATGAATTCTTTCACCCGGTTTAATAGAATTAGTAAGCAAGTACTTCAGAATCCACTCATCAATCTTTTCCATAGCATTATTCCTTGCCTGATTATACTGATCGATATTCCTTTTTGCTTCAACTATCCTCATTGGATCTATATCCCTGATTCTGGCGATATCCTCTTCGTGCCAAAGCAGGAAATTCCATTTCATATTTTCTTCTATGAATTTCCAGGGTTCTGATTCATGCACTGCAATTAGTTCTACGTGCCAGTTGACTACACTGGTGCTTTGTAATTCAAGTATCTTGTCAATTTGTATCATTTGTGTTCAAAAATTATAAATTCATATTAGTTTTAACATTATTTACCGGTTCGGCCGAGGCAAGACTTTCCAGAAACAACTCCGAGACTTGTTCAACCGACCATTGTTCGGGCTTACGTTCAACAAACTCATTATGCCGGTCTATATTGAATTCAGGTATCACTTTGCCGTCTGTTATAACTGTCTTGAGACCGTGTAGTCTCATGGCCGCATAGGATCCGCTTTTTGCAATATGATCCATCGGCGTGCAGGCTATACCGATATCCCACATCTGTAACATGGTAGAAACTTCGGATTCGGACAGTATTCCAAAATGCACAAACTTAACTTTATCTTTAAAAATACCTGACAATCTCGAAAACTCATTTTTTGCCCAATCGCTCATACTCCCGATTCCTATGAAGGCCAACCGCAACGACGCAGGTGTAGATTGAATTTCCTTATTCAATGCCGATTCCAATAATGATGACGGATAAATATTTCCGAAAATTCCTATGAGTTTCCATTCATGTCTTTTTTCTGCTTCTATACCAATTTGTTTGTAAACTTTAGCTTTAAAGCTTTCGTCTGTTTCGCAAACGGGGATATTGCTAAAAAGGGGGATGATGTCTGCATTTATTCCTTTTGACTTTAAAACCGTCTGATACAGAAAATTAGATGTTGAGATCCTCAATGGCATTAGAATTCTGATCATTTCCTTTATAATCCAGCGTTGAACCAATCCATACATCTTGTGTTTCAGAGGCGATTCGACTGAGATACCCAGCCACGGCTCGTGTATCATGACATGCCATTTTTCTTTACCTTTAATCTTTTCCAACTGTTTGAGCAGATCGAAGGGCATACCTCTTTTATTAAATGCATACGGCACAAACTGAAGGCTTATCCAATCAGGTTTGAAAGTTTCAATCAATGATCGTGTTCGGCTAACTTTCTCTTCGGCACTAAAAACCGAAGGAATCCGAATCAGGTTGAGGTCATTCTGAATTTGAATTTCTTTAAAAGTGTCGGTACAAAGATCATTCAGAGCCACAATCACAACCTTATTCCCTTTTTGAATTACCGACTGAGAGAGCAATCTGGTATAATCACCTACTCCATCCTTACCAGGTTCAGCACATCCGCATATAAAAAGTATTTTCATTACAGTTTGCGTTCTCCTAATTTCTTTGCCGGAACACCACCCCAGATTTCGTTTGCAGGAATAGATTTGTTTATCAGTGATCCTGCGGCCACTACAACGCCATCTCCCAATTCAACGCCTTTCAGCACAATACAGCCAACACCAATCCATACATCGTCTCCAAAAACGATTTTCCCTGTATTAATAGGCTGCATATCCATAGGTATGCCGGCCCTGGTCTGGTGATTGATATCTGCGAACTGTGAATAATCGCCTATCATACAATGTTTGCCAAATATAACCTGTGTATTGATGTTAAATGCACAATTCCTACCGATATGTGTGTAGTCACCGATTTTCATATAATTATCATCAGAGAATGGATATTTGAACCAAAAATAATTGCCGTCGGTAATGATACAGTTTTTCCCTATAAATAACTTTGAAGGCCAGTCGCATATAATTTTACCGATATTACCATTCCCGTCAATATTCAAACCCCTCAATTTAAGAATCGTCAATCTGATCCGGGAGCTCACCGCCCTGATTTTCAAACGAAGTATGTTCAGATATTTACTTAATTTCATTTTTTATCTTCAAAATCTTTAACTTAATAATCTTCCGAGAAATGCAGCCAGTTTCAGACATAATCTGTAGTAGAAAAGTACAAAACCGTTATAGCATACAATTGGTGAATTACAATATTTAAAATAACATTTAGACATAAAGCTCGGTCTTATACCTTTGAACAGAACTTTTCTGATAAAATTCTCCTTCCATGGCTTCACATTACCGACGGCGTGAGCCATCAGGTAGGCCGGGAAAGAAAAACCCATACCTTCCGATCCTATTATACTCAGATCGATCTCTGGAGTAACTGTAATCGCTGCATTCAGCAGATCCTGATCACCTTTGAATGCTCTGTGCGCATCTTTTTCAAAGAGAGAGAGATTACCGCCGTCCTTATTATATTTTTCTGTAAATTCTATCCACCTTTCAATTAGCAGGACAGAAGATCTTTTAACACCCACAAAACCGCTGTTGACGTACTGGTCTATAATATGATGTCCGGTGAAAGCATCAGGTGCAAAACTTCTCCATTCTTTTCTCCAGGGATGGTTTCTGTGTACAAAAGGGAAACAATTGTCGGTGCAAAGTGCAACTCCTGCTTTTGTCCAGTTCAAATAGAATTCCCAGGGTGCTATAACAACAATATCCGGATCAAAGTAAGAAACGTTTTCGGCTGTAGGGTATTTATCGAAACTGTCTTTTATGAAATAAGGTTTATAGTATCCGAAATGATATTCCGGATTCAGATTCTCAAGACTAACGAGAATATCACTGTCAAGTTCATAGAGATTGCCTTCAATGTGCTTAAGTTGACCCGTCCATGGTGGCAAATTTCCTTTAAAACCGACCCTGAACAATCCAACAAATCCTGAAATTTTAAGCGAATTAAGCAGTGCTGCAACACCATAATGATAATGTCCCTCATAAAGGGTCACAATTATGTTCCTGTATAAATCCCTTACAGGTTCTGCAGATCGTTCTAATTCATTCACTTTCATTATTCTATTATTCAAAAAACCGGTCCTGCATCATTTTCATTTGGAAATCACGCAACGCCACTGCTTTTGCATTCACCGAATATTTATTGTCGCTTATTGATTGTTCAAATTTAACTAGAATTTCCTTTTCATCCAGAGAATCACATATCACGCCGCAGTCATTCTTTAAAAGGAAGCGGGCTGCCGCCGCATCTTCAGGACCATGATAGAAAATATTTCCGGATGCCCCCAGATACCCAATCATTTTAGTTGAAAAACTGTATTTGTAAAATGTCGGGTCGTTATATTTAATAGGTAAATACAGAATATCCGCCTCATTCATTTCGTTTGCAAGCAATTCATGGTCGATCGAAAAAGGTCTGTAATCTACTTTGAGCAGCGATTCATCAAGGAAGTTAAGTTTTTGTGTACCCCTTAGTATAATCTCAATTTCAACATTATCCCTCAATGCCATTTCTCCAAGGGTAATGCTGAATTTCCTAAACAACTCGTAATAATCAAAATGCAGAAGTCCCCCGAAATAAACCTTTATTTGCTTTCTGTTTATTTGCGGTTTTGGACCGGCTATTTCATAAGGTTTTAAACCGTCGGTTACGATCATATAATCCCTTTTCCCAAAAAGTTCGGAATAATGTTCTCCCATTTCTGGAGAAATAACCATTCTCTTGCTGGCATTAAGCCAGAGATCTCTTGTCACTTCACTGTTAGACTGGGTCGAAATAAAATGATCGTGAAAACTAACCCAGACCGGAACCTTCTTTTTTATGGCAAGAGGCAATAAAATGCTGGAGTAGAAACTATGGTCGAGAATATGCATTACATCAAAACTCAGTTTTGACACAATTGCCCTTGACCTCCGGATATTGTAGGCGAGAAATACTTTGTTTCTCAGGAAAGTAAAAAATGTCCTTACGAATGATCGCATCCAGGTTTTATGAGGCGGAAACAGAATATATTTAATTTCGTTCGGATGTTCATTCAATTTGTCTTTTTTGAATGAGAACGAAAAGAAAATAACCTCAGATTCTCTGCCCTCAACGAGCCGGCGCATAATTCGCGGACCACCGCCATTTCCGTATACAGAAAATGGCTGGAATGAAAGTATAATTCTTTTTTTTACTGTTTCCTTTTCTGCCATGCCTCAACAATTTGTCTGATGGTTTCATCCAATGACACCGTAATATCCCATTCCGGATAATGCGCCCTCATTTTATCGAGATTGGATATATAACAAATATGGTCGCCAATCCTGTTCTCATCCAGATACTGGAAGAGCTGTTTTTTACCTGTATATTTTTCCGTAATTGCGAAGGCCTCAAGTATAGAACATGAATTGTCGCGGCCGCCACCTATATTATAAACTTCGGCAACTCTTGGTTTCGCAATGAAAGCACTGATAAATGCTGCAACATCATGCGAATGGATATTGTCCCTTACCTGTTTGCCTTTGTAACCGAATATTTTGTATTCCCTCTCCTCAAGATTGCATTTTACCAGAAAGCTAAGGAATCCGTGCAATTCAACCCCGCTGTGATTGGGCCCTGTTAAGCAACCGCCCCTCAAACAGCACGTAGGCATATTGAAATACCGGCCGTATTCCTGTACCATAATGTCTGCTGCCGCTTTAGAAGCCCCGAACAGCGAATGTTTGGACTGGTCTATTGAAAAATCTTCCCTGATTCCGTCGTAATAATACGGATCATCGTATTCCCATCTGGTTTCAAGTTCTTTAAGTTTAATAGTATTTGGTCTGTCTCCATAAACCTTATTGGTCGACATATGAGCAAACGGCGATTCCGGACACCACTGTCTTGCAGCTTCCAGAAGATTCAGCGTGCCTACTGCATTGGTATCGAAATCGTCGAAAGGTATTGCTGCGGCTCTGTCGTGTGAAGGCTGAGCTGCAGTATGCACAATGGCATCCGGCCTTATTGACTTCATCAACTCGATAATTCCCTGTCTGTCCCTGATATCAATCTCATGGTGATGAAATCCCTGACCTATCAACTGTGCTATTCTGTTCTGATTCCATCTGGTATCTCCCGTGGCACCAAAAAAAACTGCCCTCTGATTATTGTCGATACCATGTACTTCCCAACCCTGAGAAGCAAAAAACAAACATACCTCAGACCCGATAAGTCCGGATGATCCTGTAATGAGTACTTTTTTCATTTATTTATTTAATTTATTTTGTTCTTTATGCAAGTCGAAAATCACGCACTATTCTTTATTCTCCCGTTCTTTTTATTTAATAATAGTATTTCTGAATCTCATTGTTTTCTGTACAATCTGTATATACAATAACTGCTATGTAATAATGCAAAGTTTACGGCAACCAGAATATCCAGTTTCAGCACCCCTATAAGTGTACCCATATCGAATAGCCATATTCCGGTTGCCAGGGCCATAATGTTCAACACTATAGTTAGAGTTGGACTTACCAACCATCCTCTGCTCGATGCAAGCGAGTATGAGCCGCCTCCAAGCATTGAAATTCCGGCAGCAAGAATACTGAGCGTCATTTCTGCAGACAATCCTGCATATTTCTCTCCCAGTATCATGAGGATATAATCTGAAAATAACCAGATACCGAAAACCATAAAAAAAATAACCGCAGCCACTGAAAAATAAATTCTCCAGAAGTATAGCTTCAGTTTCTCTGTATCTGCCAACCTTGCAAAGCGGGGAACAATCAGCGTAGCCATTAAAGGATTGAATATTGACAGCACAATGGTAAGTCTGCCTATTGCGCCAAGACTTGCCACATCTTTGGTTTCGCCAAAAAACGATATAAGCCAGATTGTGACCTGACCAGAAAGACAGAAATAAATTGCTCCGGGCAAAACTCTTTTGAAGACTTTTAAAATATCCTTTTGTATTTCTTTGTCAACTACCTGTTCAACATCTGCGTGTTCAGCTACAATCTTTTTCAGTTTGTTATTACCGAAATAACGTGGTACAGATGCTGCAATCAGAGCAACTGCCGTGAAGGGGAAAAAGAAAAGGGTCATGGAACTGAGAATCAGTCTTCCAATTGCTACGTATAACTGATTCTTCTGAAGAGGAATAACGTTTTGATGCAACTTGGGCACAATTTCCAGCAAAGAATTGACCATTGTTGTATAGAATGCGGGTATGAAAGATGCAACTATCATGATGGTTGTAAACCAACTGGCTTCCAGCATATTTATCATGAAGATCAAAACAGGAACACCTATAATCATACCGAAAACAGCAACTTTCCGCCTAAGTCCGAATCCGGTGATCAATACCTTCCCCAACTGAACTTTATCCTGCCATACCTTACCCCCCTGAGCCATTACACCGGTTGTTATCCCGCCATCAGTAAGCAGATTGAATGTTCCCAGCATTGTATTGGCTATTGTGTATAAGGCATACTCGTTCTGAGGTAAAAGCCTTATAACAAGTATACCGCTTACAAAACTGCAGATCTGTACCAATATCTGGACAGCACCTGTGTAACTGACCAGCTTCATCCATTCTGTCAGTTTTGCCAGTCTGTGACTGCCTATATATTCCCTTAAGATCACTTTCATACAGATGCTTTCGTGCTCAGTTTAAACGCTGTCAGTTTTTTTCTTTTTCCTTTTAAACAAAAATATCTTGCTTTTTTCGGAATTTTCTTCCGTTTCCCCGTAACCATAGCCATAACCCTGACCATAGCCATAACCCGAATTGCTGAATCCGCTGAACAAACCGCGGTCTTTAATGCCATTGAAAACCAGATACATATTGTCGAGTTCACCCGCACTGTATACCTGTTGTATGAATGGAAGATATTTTCTTGGTGTATGCTTGTGCCTGATTACAAAAAGACTCAGATCAGCATATAATTTCAGCAATTTTGCATCTGTAACCAATCCGATAGGAGGTGAGTCTAAAATGATAAAATCAAATTCAGACTTTAATTCGCTCAGGATATTATCAAGTTTACCATTTACGAGTAATTCTGTTGGATTGGGAGGAATAGTACCGGCAGTTATGATATGAAGAGATGGAAACCCTTTGTATTTTCTAATAACTTTTTCAAGTGTGACGGTTCCTGCCAGCAGATTCGAAATACCCCCGTTTTCTACTTCCAGACCAAGCAGTTTGGATATCTTGGGCTTGCGTAAATCCAGATCTAAAAGCAAAACTTTCTTTCCGGTAAGTGCTATACTGATTGCGGTATTTATCGAAATGAAACTTTTACCATCTCCCGAAACTGAAGACGTGACAAGTATGGTTTTATTTTTACCTGTATGAGTTCCGATAAATCCGAGCGATGTCCGAAGATACCTGAACTGCTCTGCAATTATATTGCGTTTGCCTTCTCCGATAACAACTATTTCTTTAGACTTATTAAATACAATTTCGGCTATAATAGGTGCATCCGTTGCTTTCTCTATCTCAGATCGGAACATAATGAATCGGTTGTAATTTTCTTTAAGCAGCACGAATCCTACACCGGCCAGGAGTGCTAATGCTATTGAGAATAAATACATGCTGGTCTTAACAGGTGCGACAGGAAAAGGCAACGCTTCTGCTTCATTGATCAGCCTGCTGTCAGGAGCAGCGGAAGCATAAGATAAAGCCGTTTCTTCCCTCTTCTGTAACAGAAAGGTGTAAATGTCATTTATAACGCTTTGTTGTCTTGTTATATCCAGTAATTTTCTTTCTTTCTTGGGGATTGACCTCAGGAGGGATGAATATTTATTACTTTCGCTCTGCAACTTGGTTTCGGTAGCCTGAAGATTCTGTTTGAGATTTCTGATATTTTCCAGGATACTCGGTTTAAGCTGTGCGATCTGACCCTGCAATGAAAGTATAGCAGGTGAATTCTCGGCACCTGTCCTCTTGAGTTTATTCAGTTGAAGTTCGGCTTCGTTCAACTGGTTCAGAAGTCTCATCAAAATCGGATCCGAGATTCCGAGTGTAGCAGGTACTGTACCGGGCATATCACTCTTGTTGACAACATACCTTTCGACCTGATCCAGAACAGAAAGCTGGATTTTAACTTCAGACAGAGACTGGTCTGAAGCTTGTACACTATTTAAGTAAACGGCTCCTTCTGATGATATATTTACAATTCCCTCTTCCGACTTATAAGATTCTATCTGTCCTTCAATGGAGCTCAATTCGACGGTTATCAATCCCAGACGATTTTCTATAAATTCCAGTGTATTTTCGGCCATGGTATTTTTATCATCGATTCCGGCTTTGTTATACACTGAAATAAGCTTATTGAGTACATCAACTGCTCTGTCGGGTACCGGATCGGTGATGCTTAAATTCAATACAGTTGACTGCTTTGCCCCCGTACCGATTGTCAGGTTGCTCAATAATTGTTTAACCACTTCGCTCACCTTCACAAACCGAACCATGAATATTCTGTTGTCAGTAATATTACTGTTTTTGTTTGCGATCAGAGCAAACTTCCCGTAAGGGGTATTCACAGTATCGTCCAGATTGTATCTGACATTTTTAAGTTCAATTGCATTCTCGTTCGGCAGAAAGGTAAAGTTGATCATTTCTGAAGAATTTATTGTTTCCGGTTCAATTGCAATAAATGATACCGGCGATGATTTGTATGCATACAGGTGTCTGACTCTTCCCGGCATGAAAACCTGGGCGTAAAGTCCCATATCAATTACAACTTTGTTCATAAGCCTGGCAGACTTTATGATCTCTATTTCATTTTCAACATTTTTCTTAGCAGTTGTTCCTTCGAGCGCACTTATGACACTTTCAACACCGGTTTCTTCATCCTTAAGCATGATTGTAGCAAATGCCCGGAACATGGGAGTTGCATATCTGAGTTTTACAAATGCAAAACTGATACTTATTATTAGTGCAATTAAAAAAACTGGCCAATACGGAAGAAACCTCTGGGTTAATTCACTTAGGAGATTTACGGACTGATCTTTTAGGACTGGTCTTCTTTCTTCGTTGGAATTCATTTTCTATTTGAATTAATTAAGTAAAAACTGAGTGTAAATAAGAATGAACATGTTAACAGCTGTTAGTCCAAGTGAAATGAACTGACCCGACCTGTCCAGCGAAGCTGCTTTCTTCTTTGTAGGCTCAATATAGATAACGTCCTGATTTTGCAAATTATAAAACTCTTTGGCAAACAGATCAGGGTCATTGAGGCTGAATCTTTTATAAATCCTTTTTCCGTTTACTTCCCGAATAAGCAGGATATTATCGCTTTTTGCAAAAATTGTGAGATCGCCAGCCAGTCCGATAGCCTCAATGATATTGATTTTTTCGTTGGGAATATTGATTACCCCGGGGCGGTTAACTTCGCCCAGAATAGTAATTTTAAAATTTGCAATTCTGACAGTAACTATCGGATCCAGCACAAATTTATTGGCAAGTAAGGTAGTCTTGATTTGTTCCTCAAGCTGTTCTTTGAGCAAACCTGAACACTTCACATAGCCAAGCATAGGAAATTTAATAAATCCTGAATCATTGACGAGATATCCCGGAGAATTACTGCTGCCACCTGCAACAGTAGCTGTCGTCAGATTGTTCAATATCCTTTTGGTTTCTTCATCCAGACAAAAAACAGTGATCTGAAGAATATCCCCGCTTTTTATTGTGTTGTCGTTTTTGTTTTTTTGAATAATACTGCTGCTGTCATTTTGAAGACCACTGAATATTGACAGCTTCTTACTGTTTGCACAAGAAGAAATACTAAATACAAATACAATTATCAGGGATAAACCTAAGAAGCATTTTAAATTCTTTCTCATAGAATACGTTTATTATCTTGATTATCAATGAAATAAACAAACAAGAACTAACCGTACCCTACGGCTCCGCCCAGCTCAGTTGCTCGGCCTGATGTGAATCTTACTTGTGTTTTCATGTAAATCAGCTGCAATATTAACATTTTTTTATCTATCCCTCTACATTTTACGATAAAAGAATACGTAAGTTAGCATAAGGACACTTTTAAACGTCTTGTTAACAGGCTATTCACAATTTATAATAATCTATTAATCAATTAAATATATCGTTAAAGTTCAAACTATTTTTCAGCGTATTTTTACACAATTATTAGATAAAAACAACTAGAATGACTATTAAAAGGCAGTTCAAATCAGAATTCTGACCATGACAATAAAGGACTACATTAATCGATGAAATACAATGGCGTTGTTTATTAAATAATAAATTACTAGTGGTTTTGACATTAAGTAAATAAATGTCTGATATTAATCATTTCGATTAATTATTTAACTCTATTTCAGCTAAAAATAAAAAGTCGCTCTCCGAATTTTCATTGAAAAAATATTTTTCTCTTAAAATCTTCAAAGAATGCCTCTTGCAAAACATTTTTATATTATCCTCATTTTCAGCAGGAAAGACGGAACATGTGATATAATACAATTTTCCATCCGGATTCAAATGCCGGACAACATTGTCGAAAATCTTATTTTGCAAAGTGCTGTATAACAGTACTTTTTCCGGATTGAATGATTTGATCTGCTCAGGTGACCTTCCCCATGTCCCGCTACCTGTACATGGTACATCCAATATAATTTTATCGAACTTATCGGATAATTGAAAACCATCAGTCAGATCGCTTAATTCGACATGAGGCTGTGGCAATTGATATAAGCCGAATCTGGTTTTCAGATTTTCCAGAATACTGAAGCGTTTATCACTGCAGGTTAGTGAAAATGCTGAATTGAATTTATCGGCAATAAATAGCGATTTGCCCCCTGCCCCGCTGCATGCATCCCAGACCGTTTCTCCTGCCGGAATATCTATACAATCGGCGGCAGTCTGAGATGAAATATCCATTACCCAGGCCAGTCCTTTTTCTATGAGTTCGTTGCACTTGCTTTCTGCAGGTAACCTGACAGAATTGGTTCCGATAAACTCAAAAGAAAGTTCCAGCTTTTTCATCAGTGCCGTAGCTTCGGATTCTCGTCCTTTTCTGATTCTCAGATATACCGGACTCTGTATTAACAATGATGCGGCCCAGGTTTCAAATCCTGCTTTGGCAGAAACTATCTGAGGAAACGGAAACACCTGATCAGGTGCCGGAAAATTAGATTTATCCTGCAAACATGACCATGCTTTCAATATGGCTTCTTCTGTACTTAAATCATTTGTTGCATGCCCGAGTCTGAAATAGGCATAGGCCAGTGAACGGTATATTTTCCTGTCTTTACTTCCCCAGTTCCTGTGTTGTTTAGACAATTCAAGAAAGTGAGCACTGAATGGGCGGTCGTATTGATACGACCCGAGTATGTCTTTCAGCACCTGAATTCTGAAAGGTTTCAGTACCTCCAAAATGCTTTGTAAAAATTATAATCCCTGTAATAAAAAAGATTAAGACCTGCATTTTCAATCAGATTACCTCTTTTAACAAAATTGAAAGTGCGGTGAATATAATTGAATTCCTTATTGAGTATATGCTTGTAAAAATTGCGGTCGAAGGCCATCAGCGCGGTTCCGAAGAACAAAAACTGATCATAAGCTATAAAGGTATAACGCTCAGGGTCGCCACCATATCTAGTTCTGTAATTGATGCGAAACGTTTTATAAATGGTATCATTGTATGGAACGCTGTAAGTATCGTAAAAATACAGTCCATTCAGCACGCTGTAATTTACCCGGTCTATATTAAGCCAGTCTGCCGGACCTGCCACTATCCATTTGTCATTCTTGTTATTTTCTATTGCCTGATTGCAGCTTGCTGCGCCTTTTCCGGTATAGAATACAAACAGTGAATCCTTTTTATTCCAGACAGATTCTGCCGTTATGGTTTTACCGTCTATCAACTTACAGACCTTACCTGTACTTAGTTCGTATGCCCTTTTAAAATTACGGGCTGCAAATCCCCTGGATGCAATTGCTGCATCGTCTACAACAATAAACTGAAAATTTTTGAATGCTTCAGCAGCGTGTTTTCCGGTATAGAAAAACTGCATGCTGTCTACCGCGTTGCAATTTATAAGCGGAAAATCAGCGCCCAGTGTGTTAGGATAATATCTCAGGGGTGAAACCAAAGGGATTTTATAGATGGCACAAAACTTCTCTACTTCAAACAATTCATTGTCATATACCGGTCCTATGATCAGATCTGCTTTCTGCATTTCAGGATCAGACAATAAACGAATTACTTCAAGGCTGTCCATTTTAGTGTCTAGTACAGTCAACTGCATTTTCATACCCTGTTGTTCGAGTTCGGCAATGGCAATTTCAACACCTTCGTAATATTCTGCCATCACATCTCTAACTTTCCATTTATCGGGCATGCCAAGGCAAAATGGCAACATCAGAACCACCCTGTATTCTTTCATAAATGGAGGTGTATTATCTTTCAGCACAATTGCTTTTTGTGCATTGAGATTCATTACAAATAAAATTCCGAAGCAGAATAGTGCAGTTCTCATATCATTCCCATTCTATGGTTGCCGGCGGTTTTGAACTGATGTCGTATACTACGCGGTTTATGCCCTTTACTCTGTTGATTATTTTATTGCTCACATCAGCAAGTATTTCATAAGGTATATGCACCCAGTCAGCAGTCATACCATCGAGTGAAGATACGGCCCTCAGAGCTATTACATATTCGTATGTTCTTTCATCTCCCATAACGCCTACACTTTTAACCGGAAGGAATATGGCGCCTGCCTGCCATATCTTGTCATACCAGCCTGTTTCTCTTAAAGTATTGATATAAATAGCATCAGCCTGCTGCAATATTCTGACCTTTTCTGCCGTAATATCATCAATAATACGTATGGCAAGTCCGGGGCCGGGGAATGGGTGTCTTCCTAGAATATCGGAAGGAATTCCCAGTGCGGCACCTACTCTTCTCACTTCATCTTTGAAAAGTGATCGCAGTGGTTCTACTATCTTCATTTTCATTTTTTCGGGAAGTCCGCCAACATTGTGATGCGATTTAATGGTTGCTGATGGTCCTTTTACTGAAACGGATTCGATAACATCCGGATAAATGGTTCCCTGAGCCAGCCATTGTGCGCCGTTAATCTTGTGTGACTCCTGATCAAATACCTCGACAAATACCCTGCCAATTGCTTTTCTCTTGGCCTCAGGATCGTATAAGCCTGCAAGAGCTTCGTAGAACTGAGATGAAGCATCAACTCCTATTACATTTAAATCCATTTGCCTGTAGGTCTCCAAAACCTGAGAAAACTCATTCTGTCTCAGAAGTCCGTTATCAATAAAAATACAGTAAAGGTTCTTGCCAATTGCCTTGTGCAGGAGTGCAGCTGCGACACTGCTGTCTACACCGCCGGACAAACCCAGTATAACTTTGTCATCGCCGAGTTGCTTTTTGAGATTTTCGACTGTTTCGTGAATAAAATTATCAGGGTTCCAGTCTTGAGTGCAGTTACAAATTTCTTTAACAAAATTCCCAAGCAATTTGAGTCCTTCGGTACTGTGAGTTACTTCAGGATGAAACTGTATGCAATAAGTTTCGGAATCCTTTAATCTGAAGGCTGCGTTGGCAATTGAATCTGTTCCTGCGAGCAATTCAGTACCTGCAGGTAGAGACATGATGGTATCGGCGTGACTCATCCATACCTGAGTAGGTGAATTCAAACCTTTGAGAAGCTTTGATTCGCTGCTGATATGCAGCATTGCCCTTCCGTATTCTCTGTGATCGCTGGCAGCCACTTCACCGCCCAGTTTCTGGGCAATATATTGTGCGCCGTAACACACTGCCAAAACCGGAATTTTCCCTATAAACTGATTTAAATCTATTTGGGGAGACTCCGAATCCCGGACCGAAGCAGGGCTGCCCGAGAGAATCACGCCTTTTATACTGTCGTTGAGTTCTACAGCATGGTTATAAGGGTGTATTTCACAATACACATTCAGTTCTCTCACTCTGCGCGCTATCAATTGTGTGTACTGCGACCCAAAATCCAGAATTAATATTTGTTCTTGCATGAAATTGAAGGCTGCAAAAATAGAGAATTTTTAAGAGATTAAAGGTTGGCTTCTGATAAGAAAAATAGCAAAAAACAGCGAATTTATAAATCGCAAAATGCATAAAAAAAGGGCCACGAAGGCCCTTTCTCATTTATACTTTTTAATTAAGCGTCAATATTGGCATATTTCGCATTCTTCTCAATGAATTCGCGTCGCGGCGGAACTTCATCACCCATCAGCATACTGAAAATATGGTCTGCTTCTGCGGCACTGTCCAGTGTAACCTGTTTCAAAGTTCTGCGTGCAGGATCCATCGTTGTTTCCCACAATTGTTCGAAGTTCATTTCACCAAGACCTTTGTAACGCTGTACGGTAACGGTATCCGGATTAGCTCCTTTTGCAATTTCCAGGACAGCCTGCTCGCGTTGTTCTTCAGTCCAGCAATAACGGCTGACATTGCCTTTTCTAACCTGATAAAGAGGCGGAGTTGCAATGTAAACATATCCGTTCTCAATCAGTTTTTTCATGTATCGGTAGAACAGCGTGAGAATAAGTGTGCGTATATGGCTTCCGTCAACGTCGGCATCCGTCATGATAATGACCTTATGATATCTCAGTTTTTCTATATTCAATTCTTTATCATCCGATTCTGTTCCGATTTTAACCCCGAGAGCGGTGAACATGTTCCTGATTTCTTCATTCTCGTAAATCTTGTGTTCCATTGCTTTTTCGACGTTGAGAATCTTACCTCTCAATGGCATGATAGCCTGAAACACCCTGTCGCGTCCCTGCTTGGCGGTTCCACCTGCAGAATCTCCCTCCACGAGGTAGATTTCGCATTTACCAGGATCTGTGCTTGAGCAGTCACTTAGTTTACCCGGCAATCCCATACCACTCATGGCACCTTTTCTTTGAACCATTTCGCGGGCTTTTCTCGCGGCATGCCTGGCGGTAGCAGCAAGTATCACTTTATTGACAATGGTTTTGGCATCTTTTGGATGTTCTTCAAGGTAATTGCCGAGAATTTCTCCGACGCATACATCTACAGCTCCCATTACCTCATTGTTGCCCAATTTGGTTTTGGTCTGACCTTCAAACTGCGGTTCCTGTACCTTAACAGAAATAACGCCTGTCAATCCCTCCCTGAAGTCGTCTCCGCTTATTTCAAATTTAAGATTCTTTAGAAGACCTTCCTTATCGGCATAAGCTTTAAGGGTTCTGGTCAAACCCCGTCTGAAACCGGCCACGTGGGTTCCACCTTCTATCGTATTAATGTTATTGACATAGGAATGAAGGTTTTCGCTGTAACCCGCATTGTACTGAAAGGCTATTTCAATAGGAATGCCCTGTTTTTCTCCTTCTGCGTATATAGGTTCCGGAATTATTTTTTCTCTTGTGCTGTCGAGGTAGGTAATAAACTCCTTTAATCCCTCTTCGCTGTAAAACTCTTCAGTTCTGGGCTCAGAATCATCCACAACACGCAAATCCGTCAGGGTAAGGCGAATGCCTTTATTCAGATAAGACAATTCTCTGAGTCGATTGCTTAGGGTATCAAAATTGTATTCGGTGTTGTAAAAAATACTTGAATCCGGCTTGAACTGAATAGTTGTTCCTCTTTTATCCGTATCGCCGACAATTTTAACGTCATACAAGGGCTTACCGCAATTATATTCCTGCTGGTAAATTTTACCATCGCGGTAAACAGTGGCTATTAACTGGGTTGACAATGCGTTAACACAACTGACACCCACACCGTGCAAACCACCGGAAACTTTATAGGTGTCCTTGTCGAACTTACCACCTGCGTGCAATACAGTCATAACAACCTCAAGCGCAGATTTTTTCTCTTTCTGGTGCATATCGGTCGGGATTCCCCTTCCGTCATCCGTAACAGTAATACTGTTGTCCGGATTTATAAAAACTTCAATATTTCTTGCATATCCGGCAAGTGCTTCGTCTATACTGTTGTCTACTACTTCATAAACCAGATGGTGAAGACCTTTAGGACCCACATCTCCGATATACATTGCCGGTCTTTTTCTTACGGCTTCCAGTCCTTCAAGCACCTGAATATTATCCGCGCCGTAATTACTTTTATCTATACTTCCACTCATACTTTAAATGATTGATATTTTAAAGTGTAAAAATACGATTTTTTTCTGTCATAAACTAATCGAAATGGCAAATATTTCCACAGTTTTTCAGCAGTTTACGCATATTTTCCGGTCAGGGTTTTTCCGGATTCAATAAAGCTCAAAAAACGGGGCAGGAATTGCGTGATTTATACATTTCAGATTTCCGGTAAAAAAAGAGGAAATTAAGTGCCAATTATTTGATAATCACCTAATCAGGCAATATCATATCCGAATTTGAACAAAGATGCTGCCACTGCAGACATTTTCCGGCCTTCACCGTCGAGTCCCGGATTGATTTCGGTGATCTCGAAAGCAGCCAGTTTCGGGTGATTCAGCAAGGTCCTGAAAACACCTTCCGCTTCATTTATTTTTAATCCGTTTTCAGCCAGTGTTCCGGTTCCGGTCGAAATAGATGGATCAAGTGAATCTACATCGAATGAAACATATAACAGATCGCAGTGTGAAAGGTGCTCAAGTCCTTTGTTAAGGGCGTAATAAATACCGTGTTCCTTAATATCATCAGGCTCTAAGGTCTTAATCTGCTTCTAACTGATGAGGTCCCATTCCTGCACTTCAGCATCCCTGATTCCAATAAATACAATGTTGCGGGTATCTATTTTCGGGCATATTTCATCGCCTCCAACTGATTTGAGTTTATCCCAGGCTGCTATCTCCTCAATACTCAACTCGTTTTTCTTATTTTTCAGGTTATCGCTTCCTGTCAGGGCTGCCAGCGGCATTCCGTGCATATTACCGGATGGCGTAGTATATGGCGAATGTAAATCAGCATGGGCATCTATCCAGATCACTCCGATTGTTTTACCGGGATTGGCATTGGCCAGTCCGCTGATTCCGCCTATTGCATTGCTGTGATCGCCTGAAAATATCAAAGGCGTCTCATCCTTTTGCACTGATTGTACTATTTCGTTGTTCAGCTTCAATGCTGCTTCGCTGATGGCATCGATGTGTTTGCAATAAGGATATTCGAATCCTGATTTGTGATTTCCATTGCTGTTCAGATTTATCCATGATGAGAATTCGATTCCAAGTTCTTTCAATTCACCTTTCAGTGCTGCAGGCCCTAAGGCTGCACCTTTTTTACCGGCACCGATATCGAAATCAGACAGAATAAGTCTTATTTTTTTGTCTTTAAATGGCATAATAGTTCTTTACCCATCTGCATAAAAACCTGCATCAAAACTCATCGATACAGACCATTCGCATAGAGAAACACCAAGAATAACTATGGTGTCAATAAAGAACTGCGAATTTACAAAAAATCCGCTGTATTCAAAATTCAGAGGATTGCATTCATGAGCGCAGAGATATATACACCGGCTGTCTCGGTTCTGAGACGCGTGTTGCCTAAACTTACGGGTACAGCACCTTTTGATATTAAATTACCGATTTCGTCTACAGAAAAATCTCCTTCCGGACCGATCAAAACAGAAACATCCTTCACATTTATATTATGCAACACTTCAGAAATACCTTTTCGGGGCATATCAGCCCTGCAATGTGCCAAAAGGACTGTACCTGACGGAGTTATATCTTTTAATTCAGTTATGGGGTTGATTATCGGCAAGTAATACTGTACACTTTGCTTAATTGCCGATATGGCAATTTTCTCAAGCCTGTTCATGTTCAGTCTTACCCTTTCCGAATGTTCCCCGGCGATAAAAGTAATTTCGTCGAGTCCGAGTTCTACAGCTTTTTCAAGCATCCATTCTATTCTATCGTTTTGCTTTGTCGGCGCTATATACAAATGAAGTCTGTAATTTCTCTGACGAGACATTAGCGTCGATTCAAGTATTTCCAGATTGGTTTCCTCTCCTTTATAAGCATTTAAACGGCACTTCATTAAATACCCCATTCCGTCTATTACTGCGAGTATATCACCCGGTGACTTTCTGAGTACTTTACAATGCCTTGTCTCCTCTTTATCAAAAATGAGAATTTTGTCATTGTATTGTTTACTGTAAAAAAGCTGCATTTATTAATCCGTTTAGTTTCTTTTTTTATCTGAAAGGAAGGCCGCAAGCCTGACAGAAAAAGCCCCTAGTAAAAAAGTTGGATTTGCCTGACCTGAAGTTGGAAACACAGAACTGCTGCATACGTATACATTTTCTGTTCCGAAGAGTTTAAGATTGCGGTCTACAACTCCATTTTCCGGAC
>CAZRKA010000013.1:0-10543 GCA_964600345.1 uncultured Chitinophaga sp. | reverse complement strand
TATTTCTGATCACTTCTCTTAGTTGATTTTCCGGGTACCAGTATTCTAATTTTCCGCAGCCCGACTGCTGTAAACATTTGTCGAGTTCCTGATGAAGTTGAATAACTGAATCAATGTCCTTTTCATTGATGCCGTAATTAATAAGCAAAGTACTTCTGTCTTCATCAACAGACATTCTATTCTCTTTATCCGGTAATTGCTCTGCATGGAAATGAAGAGCGTATTCATTAGCCGGATTATACAGAAATACGCCCGGCAATTTGCGCTTAAGGAAATATCTGCGATAAAATATTCCGGCAGGTATTAGTAATGATCCGGGGAAATCTTTCAAAATATTGAACAAATGTGGCCAAACAGATATCTTTTTACCTTTTGTGATCGAATGCTTTATTGCCGGAGGTGCAAGACGCTTACCCAGAACCGGACTTATCATTGCCAGATAGATTAGAGACATGGCCCCGTTCCTGTGTTTTGGATCATGATACAGCGGATTATCCAGCCAAATGGCGGTATTTAAAAGGTCACTTTTTATCAGAAAATCTGTACTGAATTGAAATCTTCTTCTGATATATGTTCCATCGGCATCCTTCATAAATCCGTAATCCGTTTTTTTCGGATCACCAAAAAATCTGACAGACGCTATCTTCCCGGAAATATGACCCTGATAATAAGATCCAAGCGCCTTTGGCACATCCCCCAATCGTCCAAACAAATGTTTATTGAGTAAAAGCAATCTGGTACTTTCCATTGCTCCTGCGGCAAGCACAAAATCTCCGGCCTTTAACGTTGTTAATTCACCATTCTTTCTGCTTCTAATTTTCAACTCATTTACTTTACCGTCAATATCAGGCTCTGAAAATCCATAAGCCTCGTAATCTTCCATGATCTCAATATTGGGCATATTGTTTAATTCCCCGGAATACCTTTTTCCAAATCTTGTAGGCATGCTCCATCTTTCTATGCATGCATCATTTACATTTTCAGATTTGAAATTTTCTGCAATCCTGGTATTTCTTAAGGCTTCAATCTCATTTAAGTTGAACTTATCCGAACCGCATTCGAAATAATCTGCAGATTTTTGTGTGTATTTCTTTAATTCTTTGAATAGTTCCAAATCCCAGGTACAGTCATTCCCTAAAACAGGTCTTGACATAAAGTCAATTTCATCGAATATGACACACCTGCCCCCCCAAGTTGCCGAGGTGCCACCAAATCCTTTATTTGTACATTCATACGGATCGTGGTGGTTCTGCAGATTGTTTATTATTATGCTGTCATCAAGCTTATTTCTGCCCTTGCTGTCATTTTTTCCAAATTCTACCAGAACAACACGACTATCAGGACATTTCAATGCAAATTCAAGCGCCAGAATGATTCCTGCCGGACCTGTTCCTATAATACACAGATCTATTTTGTGTGTTTTACTCATAGTTTCCAATGCATTTCCCTATTCCCCTATCCGGCAATTTTAAATTAATGCCGGTTTAAATAAAAATCAGATAAAGAGTTTCTGACCCTTTGTCCGAATTTACTTTTTTCTCGTTTTGGCAGTGTTCACACCCTTGGCTTTAGCCATTTCTTCGAGTCTTTTCTGAAAGGCTGATTTCTTGTCGTCAGTCTTCTTATTCTTCGACTCGTGTATCTGAGCCTTCAGTTTATCCTCGTCTACAAACTTCTTAATGAACCACTGCTGGGTAAATGTCACCACGTTGCTCAGGAAGTAATAATAAGTCAGTGCTGCAGCGTATTTGTTGAAGAAACCCAGGAATAAAATCGGCATCAGATAGCTGATATACTTCATCTGCTCGTTCATGCCGCCGGTGATCTGATTATTCATTCTGGTGTAGATCAGGGTTGAAATGGTCATCAGAAGGGTAAACAAACTCACGTGGTCGCCGTAGATATAATCGATCACCGGAATCTTGCCGAAATTCCAGATTGAATCATAGATGGAAAGGTCGTCGGCCCATAGGAAAGCCTGCTGCCTGAATTCGAATGCGGATGGTACAAACTGAAACACTGCAATCAAAATAGGCATTTGTAGCAACATTGGCAGACAGCCTCCAAGCGGATTAACACCGGCTTTTTTGTATAGCTTCAGATTTTCGACCTGAATCGTCTGCATATCATCTTTGTACTTTTCCTTGATCTCGTCCATTTCCGGTTTCAGCAAACGCATTTTAGCGGTCGATTTATAGGATTTGAAGACGAGTGGCAGCAACAGAGTCTTAATAATCAGCGTCAGCAGTAAAATGATTATCCCGTAATTGCTCAGATATTTCTGAAGAAAATTGAAAATCGGAATAATCATAAACCTGTTCATCCAGCCGAATATGCCCCAGCCGAGTGGTATAATCTTGTCGAGTCCGATTTGCTGATCCTTCAGTGTTTGATAATGATTGGGGCCGAAGAAATATTTAAATTTCAGATTTATTTCATTGCCGTTATCTACCGGCAGCAGCAACCCCGCAGACATGTTTTTAACATTTTTAGAAGAAACAGCGTCACGCGTTGCTATAACGCTTCCTTTTTTAAACGGTTTTTCAGAATAAAGTGTTGTATTGAAAAACTGCTGTTTCAAACTCACCCAGTTGACATCCTGCTCGAGTGTCATTACTTCATTACTGGTTTCAGAGATATAGTCTGCACTTTCTTCCGGCGTTTTGAAATAAATGGTGGTCTTCTTCTTTTCTTCTTCAATATCTCTTTCCTGCAATGGCAGGTCGTTGCGTATCTGTATTGAAGGTTCAGAACCCTGCATCAATGCGGACATGCCTTTACTGCTCAGCAAATATTCAAGATTATAGCCCTTTGAAGGCAGTGTATATGAATTCTCTATATACGAATCGCCGTAGTACAATCTGTAAACGATTCGTGAAGCATCTGCGCTGTGAATTTTCCAATAGAAATCGCCCGAATTGATTTTCTTGCGGTCTATGGTCAGGAAAAGAGAGTTCTCGTAATTCTTATCATCCATCAGCAGCACCGGTTTCCTGCTGTCTGTCTTGTATTTTTTGAGTTCAACCTGCTTTACTGTTCCTCCTTTATTCGAAAATGTAACCCTGATGTCTTCATTTTCAATAACCTGATTTTGTTCTTCACCCAGGATATGAGCAGAAAAGCCTCCGTATACGGTTTTAAGTGCATTGCTGTCCTGCTTTAATACTGCTGCAAGGCTGTCTCTTTCTTTCTGAGCTTTTATCGCTGCCTGCTCAATTAATTTTGCCTCATTTAGTTTTACATTCTGAATTGAGTCAGAGTAGCGTTTCTGGGCTGCCTGTTCTTCCTTGCTGGGTTGATTTAAATAAAAGTAACCTATCAGCAGCAAAAAGATTAGGCCTAGTCCAATATATGAATTACGATCCATTCCGGGTTTTTTTAATAAAAATTTAGGGCTGCAAAGGTATTGTTTTTTTCTTATTTTCGGGAGGCAGATAATAAATGACAACGATGAACGTTTTCAATGCATTGATGAAAGCACTGTTACCACTGTTACTGTTATTAATTATTGCCCCGGAAATTTCTGCCCAGGATCCCTGTGTATACGACGAAGAAGGCAACTGTATTGCAAGGGGTAAAACAAAGTCCGTCACTATTAAAACCAGCTACGGCGGAAAAATAAGCAACACCCTCAGAACAGGTCAGTGGACATTTTACAATCCGGATGGAGTAACAGTTTGCCTTGGTGTTTACACTATTAAAAACAATGTTTCCTACCGCGACGGCGAATGGTTGTATTACAATGCAGAAGGCATCGTAATGATGAAGAGAAATTACATCATGGGGGCTTGCCAGCTCAGCGTCGTACTCGATACCGGCACCTGGTATCACGGCAGCGACACAATACAGATACATACCGATTCGCTCAGCAACGCTTATGTTTCTGAATCGCACGGCACCATCCGTTTCAGTTACAAAACCTCCTTGCCCGGTAATGTATTCGGCGATCCTGCAAAATTTGCAAAAAAACAGAATGAATTAAATAAAGTCCAACGAGGCAGTAACAGCAGCGATTCCTTTTTCCTGGAACAACACCCTGCTGCCAAGGCCCTGATGCATGTCAATACCTTCCCTAATTCTCCGGCCAATATCATACAGAACGGCGACTTCGAAATGAAGAGCGAGAAAATGGGCCGGCAACACGTAAGCCAGATTGAAATCAATAACGATCCTTATGCCAGGTACTGGGGCAGTTCGAACGAAACACCGGATATTTATAAAATCAAAGACAATTGTTACGCCGGGTTCAGGGTCATGGGCGTCAATTATGAAGTCCTCAGAAACGAGCTCAGAGTCCCGCTACAGGCAGGCAAGGAATATTGTCTGCAGTTTAAAGTAAAGCTGAAACAGGAAAATGCAATGGCATTTAACGGAATCTCTGTTACCCTTAGCGCTAAGCCGATGTTTTTTCCTTCAATAGAAGAAGGCCGTAAGAATGGCATAGTATTTCAATCTCACCCGGACATAGTGCTTGGTTGCCGCGAAAACTGGATGGTACTCAGCGGTCGTTTCACAGCAAATGGCGGCGAACAATACCTTTACATCGGCAATTTCACGGAAGCAGCCGATTTAAAACTGTATAAGGTTTATGAGGAAGAAGTTGAAAATCCGGGCGAAATATATTACCTGATAGACGATGTGGTATTGGTAGAAATTGGAAGCGATTCAAAATGTCCGTGCAATATTAATACGTGTGAACTGAAAATTGCCGACAACACAGATCATTCCGACACGGATTCCATGGCAGGGAATTTTACAAATCCTAAAGTCGGGCAAAGCATCATACTGAAAAATATCAGGTTCGAAACTGCCAGTTGGGAACTTTTACCTGAATCGTATGAGACACTCGACAGCCTCATCGATTTTATGAATACCTACCCCGGCATGAAGGTTGAAATCAGCGGACATACAGACAACCGCGGCAAAAGCAGGGACAATATCGAACTTTCGCAGAACCGAGCCAATGCAGTAGTTGCTTACCTGATCGAAAACGGTATCAGCGAGGAGCGACTGACGGCAATAGGATTCGGACAGGAAGAACCTGTTGACAGCAATGATACCGAAAGCGGAAGATTCAACAACAGAAGGGTTGAATTCAAAATAACCGACTTATAAGCCGGAATGAGGGATTGTAAAAACCCGTCAGATGTAAGTATTAGCAATTTTTAATTATTATTGCTACATGAAAATAGCCTTTCATGGAGCCGCAAGAACTGTTACAGGCAGTAAACATTTGCTAACTACAGATTCAGGAAAAAAAATACTTCTCGACTGCGGCATGTATCAGGGGGAAGGACATGACACACGTCCGCTCAACGCACACTGGGGATTCGACCCCCGCGAAATCAGTTATGTAATTCTATCTCACGCGCATATAGATCACAGCGGTTTATTGCCTAAACTATATAAAGACGGGTTTAAGGGGAAAATATATGCGACAGCAGGCACTATTGCACTTTGCGAAATTATGTTGCTCGACAGCGCCCGTATTCAGGAAAGCGATCTCAAGTACATCAACAAACGCAAAATCGAAAAAAAGGAAAAACCCATAGAGCCGTTGTACGACGAAGAAGATGCCAAAGAGGCGCTCGACAACATGGAAGAACTGCCGCATAACGGTTTCAGGGAATTAGACGATGAAGTAAGTGTGGAAACATTTGAAAGCGGCCATATCCTTGGCAGTGTGGCTTTGCATTTGCATCTCAAAAAAAAGGATGGAAAAAAAATCACACTGACGTTTACCGGTGATATAGGCAGAAAGGATGATGCCATTATCAAAGGCCCTGCGCCTTTTCCACAGTCTGATTATATCATTTGCGAAAGCACCTATGGCAACAGATTGCACGAAGTTCAGACCAACGTTGAAGAAAAACTCCTGCAGGTCGTCACCTCAACCTGCGTTGAGAACAAGGGAAAAATCATCATCCCCGCATTCAGCATAGACCGCACACAGGAAATTATTTACGCACTGGATCGTATGGCATACAACGGCAAACTGCCAAAGATAGATGTGTACGTCGACAGTCCGCTGTCTGTTAAAGCCACGCAGATCATGTCCAAACACCGCGAGTATTTCAACAGCAGCATACTCGAATACATCAGCCGCGACGGTAACCCGTTCGACTTTCCGAATCTGCATTATGTAGAATCAGCCGAAGAATCCAAGAAAATCAATACCATGAAAAAGCCCTGCATCATTATCAGTGCCAGTGGTATGGCTGAAGCAGGCAGGGTTAAACACCATATCAAGAACAATGTTGAAGATCCAAAAAACACTATACTGCTTGTAGGTTTTGCCTCTGAATCCTCGCTTGCGGGAAGACTCAAGGCAGGCGACAGAGTGGTCAGGATATTCGGCGAATTTTTCAGTGTAAAAGCTAAAGTGGAAAGCATGGAAAATTTCAGTGCCCACGGTGATTACAACGAAATGCTGGAATATCTGAGTTCGCAGAATGCAGGTGCAGTAAGGAAACTATTCCTTGTTCACGGCGAATACGAGACTCAGAAATCCTGGGCAGAAAAGCTGGTTAATGTCGGTTTCCTCAATATTGAAATTCCAAATAAGGGAGAAGAATTTATACTCGACTGACGCATTTGAAAACCGATAAAAAAACAAAACTCTTTATCATACTTGGCAGTTTCTTTATTACCAATGCCATAGTAGCCGAATTTATCGGTGCAAAGATTTTTTCGCTAGAGTCGAGTCTTGGAATTAAAACCTTCGATATATCCATTTTAGGATTCGAACATTTATCGTTTCAGTTAACCTGTGGGGTTTTGCTCTGGCCTGTTGTATTTGTCATGACCGATATCATCAACGAATACTACGGAAAAAAAGGCGTAAGGCTGCTGAGTTATATTGCCGCCGCTATGATTGCCTATGCCTTTGTGATGGTGTATTTTGCCATAGAATCTGAACCTGCAGACTGGTGGATTGGCAGTGGCGCAAACAAATCAATTCCGGATATGCAAAATGCCTACAGTGCTGTTTTTGGACAGGGCCTATGGATCATTATCGGATCGCTGGTGGCATTTCTGGTCGGACAGTTAATCGATGTATGGGTATTTCACTTCATCAAGAAAAATTCGGGCAACAAATATCTCTGGTTGCGAAGCACCGGATCGACTCTGGTTTCTCAATTAATTGACAGCTTTATTGTTTTATTCATCGCTTTTTACATAGGCAGCGACTGGAGTCTGAAACAGGTACTGGCCATCGGCATCATGAATTATATCTATAAGTTTTCGGTGGCCATATTGATTACACCTCTGCTTTATCTCGTTCACAATGCAATAGACCGCTATCTGGGCAATGAGTTGTCTGAATCGATGATCAAATCGGCTGACAGACAGTATGAATAAAAAAATCACGATTATACTTCTATTGCTGACATTTGTATTGATAAGATGCGGAAGCCGGCAACAAAAGGCTTTGAATACTTCCGTTACAAATCCACAAAGTGATTTTTATTTACCCGAGCCCAATGTATGGAAAGCTTTCGGGCCATTTGGATCTCCTGTTCCCCTTGCGGCAGACAACAACATTTCACCGCATGGTTCGGGGCGATTCATGTGCGTCAATGTGCATCCTAAAAATAAGGAAGAGATACTTATAGGGCATGCCACATCCGGTTTATTCAAAACTACAGATGGCGGAAAAACCTGGACTCAAAAACTCCCGTTTGCATTTTCGACGGGAATTTCTTCAATACTCCGTTTCAGACTCAACAGCAGACATCTTATTGCCTGTTCGGCTATGGATATCGGCAATTCGAGGCAATACGGATATGGTTTATTCGAATCTTTCGACAACGGAGAAACATGGCAGCGCAACAGTCTGAGTTTTGATCCTGAAGAATACAACCTCAATCAATGCCGGGATATAGCAATTACAGACACAAAGAAAGAAAGCAGGCTTCTCTGCATCAGCAGCCACGATATTTACCAAAGTATTAACGGAGGATTAAACTGGGAAAAGATTTTCGAAAGCAAATACAATCTCAAGAATATCTATGTTGACCCTCATAATGAAAACAATATAATTATAAGCGGAAACGGGATTTTAACGAGCCGCGACGGTGGAAAAACCTGGATTGATCTCAGTGCTGAAATCAGCATGGCCTGCGGATTGAATTACAATGCATACTGCAGGCAAAGCGGTGGTTTCTCTATTGCCGACAAAGGAAAAATTTATCTGGTCAACCAGCAGGAACGTGTTTATATACTTGAATTGAGATGGGATGCAGAAAGAAAATATAAACTGCTGAACAGAAATGCCTGCCAGATCAATCAGGCGCGCATGAGCTTTTGCATCACGCCTTCAGATAATGGTGCAAAAGAAAATATATGGCTGGGGACTGTCAGACTGAGTATCAGCAGCGACAAAGGCAACAGCTTCAGGGAGGCAGGATCGCCGGTCAAAGGTAGCAATATCCACATGCACGACGATATTAACATGATATATGCCGCAGGAAATGCTGTTTATACAGCAACCGACGGCGGTGTTGACATTTCAGAAGACAACGGGATAAACTGGACTTCACTTACTTCTTCTTCAGGCAATCTGAATACAACGCTGATGTTTGGTTTTGACCGATCGCCAAAAGACATCATTGTTTGCGGAACCCAGGACAATGGCATTATGATATACCGCAACAGCAAGTGGTATTGCAGTTCTATGTACGGAGACGGCGGCCGTGTTGTTTCTATGGATGACAGTGCCACTTTTTCATGCGGTTTTGCACAAATGAATTTTATTACCGCTGATGCGGGTATGAGCTTTAATTACCAGCATGCAGGAAACGAAATGACCGGATTCGATTTCAGACTCTCTTACATCAGGGAGAGCGGAAATTTTTATCTCGCCAATATGCATTTGTACAGGAAATCGCGTGGCAGGTATTTCGAAATTTTAAGCTCAGGACTTGAAGCAGACAGGAAAATAAAAGCATTTTTTGTCAACCCGGAAGATGAAAATGATATCTGGATATGCAAGGACGATCCTTCCTGGGAAGGAGAATTAAAAAACAAACTCTTACACAGCACCGACGGAGGAAGTAACTGGGAAGACATGAGTAAATCGCTGCCCATACTCAGCTGGAGAAGTATCACTGATATCCATATCGGCAAAAATGGCGATATCGCATTGAGTCTGGAGGCTTTCGACAAAAATGGAAAGGCGCTGCACAAAGTATATATTTCCAACGACGGTGGCAGAACTTTCGACAACATTTCGGAAGGATTGCCAAATTTGCCCGTTAATACCATTCTTGAAGCAAACGGGAAATGGATATGCGGCAGTAATAATTCGGTCTTTATTTATGAAAGCGGTAAATGGGAAATTCTGGGAAGCGGATTACCGGCCAGTATTGTAACCGAGCTGAAATATTTTGAACGCGATTCGACCCTTTGGGCTTCTACTTTTGGAAGAGGTTTATGGGTGATGAGGCTGAGGGAATGATTGATTGATTATTGATAAATTGATGGATCAATCAATCAAAAGTCTTCAATATTCTACGAGTCAGTTAATCAATTGTTCAGTCAATCAGTTTCCACTCTTCCCCTTCCTGATAAAAAATCCCTGCAATTTCTCAACCAGTTTCTGATATTTTTCCTTGTCGAAGATTGCTGATTCGTTGGCGGCGCGGTTGAGGACAAAAATCCCAACCGGCAGAAGAACGATACTCGCCAGCCAGGCGCCCATCCATTCGGGCAATATGCCTTCCCGCCCCATTTTTATCCCTATCATGTTGATGACATAATAGAGTATAAACATGATGATCGAAACTACCATGGGCATACCAAGCCCACCCTTTCTTATTATAGTTCCTAAAGGGGCTGCAAGTAAAAACAATACTACCAGCACAAATGAAAGTGTAAATTTTTCGTGCCATTTGATTGTGAACATCCTGTCATCGTTTTTGATATCCTCAAGTTGCTGGGCCGATGATTCGATGATGCTTTTCAGATTTCGCGAAGAACCGAGTGCCAGTTCAAGAATGTTATAACGACTTTCGCGGGCAAAATTCAATATGATGGTATCGTTGGTCAGCACAGGACTGTCTTTGACATTTTTACCCTGCATTAATTCCTTTGGATTTGGATAATATGGCCGGAGGAAATTTCTGGTGTCATTCTTTCTTTTTTTGATTTCGCGTCTTGCCGAATCAATGGCATGCTGCAGTTCCTTGATGTTCATCATCACTGCGCTGCCTTTAAAGAGCTCTTTGTCTGTCTGTTTCAGATCCAGATTGCTGAGGTCGAAGGTAATTTTCTGCTCATCAAAATAGGTTGTTGTTGCCGGTACGGTTTTCTGATAATTGTTGTTCTCGACCAGTTCTTCATATCTGGTACCTTTATAAAGAGTAAAATAAAGCAGGCGTTTGTCGTCGCTGAGCTTCATCTTTCCGGATTCAGCGCGGATAATAGACAACTCACTGTAACCGGCTTTTATTTCATATATCAGAATGTCCCTGATGGTTTCGTTGTCCTTGTCTTTACTTCCGATCTTTATCTGATAGCCATCAATGCCGTTGTAGAAAGT
>CAZRKA010000012.1:7288-33779 GCA_964600345.1 uncultured Chitinophaga sp. | reverse complement strand
GTTTATTCTAATGCAAGTGGAGTAAATCCCGGTTGTTACTACCAAAGTAATATCATCAGGATAACCCCGTTTACCAATCTAAATTCCATTGGGGAAAACACCTCACTTTGCGGCATAGTTTCGGTAGGTTCAGACCTTGACAGTATTTCAGGGTTGAGTTATCAATGGCTAAAAAGCACAGATGGAGCATCCTGGAATAATGTTGCGGGTGAGACAGGAAAACATATTAATAACCCTTCCAGCCTTGGAAGCTTTTATTATTACCAAAGAAAAGCCTATACAAGTTCATGCATCAACTATAGTAATACCATAATGGCTGGTGGAAACAAAGTTATTGAACAACCTCTAAACATCACTTCATGTGTTGCGCTGTTAACCGACCATAAATTTAAATTTACATTGGCTAATAAGAATGATACCAGTTTAGAATTTATTTGGGAGTTTAAAATTCCAAGCAATAGTACATATACAATGTCATCCCTATATAATAAACAGGAATTGTCTGCGTCGGATGCATATACAATTTCCAATATACCAGGTACATATTACAGGTGTCAAATAATTACAGCTTGTGGAACTATATGGACAAGTGGTGCCAGATTAATCATTTCAAATTCTATAGATACGATTCTGGTTCAACCTAATCCATCATATACGCTCAATCAGGGTGGTAATCTGAATATTGTATGCAAAATCACAAGGGATTCTTTACAGGAGTATCAATGGCAATCAAGTCACAATTATGGCATTGAATGGTTTGATATGAAAGGTAGAACTACCGATACCTTAAAACTGCAAAATGTAAATTATTGTCAGAACAGGAAAACTTACCGGCTTAGAATTACCAATAAATGCAATAATATCTATTACAGTGATACATCTCATGTAGTAGTTAATAATTTGACCAATAATACTCAAGACTATTGGATGAAGGATCAGAGGCTTGATTCTGGTTTTGAGAAAAATACAAGACCTGAAAGAATAGTCCTAAGTCCGGATATTTTTGTTGCAAATTCTATTCTAACCAAGATGCCTTCTATATTATCTTATAAACCTGATTTTAAAGAGAAATACAATTATGTACATGCAATGATAAGAAATCGAGGAACGGACATCGCAAGAGACGGTAAATTGTATTTGTATTGGACATTAGCAACTACTGGAGAAGACTGGCCTTTGGACTGGAACGATGTACGTTATGATAACTACCATTTGAATACGGATAGTATTAACATGCCATCTGGGGGGTACTACCCAATGGGGGGAAGAATTAATTCAGACCCCATTGAGTTGCCGGATATTGCGCCAAAAGATTCAATAATTTTAAGTCATCTGTGGTATAATATTCCCAATCCAGACTGGTACTACCCGATTACACCCAGGGGAAGAATCAATGGAAAAGAAGTTAATATTTGTATTTTGGGAAGAATCGAAACTTGTGAAGAGTCTACTTTTGGTATGACATTTACTGAAGTTCTCAGTACCCACATTAATGCAGCAAATAACAACAATATTGCAACCAGAAACTTATGGGTAATTTATTTGTTTCCTGAGCCAAACCAGGGTGGTGATAAATTTGATGATGATGAGTTTAGTTGCCATATCGGAAGCAGACCCATCATTGAAGGTGGTTTAACCTGGGTTAAAAGCATGAGCGATACCAATATGGTAAGGGATGTATGTTTTTCCGTTTCAAATTCGGACTTCTTTGATAAGGCAGATGTATATTTTGCCGTGAACAATTTGCTGCTTGAAGCTTGGCTGGATGGGGGCGCTATTTCTAATGGTCTTCAAAGTGTCGGAGGAAATGTATTCAGGTTAACAAGCGCAAATGCATGTTTAGAAAACATTCTGTCGGATTCAGGATTTTCAGATGGCTTTGTAACCTATTTTGCTTATAAAAATATTGACGACAGGTTCAACAGTAATGAAAAGTTCAATCTATTCATTGATCAGTATGATGATGGTGAATTAATAGAGGGTAGTTTGGCATATGAACTCAGAGACAATCCTTATGTGCCGCCAACAATTGTAGAATCTGAGGTATTTGTGAATGCCTGTAATTGGGACGAATCCGGTGGACTGGCAAAGTACACTATTCTAAACCCCACACTTGAGCATACCGTTTACGATGAAAACGAAGCGGAATATCTGGATATTAACAGCAGTGGGATATACTTACTTCCTGATGGTGAATATACGGTTACAATAAATGATCATAGTTACAATATCATTTACAAAACTATTGTAACGGTTACTTCAACTAATATTACCGATGTCAATCAACACGATACCATTTGGTATAGTTGCGAATTTCCGGATTCTGTTCAGTTTATTAAAACCTGTGATGCAGGTATTTTATACGACCGATTCAATCAGGTAGTTAGTGAAAACTATGCCAATCACTATACTTTAGACCCTACTGTAGGGTATTACAACTTGATTTGTGAAGATTCAACAAATTGTATTCGAACTAATACTCTGCTTACATTTATGGATATTCTTGAAGTTCCGGAGTCAACCTGGAATTATTTAGAAGGAAGTTATAATAGAAATGAAGAGCCTTGTTGTTATGTTCATCTGGATGAAATCGTATGTGAGGGTGAATCACCAGAATTTGGGCAGGAATTAGAAGTTTACAATATGGAATCAGAGCTTATCTATCAGACTAATGTTGAATACTGGAATAGTTCACTAGGTTTCAGATTCTGCCCACCGTTCTGGGATACAGCCTCTGGTGCAATTGATGCATGGTACAGTGTGGTTTTAAAATATGGAACCTGCAAATTCTGTCGTATGGACTTTAAATGCGATTCAATTGGAGAGCCTGAAGAATTTGTGATTTTAACAGGCACAAAAAAACCATCGGGTAATATAAATCAACATAATGACGATGTCCTAAATCCGAAATTATTTGAATATAATAACACAAATGTTGCAGACGGACTTACAAGTCTTTCGGTGTATCCAAATCCGGCAAACTCTGTAATAACCATTAATATTATTAATGCCAATTTATCGAATCTGACGGTTATGATTGCAGATGCAGCAGGTAAACCTGTTTACAACGGTAATTTCAAAACAGAAAACAACCAATTGAAAACAATAATCAGTCTTTCCGAATTGGCTAGTGGTGTTTACACAGTTCAAATACCGGAACTGAATTACTATTATAAACTTGTAATCATAAAGTAAATTAACTTAAAAAAAAATGTTAAAAATGGTTGATTATTTATCTGGGGTGATATAGAATTGTGTTACCAAATGAAATAAAAGAAAAATAGTTTTCATAGTTTTAGTTTTAAAAGGGGGTTGAATTCATATTCATCCCCTTTTTTCTTTATAAGCATTTATTAGATTGTTAAGATACATATACAGAAAATACTTAAAAAAGTTGAAGCTAAATGCAGAGTAAGAATAGTATTGTTTGCAGTTTAATCAAGTATTTATTCGAAAAACAATAAAAATAATTCAAATTGACAAGAATGATTATATAAATCCCAAAGCCTATTTTTGTGATAAATTTACTTTTCGCTTTATTCAGGATGTTTTACATTCAGTTAATTCATTTTTCAGTATTGGTAAGTTATCCATCAAAATTTGTTTTTGTTTAGCAATATAATTGAGATTGAGATAAAAGAAATATTACAACACCTGCTTCCTCACCAAGCAATTACGCATGATTAGAAAAAACTATAGACAGAAAAAAATCCTTATAGGTTTACTCCTGTTCTTTAACGGGAGCAGTGCTGTTTTTGGCGGTATGAGCCTGATATTATATCCCGACGGCAGCAGTATAGGCTTACCTCTCAGCCTGCTTGAACACAGTCCGTTTAAGGATTTTCTTATTCCGGGTCTTGTTCTTGTCTTAAGCAATGGCATACCCGGACTGATCATATTCACAATGCTTATAAGCGGATCGAAACGCGTCAGTTTTCTTTTGCGTCTGCAGGGAATTGTTCTCTTGATCTGGCTGCTGATCCAAATCATGATGATACGAACTCTGGATATCATGCAACTGATCATGGGTATCACCGCTTTGCTGATGATTGTTTTTTCGTTTGCAGATCTAAACAGGAAGAATGCGAATTGAATCTCACCCAAATCCGTCTTCATACAAATTTCAAAATGCTTTTAACTGCAGCAGGGCAAAGCGCAGACATTACCAAATTCATTCTGAAAATGTAAATAATGCATTTAAAATAAAAGGGGTTTAGAACAGAAACTATTGAAAGCTATCTGACAGAATCTATTCCTGAGACAGTTTAATCGACGTTGTCGTGCAGGTATTTATTGCCGTTGTCTTTAAAGCGAATAGTTTTGTTGTCCTTATCCTCTTCAAGCGACACTTTTGAAATTTCCACACCCGGTTGAATTTCTTCCAGTACCACGTTGTGACGCAGGTAAGCAGGTGTGTCCAGATCATTCATATTGCGCTGTCTTACCGGTTCGCTATGGATTTCCCTGTGCTTTCTCTCGAAAGA
The DNA here is from genome assembly GCA_964600345.1 of uncultured Chitinophaga sp. Taxonomy (GTDB): domain Bacteria; phylum Bacteroidota; class Bacteroidia; order NS11-12g; family UBA955; genus JABMMZ01. Next base: position 29,295 of record CAZRKA010000012.1, on the reverse strand, counting down.
AAACTCTTCGAACAAATTAGGTTCAGCCTGTTTTTTCTCTTCTTGCTTAGGCGTTTTTTCATCAGCATTGGAAGTAGTTTGCAATGCAGAGAAATCAATTTCTATCACCCCTTCATCCTCCATCATGGTATTGGCTGTTTTTGATTCAAGTGCAGCCTGGTGTTTTTCAAATCCGGTAGCCACAAGCGTGATGGCTATTTCCTTGTCGAGGTTATCGTTGTAAGTGAGTCCGTGTTTCAGGTTGGCATTAAGACCGGCCTGTTGCTGGAAGAAAGCACAAATCGTATCTATTTCGTTGGTATACGGTTCTTCTTTTCCGAAACTGATGTTGAGCAATATATGTTGAGCGCCTTCTATGCTGTTCTCGTCGAGCAGAGGCGAATCCAGTGCCATCTGTGCTGCGTTCATGGCCCTGTCGTCGCCAATGGCAACACCGGTACCCATGATGGCACGACCGCTGTTCTCGAGTGCTGTTTTTACATCCCTGAAATCGACATTGAGGTAACCTTCAACAGTAATGATTTCTGCAATTCCACGCGCAGCGGTAAAGAGTACATCATCTGCCTTGCCCAGCGCCTCGCGGTATCTGAGATTCGAAAACATCTGCAATATTCTTTCATTGCTGATGACCAGCAAGGCATCCACATGCGGCTTTAATTCTTCTATTCCTTTTTCTGCTCTTTCGGCTTTGGCAGGACCTTCGTTTTTAAACGGACGGGTAACAATGCCAACAGTGAGTATACCCATTTGCTTGGCTTTCTGAGCGATCACCGGTGCGGCGCCTGTACCGGTTCCACCGCCCATGCCGGCAGTTATAAAAAGCATTTTGGTATTGTGCCTGAGGGCATCTTCTATCTGTCCGATGCTTTCCATGGCACAGCGCTTACCGAATTCGGGATCACCACCGGCACCGAGTCCTTCGGTCAGGTTACTTCCGAGTTGTATTTTATTCTGAACCGGACTGCGTTCGAGGTGTTGTGCATCTGTATTGCACAGATAAAAATCCACTCCCACAATACCCTTCTGATACATGTAACTAACAGCATTGCTGCCACCGCCGCCGACACCCATGACCTTGATGATGGATGACTGTTCTTTTGGCAATTCTACTTTGAAATAATTCATCTTGCTTGCGTTTGGAATTTAATAATGTCTTGTTTAAGCTTGTTGATTTTTTCTGTTATCTGCTCTCAGTTATTTGAAATCGTCCATGGCCTGGTCGTCGTCAATCCATTTCTTGAAACTGCCGAAGAAACCTTTGATAAATCCATCTCCGCCTTCTGCGTTTGCTTTGGCTTTTTCCTTACGCGGTGCTTTGTATGAGTTGTTGTCGTTCTGAACAGGATCGAAATCTTCAAATCCTTTCAGTACAAGTCCTATACAGGTGGCATACATCGGGCTGCGAACTTCTTCTACCAGTCCCTTGCCGAGATGCGGATCGGGCAGGCCGATTTTCACTTCACAACCCAGGGTGTATTCTACAAGATTTCCCAGATCCTTGAGCTGAGCACCGCCGCCGGTTAGCACCACACCAAGACTTAGTTTGTCTTTATAGCCCGACATTTTTATTTCGTCGTGCACCATCTGAACTATTTCTTTAATCCGGGCGTGAATGACATGGGCAAGATTGCGCTCCATGATCTGTTTTGGCTTTCTTTCACCAATACCGGGAACAGTGATGATGACATTGCCGCGCGTTCCTTCCGGTATGGCATGACCGTATTTCACTTTAATCAGTTCTGCCTGTTTTGGAAGTATACCGAAAGCATCGACTATATCGGCAGTGATAATTTCTCCGCCAAATGGTATGACGGCAGTGTGTCTGATTTTACCGTCGTGAAAAATAGCGAGGTCTGTCGTACCACCACCGATGTCTACGATTGCAATTCCGGTCTGCAGTTCTTCTTCGTTAAGCACGGCATAAGCAGATGCTATCGGTTCAACAATGACATCAGTTGCAGTCAGTCCTGCATTCTCTACGCATTTTACTATCGTTTTGGCTGCGCTTACTCTTCCGGTTACAATGTGGTATTTGCATTCCAGTTTAGTACCGGGCATGCCTTCGGGTTCTTTGGTAGTGAATCTGGAATCGATGGTGTATTCCTGAGGCACTGCATGAAGTATTTTTGAACCGGGTTCAACCGCAATGCGGTACTGCTCCCTGTTCATTTCCTGAAGCTCTGTTTTGTTAATTTCAGCTTCGGCATTTTCGCGGATACGAACACCGGTTTGCTGAAAACTTTTAATGTGCTCGCCGGCTATACCGACATGAACAGCATTGATTTCGACATTGGAAATCTTTGAAGCCTGTGCGATTGCCCCTTTGATGGCATCAACTGTTTTTGAAATGTTGGTTACTTCACCCCTCATCACACCGCCGAGGGAAGGTTGCGAACCGACACCAAGTATGTTGATTTTTCCATTCTCGTTGCGCTGTCCCACTATGGCACATACTTTTGTGGTTCCGATATCGAGTCCTACGATTAGTTTATTATTTGACATACCTGCGTGATCTTTTAAGGTTGATTTATTTGTGTGTTTGTTGATATTTCTTTTTTCTCGGCAACGATCTGACCTTCGTACTTGAGATTTATGCGATGGTACCTGTCCCAGCCCACTGCATTCAAACCCTTGTCGTAAAAGGTTCTCAGCAACTCAAATTTCTTTTCAATGTTCTCTGCCGAACCAAATACAATACTATGATTTCCTACTTTAGGAATCAATATTATATCCATATAATTATCTACATACAATTGTTCAATCTGCGAATGCCAGAACTCATCAGAGTTGCAATACTCGCCGATCTTCAAAAGACTTCGCAATACATCACTCATTGCAAAGGCACTATCAGTAAGGCTTTCAGCTATATTGCCATTGGCAGTTAGCACTCTCGGAGCAAAGCCGGGATGCAGCGGCATTTTGAATCCATTTTTTGCTACATAGTAACTATTGCCTTTACTGCTGATGATGCGAAGGACAGGATTTCTCTGCAATATCCGTATATTGAGCTTACCCGACAGGTCTATTGATACATCTGCTTTTTCTATAAAAGGCCAGTTCTCAAGAGCAGCTTCCATTTCATCCAGCTTTAATGAATGAACCGATGTATATGGTTGCAGTCTGGTCGAATCACCTCCGCTGATAATCTCGAGTACTTTGGCATTGTCTATAAATGCAAGGTCTTCTTTAGGTTCAATTTGTATGTTGACGGATTTTAACCTGAGCCGGTCTTCCTTACTGTTTATACCCAGCAGAGTAAATATCAGAAAGCATACAATGAACGACCATAGTATGATACTGAAACGCTTGCTCTTTTTTAGTCTTTCAATCAGTTTTTTCATAAAGCAATCTGATAGGTTTGATTAACTGATCTATATCGCCTGCACCCATTATGAGCAAGAGTTCCGGCTTATCCGTTTCGAGGTGTTTGATGACATTTTCCTTTGCGATTAAGACAGGATTTTTCTGCATGCGCAGGGCGAGAAATTCGGCATTGATTCCTTCTATGGGCTGCTCTCTTGCAGGATAAATATCGAGCAGCCAGCATTCGTCGAGCATGTCGAGCACTGAAGCAAAATCGTCGGCAAAATCTCGGGTGCGCGAAAAGAGATGCGGCTGAAAAACACCTGTGAGTTTTTTGCCGGGATAAAGTTCTTTGACCGAACTGATGCAGGCTTTCAACTCTGCCGGATGATGTGCGTAATCATCAATGACAGTATGCTTCGCTGTATTGACAACATATTCAAAACGGCGTTTCACACCTTTAAAACCGGCACATGCATCTGCAATCACATTTTCGGGCAAACCCAGACACATGCAGGCAGTAATGGCAGCTGTGGCGTTTTCGACATTGTGAAAACCGGGCAACGCATTACTCACCGTCATATCGGTTTCAGCAAATCTGTATCTGAAAGTGAAGCGGTGATTTTTGATTAAAATATCTGAATACCTCGCCTCCGAATCTTCTTTTTCTCCGTAGCGAATTATCCTTCTGTTGCTTGTCATTTCAAGCCTGTCCTGCAATATGGCAGTGCCATCTTCGTGCAGCTTGCTCAGAAACTCGTTAAATGAGCGTTTAACTTCCTCATGCTCGCCGTATATATCCAGATGGTCGGCATCAGTACTTGTTACGATGGCTATGTCAGGAGAAAGCTGAAGAAATGAACGGTCGAATTCGTCGGCTTCAACAACCATGACAGGCAGTGCTTTGATATCTGTTCCGTTTTCCTTTCTGTAGTAATTGTTTTTGAAATTGCTGCTGATACCACCGAGGAAGGCCGTAAAATTTACTCCGCACTCGTTTAGTATATGTGCTATCATACTGCTGGTGGTGGTTTTACCGTGAGTACCTGCAACTGCAATTGTAAAAGCTGATTCGGATATCATTCCGAGTACCTCTGCTCTTTTAAACATGGGCGTACGTCTGGAAATAAAAAGTCTTAATTCTTTGTGATCGCGTGGTATGGCAGGCGTATAAACCACCATGCTGTGTTTACTGTTAAGAACTTCAGAAGGAATGGCTTCAGTATCTTCATCGTAATGGATAATGAATCCTTCGTTTTCAAGTTCTCTGGTAAAATCGTTTCTGGTTTTATCATATCCGTAAACATTCATGCCCAGAGATTTAAAATACCTCGCAATGGCGCTCATACCAATGCCGCCGATACCCAGAAAATAAACTGATTTGAGATCCTTTAATTTAATCATGCGATTGTTTCCAAAACGTTCACTATATCCTTCAAAGCATCCGGTTTTGCAAAAGGTTTTAAATTTTCTTTAAGCGTGTTCTGCATCACCTTGTCATTAACAAGTTTTAAAATCTCTGTACTTAAGGTTTTATCAGCCACTTCGTCTTTGACAAGAATTGCTGCTGATCTCGACGAAAGCGCCACTGCATTTTTTGTCTGATGATCTTCGGCCACATTGGGCGATGGCACCAGTATACTTGGCTTATTCAGAAGCGAAAGTTCGCTCACCGATATGGCACCGGCTCTCGATACAACTATATCAGAAGCGGCATAGGCAGTTTTCATATCCGAAATAAATTCTGAAGATTTTATTCCTTCCAGTCCCATTGTATCCGCTTTAAAATTTTTGCCCGTTTGCCAGAGTAATTGAATATTGTTCTTGTGAAAAATTTCGATTGCATCCTGAATGCTGCGGTTAATGGTCCTCGCTCCGAGACTGCCACCAATTACCAGTACCAGTGCTTGCTCCGGATTAAATCCAAGCGCAGATTTTGCCGCAGAATTTTCCATATTCAAGGTTTCATAAATTTCTTTTCTTACAGGATTTCCGGTGATGACAATTTTATCCGCCGGAAAAAATTTTTCCATGTTTTCGTATGCCACACAGATTTTGGCTGCTTTGGACGCCAGCCATTTATTGGTAAGTCCGGCATACGAATTCTGTTCCTGAATCAGTACCGGTATCCTGAATTTAGCTGCTGCATAAATCAGGGCCGAACTGGCATAACCGCCAACACCCACAACCCTGTCAGGATTAAATTCTCTGATAATCCGCCTGGCTTTCCATATACTTTTCAGGAATTTAAAAGGCACCCACAAATTGCTGAAACTCATTTTGCGCTGTATCCCTGCAATTGGCAATCCGATAATTTCGTACCCCGCCTGTGGTACTTTTTCCATTTCCATTTTACCCAGTGCCCCTACAAACAAGATTTTACAATCGGGATAACGTCTTTTTATTTCACCGGCAATGGCTATCGCCGGAAATATATGTCCTCCCGTACCTCCTCCGCTGATGATGACCTTACGCAACAAGCTTACCTCCTTCTTCTGTTTGTACTTCTGCTTCCTGTTCTTCAACTGATCTGCTTACACTCAGCAACACGCCAAAAGCTGCACTGGTAAATATTATACTTGTACCACCCATGCTGATGAATGGTAATGTTAATCCGGTAAGCGGAAACAGACTGCTGGCAACCGCCATGTGTATAAATGCCTGCAGAACTATGCTGAATGCCAGTCCTACGGCAAGCAATGCACCAAAGGCTTTCGGACTTTTCAGCACTATCCTGATGGATCGGTATAATATCAGCAGATAAAGTCCTATGACTGTCAGACCTCCGAAAAGAAGTCCGTATTCCTCTATGATAACGGCAAAAATAAAATCCGAATAAGGGTGCGGTAAATAGGCGCTTTGTTCACCCTTACCCGGCCCTTTGCCCGTAAGTCCGCCACCCACAATGGCTATTTTGGCCTGAACTGTCTGATAAACTTCGGTACTATCACCACCGCTGAAATTCTCTATTCTGGCCTTCCATGTTGATGCCCTTCCGGGTAACATACTTTCGGGTGCTTTCAGCAATGTGAGAATTCCTATCAATGCCACCACTCCGAATGATGCAGCCAGTAAAGCAAGATGTCGCAGACGCGCATTACCGATAAAAAGCAACATCGTGCATGTAAAAAACAATACAAGTGAAGTACTCAGGTTTTCGGGCATGATCAACAAACATATCACACAGATATATGCCAGAATAACTATGAAGCCCTTCAGCGAATTCAATTCCTCCTGTTTTTTGGAAAGGTATCTGGCTATAAACATTATCAGTGCGAATTTTGCAAAATCACTGCTCTGAAATGTGATGCCGAAAATGGTTATGGTACGCTTTGCTTCATTGATGTCGTTGCCGAATATCAGTGTTCCTATCAGCAGCGGAACAGCAATAACAACGGCCAGTTGAGAAATTCTCGAAAAGTACTTGTAATCGAGCAAGTGAAAAAAGTACATCAGAAAAAAACCACCGAAAAGAAACAGTACATGTTTAAAGAGAAAATACTCCGTGTTTCCTTCACGGGTCTTGAATGCCAGGGATCCTGTGGCACTGTATACCGCAAGCATCCCCAGCAGAGAGAGACTGATCACTGCAAACCAGATATACTGGTCACCCCTGAACTTCAGTTTTCCGATTTGCATGATACTGTGTGTAGTTGATTTTTAGCTTAAATATTTTTAGTCCATTTCATTGATTTTATTCCGGCTCAGAGATTTTTAACGGCAGCTTTGAATTGCCATCCTCTGTCCTCATAATTTGCGAAAAGGTCGAAACTCGCACAGGCAGGCGATAGCAGAACAACATCACCTTTGCTTGCAAAACGCTTGGCAACGATAACTGCTTCTTCGGCACTGGTGGTATTCAGCATCAGGTCTACGGTCTTTCCAAAAGCCGCATGTATCTTGTGATTATCGACACCGAGACACACTATCACCTTTACCTTATCCTTTACCAGCGGAAGCAATGCCGAATAGTCGTTGCCTTTGTCGACACCGCCTACTATCCATACAACAGGCTTATCCATGCTTTCAAGGGCATACCAGGTTGAATTGACATTGGTAGCCTTGCTGTCGTTGATGTAATCGACGCCACCTACTGTAGCGACATACTCCAGCCTGTGTTCTACATTCTGAAAATCTATAAGACTTTCGCGAATAACGTCCTTGCTGATGTTGAGGACGTTGGCAGCTATGGCCGCCGCCATGCTGTTGTAGCTGTTGTGAATGCCTTTCAGGGCAAAATCGTTAATGAACATAGTGAGTTGTTGATTAGGGGTATTTGTTTGTTGATTGTTTAATAAGTGAAATTCCTTGTTGATGACATAAGCGCCTTTATCCATAATTCTGTTGTATGAAAATGGCAGGTACTTTGCCGCTGTAGGATGCGATTCCAGGTTGCTGATGATCACTTCATCGTCGGCGCAATAGATAAAAGTATCTGTCGGCTTCTGATTCATGACTATCCGGAATTTGGAATCGATGTAGTTCTGGAAATTGTAATTGTAGCGGTCGAGGTGATCGGGAGTAATATTCGTGAGTATGGCAATATCAGCTCTGAATGTATAGGTATCGTCGAGCTGAAAACTGCTGAGCTCAAGTACGTAATGGTCGTAGATGCCTTCGGCTACCTGTCTGGCGTAGCTCTTGCCTACATTACCGCCAAGACCGACATTAAAACCCGCTTTCTGTAAAATATGATAGCAAAGCATGGTGGTGGTGGTCTTGCCGTTTGTACCGGTTATAGCAATGTGTTTTGCTTTGGTATATCTGCTACCGAATTCGATTTCTGAAATGACAGGAATATTAAGCGCTCTTGCTTTTTTGACTATCTCCGCCTTTTCCGGAATGCCCGGACTTTTAATGATTTCGTCGGCATTCAGTATCATAGACTCTGTATGCGCGTTCTGTTCGTATACAATCCTGACGCTATCGAGTTCGGCGGTATATTTTTCCTTGATGCTTCCGCTGTCGGATACAAAAACTTCATATCCCTGCTTCAGCGCCAGAATGGCACAACCCGTACCGCTTTCTCCTGCACCCAATATGACTATGCGTTTACCCAATTTTTTATCTCAGTTTTAATGTGATGATTGATAATACTGCCAGTATGATTCCTATGATCCAGAAACGCGTTACAATCTTCGCTTCGTGGAATCCCTTCTTCTGAAAATGGTGATGTATAGGCGACATCAGAAACACTCTTCTGCCTTCTCCGTATTTGCGTTTGGTGTATTTGAAATATGTCACCTGTATCATCACACTCAGATTCTCTACCAGAAAAACGCCGCAGAGAATCGGTATCAGCAATTCTTTTCTGACTATGATGGCAAGTGCCGCTATCACACCGCCAAGCATAAGACTGCCTGTGTCGCCCATGAATACCTGCGCAGGATAGCTGTTGTACCAGAGAAAACCAATGCAGGCTCCGACAAAAGCTCCTGCAAAAACAAAGAGTTCTCCCAGAAACGGGATATACATGATATTGAGGTAATCTGCAAAGAGGATATTGCCCGATACAAATGCAAACAATCCCAGTGTCGTACCTACAATTGCCGATGTTCCCGCCGCCAGTCCGTCAATGCCATCCGTTATATTGGCGCCGTTGGAAACAGCGGTAATGATGAATATCACAATGAGTACATAAATGATCCAGGAATACGAATTGTCAAGCCCTAAAAAGCTTCCTATTGAGTGGTAATCAAATTCGGAGAATTTAAAGAATGGTATGGTAGTAGTCAGTGTTTTTTCATTCTGAACAAATACCTTTTCACCATTGACCACCATGGTCGACATCCTAGTACTGTCCATATTCAGCTCAATAATATCTTTGCTGCTGTAGTGGTTGGTAACAAGCACGGCGGGATTAAAGTATAGTGTAAGACCCACCAGCGCACCAACGATTATCTGGCCGAGTATCTTGAACTTTCCGGAAAGTCCTGCCTTGTCCTTTTTAAATACCTTGATATAGTCGTCTACAAATCCAATAATACCGCATAGCAGTGTTACGGCTATCATCAGAAGCACATACACATTGTTGAGTCTTGCCAGCAACAAGGTGGGAATAAGTATTGCACCAAGCATGATCAATCCTCCCATTGTCGGTGTACCGCGCTTGGCATCCTCGCCCTGTAAACCGAGATTCCGGATGGTTTCGGATACCTGAAGTTTGTGCAATGCGTTGATCAGCCTTCGTCCGAAAACTGCAGAAATGGTGAGTGATAATATCACGGCAAGACCCATACGGAATGTCAGGTATTTCCAGACGCCCAGTCCCCAGATATCATAATGCCTGTCGAGGTATGTAAATAAGTGATAAAGCATTTTGTGTTTCAGTTCATGTTTAAAATTTCTGTCAATACTTTTCTGTCATCAAATGGATGTTTTTGCCCCATTATTTCCTGATACGTCTCGTGTCCCTTGCCCGCCAGCAATACAATATCGCCGGGACGGCAGAGCATGACTGCGGTCTTGATGGCCTCTTTTCTGTCTGTTATTTTCAGCACTTTTTTATAGTCTGTTGCCTCAACTCCCGCCTGCATTTCCTCTATAATGGTTTCCGGGTTTTCGTTCCTCGGGTTATCACTTGTAAAAATTACTTTATCGCTCAGCTTTGCAGCTACTCTGCCCATCAGCGGGCGCTTCTCTTTATCTCTGTTTCCGCCACAGCCTGTAACCGTTATTAACTGTTCGTTTCCCGAACGGATGTGTTGTATGGTTTTGAGCACGTTCTCGAGTGCATCAGGCGTATGGGCATAGTCTACTATTCCTACTATACCGGCTTTACTCCTGTATACTTCGAAGCGGCCGTTTACTCTTCCCTGAGCGGATAAATGGGTAAGTACCTCATGTCTGTCTATCCCAAGTAAAAATGCCGTTGCATAAACAGCCAGCAAATTGTAGGCATTAAACTGACCGATAAGATTAAACCAGATTTCTTCCGAATCAATTTTTAAAAGCAGTCCCTCGAAATCACTTTCCAGTATTTTGCATTTAAAATCCGATGGTGATTTTATGGCATAGGTATATCTCGCTGCAGGCGAATTCTGCATCATCAGCATGCCGTTTCTGTCGTCTTTGTTAACCAGCGCAAATGCCTCGTGGGGTAGTTGATCAAAGAATTTTTTCTTCGCTTTGATGTATTGTTCGAACGTCCCGTGATAGTCGAGATGATCGTGGGTGATATTGGTAAATACACCGCCGTCAAATTCAAGTCCGTTGATGCGTCCCTGCACCACTGCATGTGAACTGACTTCCATAAAACAGTGCGTGCATCCGGCATCGCGCATTTCGCGCATCATCTGATTGAGTCTTATCGGATCAGGAGTTGTGTGCGTAGAAGTGAAAACTGTTTTTCCTATGATGTATTCCACAGTGCTTACCAGACCTGAAGTATATCCCAGCGATGTAAACAGATTGTAAAGCATGGTACAGGTGCTTGTTTTGCCATTGGTACCTGTCACTCCAATCAGTTTCAGTCCGGCCGAAGGATTTCCGTAAAATGCAGAAGCAAAATATCCGACGGATTGCTGTACATCATCTACTTCAACATAGGTGACCGCGCTGTTTTTCTCCGCAGGCAAATCACTGCATACAATCACAACGGCTCCTTTCCCAAGGACATCCGGAATAAAAAGATGCGCATCGGTGCTGCTTCCCTTAACTGCAAAAAACATACAGCCGGGCTCAGCTTTTCTGGAATCGAGTATCAGCGAATTCACTTCAATGTCTTTATTGCCGTGAATGGCTTTTATTCCTTTATAGGTTATTATATCACTCAGCTTTTGTTTCACGTTGAAAGTTTGATATAAATGATACTGCCCTTAATTATTTTGCTGCCCGCCGGTATGGATTGTGACACCACATGACCGTATCCTTCAGCTACTACTCTTATGCCTCTGTTCTCCAAAAGATAAACTGCATCGCGTAAACCCATTCCGCTTAGATCGGGAATTAATCCGATATTGGTTTGCAGTTCTTTGAGATCAACTGATTGCACATCAACACCCGCTTTTACCCATTCCGTTTCTGCAGAACCCGAAATCTGATGACTGCTGATGCCTAGGTGATTCAGTACATATTTAATATCCTGACGATATCCGCTTTTTACTTTTGGCATTCCGATATTGCCTTTTTTCTTCAGCGCTTTGTGAAGTGAGATATTGGTGCTGTATACCTTGTCGGCAATTTCCTTGAAAACCGGTCCTGCAACCGCACCACCATAGTAAATTCCTGCAGCAGGTGCGTTAACTACTACTATACAACTGTAGCGTGGATTGTCTGCAGGAAAGTACCCGACGAATGATGCTTTGTGAGAGCTCTTGTCATATCCGCTTCCGTTAAGTGCTATCTGTGCTGTTCCAGTTTTTCCTGCAACTCTGTAATCAAGACCTTTCAGGTTTTGTGCAGTTCCTTTTTCAACAACACCTTCAAGTAGTTTACGCAACAGTTTCAGTGTTTCCTCACTGCATATTTTATCGTTCAAAACTCTGCTGTCATTTTTTTGAATAGTCTTGCCGAATTCCTTTATTTCTTTAACGATAAATGGTTGTACCATACGGCCATTGTTAGCGATGGCATTGTATACTGTCAGTATCTGCAGAGGACTCAGTTCCATTTCATAACCGATGCTCATAAAAGGCAAAGATGTGGCACTCCATCCCCTGTCCTTACTGCTTCTCATCTGGGGTTTACGCGTCGACCGGATATCAAACGGAAGAGCAATGTTCAGACCCAGTTTGAATGCGTGGTTCAAAAATTTCTCAGGATTGTCTTTATAATATCTGTTGACTGATTTGGCTATACCCACATTACTCGAATGCTCGAATACATGTTCGAAAGTCACTTTGCGGTAAGGCGATTCGTGGGCGTCCTGCATAGGCAAAGGCCCAAAACTGGTTTTTCCCCATTCGATATCTATTGAGTCCTCCAGCCTGATATGTTTGTCTTCAAGCAATGCCATCGCACTGATGAGTTTGAAGGTTGAACCCGGATCACTGAATTCGTTAACGGCGTAATTTTCGGCTTCCGAATATGTGTTATCGGAATTGCGTTTGAGATTTGCTATGGCTTTAATGGCGCCGGTATTTACTTCCATCAGAATGGCGCAACCGTGATCAGCATTGTTGTTTATCAGACACTGCTGAAGTGCATTTTCTGCAACGTCCTGAATATTAATGTCAAGGGTAGTGTAAACATCAAAGCCGTTTCGGGGTTCCAGTTCCTGAGAGTTGTCAACCGGTTTCCAGACGCCGCCGTAAATACGCTGTTCCAGTCTTTTCCCTACTGTACCTGATAAAAATGAATCGTATGAACCTTCAAGTCCGATGCGGGTACCCGTCTGATTGGTATAACCTATAGTACGCATGGCCAGTTGCCCGAAAGGTATCTCGCGTTTAAATTTCTCTATTTTGATAAAACCGCCCTTGTATTTTCCGAGGTTGAAAATTGGCCAGGTTTCCATCTCCTTGACAGTGGTGTAATCGACATCGCGTTTGAGCAATAAATAACGCTCTCCCCGGCTTCGTGCTGCCATCAGATAATTTTTCCATTCAGCTGGACTTCGGTCGCTGAATTTGCCTGACAGTTTATTTGCCAGCTCTTCTACATTGCTTCTGAAAAAATCGTTGGTGACAGATTCGACTCTGGTGTCCATACGAACCTCATACTTGGGAATACTGGTTGCCAGCAAGCTGCCGTCCTCTGCGTATATATTTCCTCTTGAAGCCTGAATTTCGCGCCATTTGGTACTTTGCTCCCGACTGATGCTAAGGTACTTCTCTCTTTTTGTGAACTGAAGGTCGGCAATCTTCCAGATAATGGCGCATGCCAGAACACAAACCATTAAAAAGGCTATCCACGAACGAAGCAATATGGCTTTTTTCAGATTCACTTTTCTGATTCCTTTTCTATAATGACCGGAGGTGTTCTCAATTCCTTAATACCTTCCTCTGCAAGTCGCCTGGCCACTTCACTCTGGTTACTCTGTTTCATCAGACTGCTTTTGACACTGATATATTCTGTGCGCAACTCGTTGAGGTCGTTTTTGAGTTGTTCTTTTTCGCGAAGACTTTTTACATGGAAATGAGAGAGTGCTATGTATACTATAATTATTCCCACCGCCATAAAAACAGGAGGCATTAGTTTGCCCAGACTTTCCTTTTTGATAAAAAAAGTAAAATCGGATGCTTTCTTCAGCATCTCATCTGCATTAGCATTCACAGGACCTGTTTTAGCTTCCTGAACTTCTTTTTCTCTATTTGATTTGAACTGATTCAAATTTTTTCTGCAATTCTTAATTTTGCACTTCTGGCTCTTTTATTCCTGCCAATTTCTTCTTCGCCCGGCACAATCGGTTTTTTTGTAATCACTTTGAATGGCATTGATTTTTTACCGAAAAAATCCTTCACCTCTTCGCCGCTGATATTTCCGGTATTAAAGAAATTCTTAACCATCCTATCCTCCAGCGAGTGATAACTCATGATTACCAGTCTGCCTCCGGGCGCAAGCACATCTGCTGCATTGGTAAGCAAACTCTCCAGAGCTTTCATTTCCTGATTTACCTCAATGCGCAATGCCTGAAAAACCTGCGAGAGGTATTTGCTTTCTTCTTTGGCGGGTATGCATGCCTTAATAACTTCTTTAAAATCCTCAATCGATTTTACCGGAGCTGTTTTGCGTTTTTCAAGAATGAGCTGAACCAGCTTAAATGCGTTTCTGATCTCTCCGTACGTATTAAAGATCCTGAGCAAATCCTTTTCACTGTAATTGTTCACCAGATCACTGGCCTTTATACCGGCGCTGCGGTCCATTCTCATATCGAGATCACCTCCAAGTCGGTGGGCAAATCCTTTTCCCGCTTCATTAATCTGATAAGATGAAATACCGAGATCAGCCAGAATTCCGTTTACCGGCATTGCTTTCAGATATTGAAGAAATTGTTTGATATACCTGAAATTGTGATTGATAAATACCAGCCTTTCATCATCCGGCAGATTGGCGGCTGCATCTGTATCCTGATCGAAGGCATAGAGTCTGCCGTTCTCACCGAGATGCTTCAATATTTCGGATGAATGTCCGCCGCCTCCAAAAGTAACGTCGACGTAGACACCATCCCTTCTGATATTGAGGCCTTCAATGCACTCGCTCAACATTACAGGCAGATGATATGCTTCAGTCGTTTTTACCATCCGGTGTAAATCCGATATTGTTTGGATTGTGATCGCCCATGAGCTCTTCCGCCATACGCGAGAACTCTTTATCATCAAACTTCAGTTCCTCTTCGTAATGTTTCTTATCCCAGATTTCTATTTTGTGGTTATAGCAGGATATGATCACATCACCTTTCAGCGAAGCATACTCAATTAAATTATTCGGGATATTGATCCGGCTGTTTGCATCAATCGGGATGATATTGGCCCCATTGTTAAACTGCCTGATAAATTTCCTCGCCATGCGGTTAAAATCGTTCAAAACCTGAAGTTTCTCGGTTTCCATTGCCCAGTCTGCAGAAGTGTAAAGCACCAGACATTTTTCAAAACCCCGGTTGATCACCATTGATTTGGCTTCCTTATCATGAATCTGGGCGCGCAACTTCGAAGGAAGAATAATTCTTCCCTTGTTGTCAATTTTGCATTCAAATTCTCCGATAAACCGCGCCATTCAGGTTTTATAAATAATCCGGTAAAATAAATTCAAAAAATCCACTTTTCTCCACTTTTCTCCACTTTGTGGAAAATTATTTTTTAATATGTGCATATACGACTGATTTATAGTGTGTTAAACTGAATATTAAAAAGCCTTAAGATTTTGCTTTAATGTCGTCATGGCGACAATTTGTATCGAGTCAATTGCTCTACCTTTGAAAAATGTTCAAAATCAGCACGCTTATTTTGTTTTTAATTTCCGCTTCAAATGCTGTCGCTCAGGGATGCAGTGATGCCGGCGTTTGTTCTATTGGCGGAATGAATGGTTCGGGAAATCGGGATGAAAAATTCTCAATTACCCTCAACAATCAGTATGGCATTGGGGAGCAGAATGTCTCCATTTTCACGACACAGCTGGAGACTGTATTCAGTATCAATAAAAAATCAAAAATGCAGGTTAAATTACCCTGGGTATTTACAAAAGGAAACCTCGGATCGACAAGTGCTGCAGGCGATATTACTGCTGTATTCATTTACAATGGTTTTTTAAAAGATGACTGGCAGATAAACGGTAATATTGGATTCAGGATAGCTACTAATAAGGCAAATCAGGCTTTCAATACCGGCTTACCGGCAGGCAATAGCCTTAACATCAGTTATCCGATGCCGTATCAGAGCAGCCTTGGCACTAATGATCTGCTTTTAGGCGTAGATGCCAAATACAAAAACAGCTGGATGTTTGCTTCAGGGTTTCAGCTGCCTTTGATTCAAAATAACAAAAATGATTTCGATACGGCACTTATTTGGAATAACCCTGAAGCCAAAGCTTATTTTTCGTCCGGCAGATTACTCCGCAAACCCGACCTTGTTGTACGCATTGACAAGAAATTTGCATTGAAAAAACATATTAATCTATATGCAGGTTTGCTTCCAATTTTTCATCTTGGTGAAGACCGGATAATGGATACCGGCGGTAGAAGAGTATATCTCAAAGGGTCGGCAGGAATAACATTGAATTTAACTTCAGCGTTACATTTCCAGTTCACCGATCATTTTGGCCTGACTTTAAGATATGCAAGTCCTTTGATTGTAAGAAAAGTGAGGCCTGATGGTTTAACAAGACATTTTGTAAGCGGCCTTGAGTTGAAATACACTTTATAGGTTTTAAATTATCTCTGTGCGGTTGTAGACTATAAAATCAGAAACCATGGCGGGCTTTCCCTCCTGCACAAGTAACTGGTTGATCTGACCGCGGTGATAGGTAGCGTGATTAAACAGATGAAGAAACATTTCTGCAATTGTATTCTCAAATCTCTGACGCTTTGTATTAACATAGGAAATAGATTCGTCCAGACTTCTTTCAGCCAGTATTGAAGCAGTTTCTGAATGGTTTAATTCGGTCTGTTTTTTCAAATCTTCGTAAGTTCTGATGTCAAAAACTTTTACGCTCATGCTCTTCCCCTGCATGCGTTCCAGCCATACCTGATGCGCGCTGATACTATGCGAAATCAATACATTTATTCGCTCATTAAGTGTGTCAAAAGCAGATAAATGTTCGAGCATATCCCGGTTTACTTTCAATGTATAATCATTTAGTTTTCCGATTAAAGTGATTGCAGTGTTCATATTAAGGCAAATATATACCTTGAATCATATAAAAACGGAATAAAATGGTCGATGAAATTTGATATTTAAGTGAAAAAATGTTTAGTTTGTTGTATCACATTTTTACACAAATGATACCAATTTACGATTATTACGGCTTGATAGTAAGTTTTGGGAAGGAGGCTCAGCTTCCAATCATTGTATCAGGCAGCAGGTCCGAAAAAAAAAGCAGTGTAAGCATCAATTTCAGCAATGGCTTAATGGAAATCAGCGAATTCCTTCCTGAAAATAATGAACTGGACGAAACCGATCAAAGTGATTTCAAATTACTGGTAGAAAATAACAGCAGTGAAATTATAAAGCTTTGGCTGGATGTTTTTCTGTATGGCAAAAAAGTTCAGTGTGAAATTCTGAAACAGAAAATCAGTAAATAATTTAGTCCCTTTACAGACTTATTTCAGTATATCACGGGCTATGACCACGCGCTGTATTTCGCTGGTTCCTTCGTAGATCTGGGTAATTTTAGCGTCGCGCATCAGACGTTCAACGTGGTATTCTTTAACAAAACCGTAACCACCATGCACCTGAACTGCTTCGACTGTGGTTTTCATCGCCACTTCGCTGGCAAATAACTTCGCCATGCTGCCGGCTCTGTTGTAATCCATTTTATGATCCTTCAGCCATGCAGCTTTAAGACACAACATACGTGCCGCTTCAATTTCAGTAGCCATATCAGCAAGTTTAAATTGTATGGCCTGATGATTCATGATTTCTGTGCCGAATGCTTTTCTTTCCTTTGAATATTTAAGGGCCAGTTCGTAAGCACCGCTGGCTATTCCAAGCGCCTGTGAGGCAATGCCTATTCTTCCTCCGGTTAGTGTCTTCATCGCGAATTTGAATCCGAATCCATCCTCACCAATTCTGTTTGCTTTCGGAACTTTCACGTCGGTGAACATCAGTGAATGGGTATCGCTGCCGCGTATTCCCATTTTGTCTTCTTTTTTGCCAACAACAAATCCTTCCATTCCTCTCTCAACAATAAAGGCATTGATTCCTTTATGACCGGCTTCGACATTGGTCTGTGCAATTACGAGATAAATTGAAGCTGTTTTGCCGTTGGTTATCCAGTTTTTGGTTCCGTTAAGCAGGTAATAATCTCCCATGTCGATTGCAGTAGTACGCTGAGATGTAGCATCACTGCCGGCCTCCGGCTCACTCAGGCAAAAAGCGCCATGAACTTCACCCTTTGCGAGCGGGACAAGATATTTTTGTTTCTGTTCCTCGGTGCCGAAGGTTTCCAGACCCCAGCAAACAAGCGAATTATTAACTGATACGACTACCGAAGCAGATGCATCCACTTTACTCAATTCCTCCATTGCCAGCACATAGCTGATAGTGTCCATACCGCTGCCGCCGTATTTAGGATCCACCATCATTCCCAGAAAACCCAGCTCGCCGAGTTTTTTGATTTGTTCGGTCGGAAATTCCTGATTGTTATCGCGTTCTATCACTCCCGGAAGCAATTCTGTCTGGGCAAAATCTCTGGCGGCCTGTTGTACAGCCAGTTGTTCTTCTGTAAATTCGAAATTCATTGCGGGTGCAAAAATAAAGGGTTTATCAATACTTTAAAAATGATAAATGTCCGATTTATATAAAATTCAATTACTGTATGCAGGTATTCGGTCCGTCTAGCCCGAAACCCTTATTTTTGCGGCAATGTTAATCATTAAAAACGGGCGTACAGACCCGTATTTCAACCTTGCAGCCGAAGAATACCTGCTTAAGGAATTTGACGACGATATTTTTACTCTCTGGCGGAACGAAAATGCAATCATAGTTGGTAAACACCAGAACACACTTGCCGAAATAAACATAGAACATGTTCAGAATAATGATGTTCGTGTTGTAAGAAGATTATCAGGTGGCGGCGCGGTGTTTCACGACCTGGGCAACCTCAATTTTACGTTTATCAGCAATGCTCAGAACCGCGACGAAATCAAAATTGATTTTAAACATTACACCATTCCTATCATTGAAGTGCTCAATAAGCTCGGCATCAATGCAGAATTCAGCGGCCGCAACGATCTGCTTATAGACGGCATGAAATTCAGCGGCAATGCAGAACATATTTATCACCAGAAAAAACGCACCCTGCACCACGGCACCCTATTGTTTACCAGCCAGATAGCAGATCTTTCTGCTGCATTGAAAGTCAATCCGCTCAAGTTTCAGGACAAGGCTGTTAAATCTGTGCGCAGCCGCGTTACCAATATCAGCAGCCACCTTAAAGATGCCCTGTCTGTCATTCAATTCTACGATTTAATCATTTCGCACATGGCCGAACGCTATCCGGATGTAAGTTTCTACGAATACAGCGAAAAAGATATTCAGGCAATAGAAAAGATAGCCGATGAAAAATACCGCACCTGGGATTGGAATTTCGGTTATTCGCCAAAATACACTTTTCAGAAAATGATCAGAACTGAGGGCGGTAGTATTGAAATCTATTTGTTTGTCGAGAAAGGAATAATAGAGGAAGCCCGCTTTTACGGCGATTTCTTCAATATAGAAGACAAGGAGGAAATTGAACAGTCTCTGCTGGGTTGCAAACACTTTAAGGACGATATTGCTCAGGTGCTGTCCCGTTTTAAAATTCCTGAGTATTTCAATAATACCTCAGCCGAAGAACTTCTGGCAGGTATGTTTTAACCGGGACTATTAAAGTCTATTTCTTTTTTAATCTCGCCGCTGATCTGGGGTGATAGAGACTGATTGTTTCGTGCAAAAACCTGTTGTCGAGATGGGTGTATATTTCTGTGGTGGTAATACTTTCGTGACCCAGCATTTGCTGAACGGCCCTTAGATCAGCACCGCCCTCTACCAGACATGTGGCGAAAGAATGCCTGAAAGTATGCGGACTGATGTTTTGCTTTATACCTGCCTTCTGTGCCAGTGATTTTACAATTTTAAAAACTGAAACCCTGCTCAGTGAAGCGCCATGGTGATTCAGAAATAAGGTGTCTGAAAATTTTTTCTGCATTTTCAAATGCACTCTTACCTCTTCCATATAAATCTTTATTGCCTTCAGCGCAACATCACCCACAGGCACCAATCTTTCCTTGTTACCCTTGCCTCTGACTTTAATAAATTCCTCACTAAAATATATTTCGGAAATATTCAATCCGCACAATTCACTAACCCGCAAACCGCAGCTGAAAAGCGTCTCTATTATAGCTTTATCGCGGTGTCCCATAGGTTTGCTCAGGTCAATCTGGTCCAACATGCTGTTAATTTCTGCCAGACTAAGCACTTCCGGTAGTTTTCTGCTGAGTCGTGGCAATTCAAGAAACTGAGTCGGATCAGTCTGCAGAACATCTTCCATTAATAGGTATTTGTAAAATGCCCGCAATCCGCTGATCATCCTTGCCTGGCTGACAGCAGAAACCCCGACATTGTTAAGTTCTGCGGTAAAACCTAGTAAATCTTTGTATTCAACCTGTAGGGGACCAGATTGACTGCCGGCCGTTTTTAAATAAGATTCAAAGTATCTGACGTCGTGCAAATAGGCTGAAATACTGTTTTGCGAAAGCGATTTTTCGAGCAGCAGATATTGTTTAAAGCCTTTACCGGCGCTATGCCAGTCCATATTTTACTGTATATGAATCTGTCTGACGTTGACCACCTCCTCAGTGTCGGCGTCGCTGACAACACAAACCACATGGCAATTCTGAATATTGTATTCTGAAGGAATTTCAAATTCGAGTTCACTTTCAAAAGTCCTGCCCGCAACCAGGGTTTGATTCATCGGTTTGCCTAAAGCATTGCCAAAAGCATATCTGAGTACGTGATTGTGCACGTAATTATCTACTTCTCCTGATGTTGTAAGCTGTCTGCTTACTATACCCGACTCTGTGAGGTAGAGGGCGTATTTGTGATTGGCGCTGCTTGCAGAATTGTATACAAGACTTACCTTGATGGTTAATTTTCTTCCGCTCAGGCTTCTCTGTATGTCGATATTAACCGGAGTAGTTAGTTTCAGGCGTTCTGCCACGAGATTCTGCCAGATCAGGTCTGAGTTGTATCTCACAGTCTGAGAACCGAATTTGGCTCTGTCAACATAACCGCTGGGCAGACCGTTTGGATTCCCTAGAGCACTGATGATCTGAGTGCTGAATGCGTTGTTCATATTCGGAAATCCCGGATATGGGCTTGTAAGCGTCTGATTGAAATCGACTGAGTATATGGCCATAACCACCACACTGTCTTCGGTTTTCTGAGTGATGATATCCTTGGCTTTCTGTGCGGCGCGCGGACAATTATTGCACCTTACTCCGGTGACGTCCTCAATCAGAACCGCTTTATGCTGTGCCGGAGGAACGGTAGTGCTGATATAAGTTTTGTCTTTGGAATTTACCGGGGCGGTTAAATCAATAAATGGCGGTACTTCTTCGCAGGAAGCTAAAACAAAGCTTAGAATGGCTAACAAATAAACATAACGAATCATAATACAAAAATAATAAAAAGCGCTTAAAACTTTAAAAATATTAATTTTGGAACCGGTATGTCAAAATACACATTGATACAATCATTCAGATTCGCTTTCAAAGGTTTAAAGACTGTAGGGAGCGAACGCAATTTCAGGCTGCATCTTGTTTCAGCGTCAATTGTCATCATACTTGGATTTTCCTGTGGAATTAGTCGTGCAGAATGGTTGATTATACTGATATGTACTGGTGCTGTCATAAGTCTTGAACTTGTCAATTCTGCCATCGAAAAACTTACCGACCTTATTTCGCCCGGCATGCATCCACTGGCCGGCGCGGCAAAAGACATTGCAGCTGCGGCTGTACTGGTATTCTCGGTGGTTTCGGCCGTGATTGGCTTAATGATTTTCATTCCTTACTTTGTTTATTAGAAAGAAGATACTATTTTTGCACCCTGTTTTTTCAGCCCAGGTGGTGAAATTGGTAGACACGCCACTTTGAGGGGGTGGTGGCCGCAAGGCTGTGCAAGTTCGAGTCTTGTCCTGGGCACTGAGAGAATAGAAGTTGATAGTTGTAGTGTTAAAATTAGTACTGGACATTTTAAGCTGCAATTTGATTTGGATTTAATCCATCATAATGCCCGGATGGCGAAATTGGTAAACGTTGCGGTCTCAGAAGCCGTTGGAGTAATCCTTGAGAGTTCGAGTCTCTCTTCGGGCACAATCAAAAGAAGCCTCTCTTCAATGAGGGGCTTTTTTGTTGAATAACTTTTCCAAAGCTTAAGACTTTGGAAAAGGGTTATTCTAAAAATCCCGAATTTAACCTTACAAACTGACATTTTCTTTTACTGAAAAAATGAATAAAATACATATAATCGTCTGTGTAAAGCACTCAAATTTAATGGGATCACTATGATTGAATAATTTTATTCAGATAGGCTTTTCCAAAGCTTAAGACTTTGGAAAAGGGTATTTAA
>CAZRKA010000012.1:0-7278 GCA_964600345.1 uncultured Chitinophaga sp. | reverse complement strand
ACCAAATATAGAAAATACAATGCAGCACATTCCAATTTCGAAACGTCTAAAATAATAATAAACTGAGATTTATGAAAAATTCAATTGTACTTTTAAGTAAAATCTTCTTATTCATCACAATATCGGTCAACGACGTTACAGCGCAATGGACCTCAATTGGCCCATATGGTGCAAATATATATTGCTCGACAATAGTCGGTTCTGAATTGCTGGTAGGCACCAACTCAGGTCTATTCTCCTCAAAGGATAGTAGTAAAACTTTTACTCCAAAGCCCGGCCTTTTGCAAAATAACAGAGTTAAACACTTGTATTACGACGGACATACAGTATACGCGTATGTGTATGCAGGCGGAACTTATATTTCACGCGATAACGCCAATACCTGGAACATCACTAATTTGCCTGCAAACGGCTCGAACAGACATCCTTTCCGTGCGTCGCATGGACGTATTTACATAGATATAAACGGAAAAACATTTTACACAGAAGATCACGGAAGTAACTGGAATGAATTAATTCTGCCAGATCATATTAAGACAATTAATTATCCGCTTTTAAAAAGCGGAAACATACTATTCAAACAACCGAATTTTCTGGATACTCATGCATTATACCGCTCAGTCAACAAAGGAGTCAGTTGGGAAAGAGCCGATAGCGGACTGGGAAGATCAGTCATTACTCATATAATGAATCTGGGAGACACCATCTTTACCTTTGCAGGCAACGGCGTTTTTACATCAATTGATAGCGGTAAAAATTGGCAAATGATGACCAGCAGACCTTTTGTACCATCTGACACATCTCAGTTTAATCCCGATATTATATGCCAGGTGGGAAGAAAATTCTATTGCGCCCCGTTTGCAGCAGGTAAATATCCACTGCTCTGCAGTATTGAATCAG
The DNA here is from genome assembly GCA_964600345.1 of uncultured Chitinophaga sp. Taxonomy (GTDB): domain Bacteria; phylum Bacteroidota; class Bacteroidia; order NS11-12g; family UBA955; genus JABMMZ01. Next base: position 6,378 of record CAZRKA010000012.1, on the reverse strand, counting down.
GGGATACTCAATGGAAAGTAGATGAATTTCTTGGACTTTATGCGGCAACTAATTGTATGTTTCAATATGCAGGTTCAATCTTTATAAGTTTGGCAAATAAAAAACTGTATTACAAATCTCCTTATGCTTCAGGTCTCAACCTTGCTGCCGGATCTGGACTGGCCGAACAAAATATTTTCTCTTTATTCAGTCGGGGAAATACAGTTATTGCTAATATGAATAGCGGATATTACCAATCTGATGATGAAGGATATGCCTGGAATAACATCGAAATTGACAATACTCATTTTACCTGTACAGATTACTTTGAGCAAAACTATTATGCAGGCACAAATGACGGTGTTTTCAAGATTGGATCAGGTTTGGCAACCGGTGCCTTTGACAATTTTAATATCAACTGCATGACAAAAAATGGGGCGTACCTGTATGCAGGTGGAAGTAATACAGGTAAACCTTCTGTGCTCAGACTCAAGGCAGGTGAGAATGACTGGAAAGAAATAAGAATTGGATTGCCGTATCAGATTATATCAGGCAAAATTGTTGACATGGCTATCATGGGGAATGACCTTTATGCAATTGTAACTACATCAGGTATAGTTGACAGGAATAGAATTTATAAAACCAATATTTCCTCAAATAACTGGGATACAGTTAGTGCCAGTTTTGAACAGGATATAGTCAAAATGACTGTAGTGGAAAAAACTATTTATATTGCTTTAAACGCCGGTCTTGGCAAGAAAAGTGATATTCTAAAGTCAGTCGATTCAGGTCGCAGTTGGCAATCTGTAAATAGTGGCATAAACGAACTTCAGGTTACCAAATTATATACCGTAGGTAAAAATGTGCTGGCTGCTACTACTTCGGGCGTTTACATTCTGAAAGAAAACAGCGATAGCTGGTTCGACATGAGTTATAACCTAATCGGTAAATTTATAACCGATATAAGCTCAAATGATAATTATGTATTTTTAGGTACTTTTGAAAACAGTGTTTGGAAAATACCGATTGGAAGCCTGGGTATAAAGGAAAAAAGTAAAGAATATCTGCATCTGAATATGTATCCCAATCCGGCTAATCAATCGGTTCAGATTAGCCATATATTACTTGAAACTGGAGCAAAAATCAACATCTTCAACTTGTCCGGAAAAATTATTCAAACAATAAACATTGATGAAACCATTACTTCGCTGGAAATTTCCACCATGTATCTTGAAAATGGTTTATATCTCATACAAATTGAGAATGCCGGAAAAAACTATACCGGAAAATTCCTGGTTCAACATTAATGAATAACTTTTCCAAAGCTTAAGACTTTGGAAAAGGGGTCTTGAATTTTTTTAAAAACTATTTAAGCTTTCCTCAATACTAAAATTCACGCATTTTAACTAAATTGCGTTTAAATTTCCTTTTAAATGAGAACCAAATTAATTTTCAGTATGCTGTTATTGGCACTGAGTACTACACTTTGCGGACAGCAAAAAATACCTGTACCGTCTGCAAAAGAATTTAGTGATTATCTGCATTCCAGACAAAAACAAATTGAACAAAAAATATACAATCTGGCTTTAAGCAGAAAAATCAAAGCCTATAAAACCGATTCACTAAAATCGGTTTATGATTCTGCGACCTTCGCCCTTAGAGGCACAAGAGATCTCATGAACAGCCCGGCAAATGAAGGGGTTAATACCATCATCATAGATGGTAATGTCAAATTAATTGCTTTCAACCCCGTGGAAACGAAAGGAATTATCTTTCTCAAGAAAGTAATAAACAGGCCCGATGAGACAGAAGGAACAACAAAGCTAGCAGGATTAGCAGTATTATATCAACCTGAAATTGCAGGTTATTTATTGAGAAGACAGCCTATGTTCTGGACAGATATTAACGAGCTGAGAAGAGCTCTAAGCCCGGAAGAGTTCAAATTTTTAAGTCTGATCTATAACTTTTGCCAAAACGATATTACCGGTTTTGATATTTTGGGTGGCGATGATGACTATAATTACGACTATTTTATGGATCTGAACAACCGTCAAACTGTTTATATCACACCTGATTCTGTTTTTTGCAAAAAACTTATTTCTATGCTTACCAAAAGCGAATTTTATATTCATTTTCTCTTGTATCCGGAGACGACCAGTTATTATAATTACCAGGCTGTATCACATGGTCTGAGACCTGACGAAAAGCCAATTATTTACGATAATCACCAAAAGAAGTATATCAATCTTCACGAATTCCGGGAAACATACAAGCAAAAGATTACTTTGTTTATTTCAATAGATCCGGATGATCCGACTAAAGGTTACGATACAACTTATATGGAGTGGAGAAGGCTTGAAAAGATCAATGCTATAAGCTTTGACAACTCGAGTAAAAAATTACAGAAATACCATTTTCTGTTTAAAAAGGAAGACAATGACGGACAAGACCTGACATTCTACATCGATGTAAAACAAAATGCCGGTATTGCCTCAGTTCAACCAATAATCTGGTTTTACGAAGATTATATTAGATGGAAAAAACTCTAAGCACGTAAACTTTTCCAAAGCATAAGACTTTGGAAAAGTATTTAACTTTGGAAAAGTTTAAAGGTTTGCAGAACTTGTTTTCAGAATATCTTCCAGCACCTTTCGGTCGTTGCTCAAACGAGGCACTTTATTTTGTCCGCCGAGCTTGCCTTTTCCTTTAAGCCAATTGTAAAAAGTGTTGTTGGGAACAGATTTTATCCTTGGCATTTTAAGTGCAATGTCCTTGTGGCGTTTTGCTTCGTAGTCGCTGTTAACTTCCTTGAGTTTGCTGTCCAGAGCCATTGCAAAATCGTGTATGCTATGCGGCTCCTTTTCAAATTCAATCAGCCATTCATGCCCTGCATTATCTTCCTTGTCCATAAATACCGGAGCTGCAGTATACTCCCTTACTTTGCTGTCTGTTATCCGGCAGGCATGTGCGATAGCACGCTCTGCGTTCTCTATGACAACTTCCTCACCGAAAGCATTTATAAATAATTTAGTCCTGCCGGTGATGAAAAACTTGTACGGAGAAACTGAACTGAAAGTAATTGTATCGCCCAACTGGTAACGCCATAATCCGCTGCTATTGCTTATTACTACGGCATAATTTACACCGCTCTCCACTTCTCCCAGCAGACAGGTAGGAGGATTGTCAGTTCCAAGATCACTGACCTTAATAAACTCGTAGAAAATTCCGTAATCCGTTGTCAGCAACAAAGAGGGGTCGTTCAGATCATTCTGCAAGCCAAAAAAACCTTCACTGGCATTATAAGTCTCAAGATATCGCATCTCTGAATTTGGAATCAACTGATTGAAAAGATCGCGGTAAGGGGTAAAACTCACTCCCCCATGTATGTATAACTGAAGATTTGGCCATACTTCACGGATATTGCTGACGCCTTTCATGGCCATCAGTTTTTCCAGCAAAACTATTGTCCATGTGGGTACCCCTGAAATACTGGTGACATTTTCCTGAATAACCTGTCTGGCCATTTTTTCCAGCTTTAGTTCCCAATCATCCATCAGCGCAATAGATTTATCGGGAGTTTTAAGCAGATTGGCCCAGGTTGGCATATTGTTCATCAGCACAGCACTCAGATCGCCGTAATAAGAATTTTCATTAAAAGAGTTAATCTTATGACTGCCTCCTATCAATAAACTTTTACCGTCGAAAATACCTGTTTCAGGTGCATTCAGACAATAATAGGTCAGTATGTCGCGACCGCCTCTGAAATGACACTCTTCAAGTGTTTCATAACTGACAGGTATAAATTTGCTTTTGTCATTCGTAGTTCCGCTGCTCTTTGCAAACCAAACAATCTCTCCGGGCCAAAGAATATCCGGAACACCTTTCATGATTCTTTCGATATAAGGCTTCAGGCTTTCATAATCCTGCACCGGAAAACGATTTTTGAAATCATTGTAATTATTAATGGATTTAAAATCGAACTTCCTGCCCCACTTCGTATCGCGGGCGTCATTAATCAGGCGCTTCATAACAGCAAGCTGCACATCAGGTGCATTTTTTACGCCCGATTCCAGAGAAGCGAGACGCTTTCTGAAATACCAGCTCATCATAGTACTCAGCACTGCCATAATTTCACACGTTGACTTAAAGAAACCACAGCAAAAATATAAAAAGAATCGATAAACTTATCCTCAATTTACAGAATATAAACACCGGTGCCAACACATAGATAATACAGGGTTCGAAATTCGCCACTTATCTGAAAATCAAATTCTCAAATATCAAAATATCTTTGAAGCTTAAAATTTGTCTAAATTTTTGTTTTGTTATTAACAATATTATTTTACCTTTGCAGCCCGATTTTCAAAGGGTTTAATTACTCTGAATCGATGCGGATGTGGCGTAATTGGTAGCCGTGCCAGACTTAGGATCTGGTGCCGAAAGGCGTGGGGGTTCGAGTCCCTTCATCCGCACTTTTCATGATAATGGCCTGTTGTTCATAATCTTAGAACAGCTTTGAAACGGCTCATTTTACATTTGTCAGTTACGGTCAACTAAAAAAATCAAGCCAAAAAATGGAATTAAATTTCAATAAAATTGATGATCTCAACGCTACTCTGGTAGTCGAACTCGCTAAATCTGATTACGCAGAGGCTGTTGAAAAAGAATTAAAAAAACACCAGAAACAAGCTGTAATCAAAGGGTTCAGACCCGGAAGCGCCCCGCTTTCCATGATAAAAAACATGTACGGCAAAAGCATACTGGTTGACGAAATCAACAGACTTGCAAGTCAGGGTCTGTACGATTATCTGAAAGAACAGAACATCGATATCATAGCTCAGCCACTGCCAAGCGAAACCGTGAAATCCGATATTGACATTGACAACAAGGAAATCTACACATTTGCATTCGATCTTGGCTTGGCACCAAACTTCGAATTTAATATTTCCGACAAAGATATTCTTGATAAATACATCATTAAAGTTGATGAATCTGAAGTAGACAAGGAAATCGAAACTCTGACCATGAGAAACGGAAGTATGGAAGATGCCGATACTTCTTCAGAAAAAGACATCATTTACGCCGTGGCAACTGAACTCAATGAAAATGAACAGTCGTTTGAGGGAGGAGTGCAGAACAAGGAAATTTCGTTTACTCCTGAACTGATAAAAAACGAGACACTGAAAAGCAAACTCACAGGCATCAGCAACAATGCAGAACTCAACGTAAATATTTTTTCTCTGTTCAACGAAAACCACAGTGTTATAAGCAGCACCCTCGGTATTGCCAAAGAAGTGGCAGCTGATCTGAATCCTGTTTTCAGCCTTAAAATTACAGGAATCAAAAGAAGAGTTCCTGCCGAAGTCAATCAGGAACTTTTCGATAAAATAATGGGGGAAGGTGTTGTAAGTGATCTGGAAACCTTCCGCAGCAAAATAAAAGAAAATCTGGAAGCGTATTATAGAAATGAAAGCGATCAGCAGATAGAGCACATGATTAGTCACCTGCTTGATGAAAAGCACCAGGTGCCCCTGCCGGATGCATTTCTGAAAAGATGGTTGCTAAATACCAAAGAAGAGCAATATACCGCAGACAATATCGACGAGCGTTACGAAAATGAATCAAAGGTACTTAAAGAAATCCTGATTAGAGAAAAAGCAGCCGCAAAATTCAATCTCAGCGTCGAAAAACAGGATATTGAAGATGCATCTCTCGGATATACCCTTTCATTATTCAGAAATTACGGACTTCAGAATCCTGAATTCGAGTTTATTAAAAAATTCAGTGACGACAGTCTCAAAAAACGCGACTACGTCGAACAAATGAACGACATTGCAATCAGACGTAAGGTTTACAACAAAATCAAGGAAATTGTATCTTACAACGAAAAAGAGATCAGCATCGAAGATTTCTATAAACTGATTGAAGCTCATAATCATCAGCACTGATACGCTGAAGATTTCAGCAATTTTTAAATATCTGTAACAAACAATGCATGCAGGGCGTTTGTTATATAAGACAGCTGCCCGGATGGACTCGTCGAAAAGCGCAGAATTAAATTTGTGCCTTTTTGTCATTAAAGCTAAATTTGTACTATTATTGTTATTTTTAAACCATTATGGACCAAGGAAACGAATTTAAAAAATACGCTACCAGGCATTTAGGCCTGAACAGTCTTACTGTAGACCGCTACATTCAAAATGCCACACCTAAGGTAATTACCAACCTCACCCCAAATATCATAGAAGAACGTCCGCTGAACATAGCAGCCATGGATATATTCTCCAGGCTTATGATGGACAGAATTATATTTCTTGGTGTTCCAATTAATGATGAAGTTGCCAATATCGTTATGGGGCAGCTGCTTTTTCTGGAAAGTTCAAACCCAAACCGCGACAT
>CAZRKA010000011.1:0-33809 GCA_964600345.1 uncultured Chitinophaga sp. | reverse complement strand
CACAATTACTGTGCCTGCGGGAAGCAGAATCAGCAGCGACAACTTAGGCAATCTCTATGTGCTGACGCCAACCAATGATATTATCAAATACGATAAGGAAGGACAGAAAATTGCAACTGCCAATTTCAAGGTATTGGGCAATATAAGTTCAATAGATGTCGGCAATCCTTTCGAAATCTATGTGTTTTACCGCGACCAGAACAAGATCGTTTTCCTCGACAATCTTTTGAATTTGCGCGGCGAATGTGATATGGAGAGTATTGGTGTTTCTCAGATTGCCTGTGTGGGCCGAAGTTCAGACAATCAGATCTGGATTTTTGATATGGCAGACTTAAAACTCAAAAAATACAGCAAAGACCTGAAACTATTAATAGAAAGCGCTGCGCTCAATAATTTCCCGGTTGGCAACGATATTAGTCCGCTGCAGATTACAGATATCAATTCTTCTGTTTTGCTCTTAAACAACAACAGTATCCTCGAATTCGATCTTTTTGCCAATTACAGTCGCAGTATACTTAAAGACACCCTGAGCAGTTTTCAGTACTTCAGCGAAAAGATACTTTTTTTAAAGAACAACACTGCATTTTTATACAATATCAAAACTTTTCTTACCGAAACGCTTAATCTTAATATCCCTCAGGGGACTGCTTATATACGTATAGAGAAAGAAAGATTGTTCATTTTAATGGGCGAATCCGTAATTTTGCGCTTCTTTTCGGAATAGACATAATTCCGGAAACCTAATCCGATGTTAGATAAATTTGAAGCCATTGAAGCCCGTTTCAGGGAGGTAGAACTCTTGTTGAGCAATGCGGAAACCATGCAGGACATGAAGCGTTTTACTCAACTCAACAAAGAATACAGCGACCTAAAAGAAGTAGTTGAAACCTTTCACGAATACCGCAATGTTCTTAACTATTACAGGCAGGCTAAAGACATGCTGGCCAACGAAAAAGACAGTGAACTTAAAGAGATGGCAAGGATGGAAGCAGAAGAGATGGAAGCCAGAATTGCACCGCTGGAAGATAAACTCCGTTTACTACTGATCCCAAAAGATCCCGAAGATGCAAAAAATGCCATCATAGAAATCAGAGCAGGCACCGGTGGTGATGAAGCCAGTTTGTTTGCCGGCGATCTGATGAAGATGTATATGCGTTACTGCGAAAACCGCGGATGGAAGGTTGAAGTACTCGACGAGAATGAAGGAACGGCGGGAGGTTACAAGGAAGTAATTCTGGAAGTGAGCGGCAATAATGTGTATGGCGACCTGAAATACGAAAGTGGAGTACACAGGGTGCAAAGGGTACCAAAAACTGAAAGTCAGGGACGTGTACATACATCTGCTGCTACTGTTGCTGTTTTGCCCGAGGCTGAAGAAGTTGATGTTCAGATAAACCCGGCCGATATTGAAATGCAGACGAGCAGGAGCGGCGGCGCAGGCGGACAAAACGTAAACAAGGTGGAAACCAAGGTACAGTTAACGCATAAACCTTCAGGGATAGTGGTGGTATGCCAGGTAGAGCGCTCTCAGCTGGGCAACAGAGAAAGAGCGATGCAAATGTTAAGAACCAAACTCTACGAAAAAGCTCTTGAAGAACACAATTCTAAAATAGCCAGTACCAGGAAAACTCTGGTATCAAGCGGAGACAGAAGTGCCAAGATCAGGACATATAACTTTCCTCAAAGCCGGGTAACAGATCACCGTATAAATATGACTATTTATTCGCTTGACAGTTTCTTGAACGGGGAAATACAGGGAATGACAGACGCTCTTAAAGTCGCCGAGAATGCAGACAGAATGCAGGAAGGCAGCGTCGTCTAATAATTAAACGCCGGCAGGACCTTGCTTTATCCCATCACCGTTTTTACGTATGGGTTTCTCCATACCTTTTTTACGGCTACGCACTTTAGGATATTTTTTTTCGGTGCTCATTGTATTCATTTAACACTATAACGAAATCAATTATTGTGCCTTTTTATATAATTAGACGCAAAAATTCTTAAAACGTTTCATGAAGTTTCAATTTTATTTAAAATATGGATAATTCATGACATTCGTTTAGACACAGATTCTGTGCATAAACCTTTGTTATAACAAGCATCTGCATCATCCGGAATAATAATTAAAGAATTTTTCCACTGTTAATGCGGCTTTGTGCACTGTCCAATTTACTTCTGAAATAATGGACAAGTAAAAATACTCAGTTAAGATTATTTCAGAATTGGCTTACGATTTAAATTCGGATATGAACTTTTGTGCCATAATCTTTCCTTCCCGTACAGCATAATTGGTACCCCTGTCTTCGGGATATATCTGAGCCATTGTATTGATATATACACCATTTAAAGGTGTTTCGAACTGCGGAATTATTTTGCTGTAATGTTTTGTTACCAGTGGCTGCGAATACGGCTCTTTCCAGACGTGATAATCCAGAACCCAGTCGCGCTTAAACTCAGGAAACATCTTTTGTATAAATGGCAGAGCATAATTAAAGAACTCTTCGCTGCTCATGTTATATAGCTTTTCGTCGGTGGGCAGGTATTTTGACAAATAAACAATATGCCTTCCTTTATAAGTCGATACCGGTTCGAAATTGGTGTGTTCAATGATACCAACAAAAGGAAAACCGGGATCGTTAACATTCAACCAGTAAATTTCACTGAGACTTCGCTTGAGTTCCAGCGTCAGACAGACATTTCCAATATACTGAATCCGGCTTAAGGACTCTGCATATTCCGGTTTAACTGAAGCTTCCAGCAACTTTCTGCTAACAGGCAGTGGCGAGGTGAGCACCGTACGGTCTGCTGCCTGAATTTCGCCATTGACAGTTAAAAGACTGCCATTTTCATTCACCCTGACTATCTCGCAATTGTATTCAATTTTACCTCCAAAAGACAATATACTCTCTGCAACAGATTCGGCAAGAGAAGCAAATCCACCTCTGTAATAAGCCAGATTTTCCTTGCCCTTTTCACCCCTGCTGCCGCCTCTCAGCTTTAGCTTGTTCCAGAACCAGACTGCTGAAACATCTTCGGCATATCTGCCAAATTTTCCTTTAAGCAGAGGCTCCCAAACCACTTTATATCCTTGCTTGCCACAAATGCGTGTCAGCCAGTCTTTAGCACTGACAGACTCCAGTTTTTTCCAGTCTTTTACCATTCTCACCGCCAGCACAACAAATCCAAGTCTAATTCTGCTGATGAGATTGATCGGAGTAAACTTAAGCAAATCCAGCGGTGAACTGAGTTTGAAAAAATTGTTTGAATAATACATTCCTGTGCGGGTTGGTCTTATTACTATCTTATCTTCACAATTCAGCTCGCTGATAAGATCCATAATATGCCTGTCGTTGGTAAACCAATGGTGGTAGAATTTCTCCAGGTTTTCTCCTTCAACTTTAAAAGAACCTGCCAGACCTCCCGGTTCAGAATCTTTTTCGTAAATATTAACCAGCCAGCCGGCCTTTGCTAAATAATACCCCAGACTGAGTCCGGTAAATCCGGCGCCGATGATGTTTATGGATGGTTTAGACATTCGGCGCGAAAATACCACAAAAGGACAGAATTACCATTTCTATCAGAGGCTTGCCGTTTAAAATCCAATTTTATCGCGGATGATATACAGTGGTCTTTGTTTAATTTCACCATATATACGCCCCACATATTCGCCAATAATACCGAGGACAAGCAAAATAATTCCGCCTATCAGCAATACAGATATCATCAGCAAGGTCCAGCCTTCAACAAAATTGTCTGTAAATAAACGCATGTAAAGCGAATACACAATTCCTACAAAGGCTACTATAGAAGTTATAAAACCAACAAAAGTTGCAATTTTCAGTGGTGTATTCGAGAATGAAAGTATGGCATCGCTTGCCAGTCTGATCATTTTCTTGAGCGGATATTTAGTAGAGCCGGCAAATCTGCTTTCCCTGTCGTATTCTATAAAAGTTTGTTTGAATCCTATCCAGGCAACCATTCCCCTAACGAAACGGTATGTTTCGCGCATACTTAAAAACTGGTCCAATGCCTTTCGGTCCATGAGTCTGAAATCGCCGGTATCCAGTGGTATATCGACATCGCTCAGTTTATTAATGAAACGGTAAAACCATTTGGCAGTTATGAGCTTGAATGCGCTTTCACCTGCGCGTTCCCGGCGCATTCCATAGATGACATCAAAACCCTCTTCCCATTTCTTTATCATCTCCAATATAACAGAAGGAGGATCCTGCAGGTCGGCATCAATAACCACAGCCGCATCTCCCTTGCATAAATCTAGTCCTGCCGTGATAGCAATCTGGTGACCGAAATTTCTTGAAAAATTAATGCCTTTGATGTGCTTGTCTGAAGCCACAGCATCTTTTATCTGATCAAGTGTATTGTCTTTACTGCCATCATTGACAAATATCAATTCGTAACTGTATTTCGATTCATCCAGAGATTTAAACGTATCTGTTAGTCGTTTTAGAGTCTCAGGAAATACAGCCTGCTCGTTGTAGCAAGGGACGACAATTGAAATCAGTTTCATTCTTTAAGTTCTTAAAGCGGAATATTTCCGTGTTTTTTTCTCGGAAGGTTTTTAACTTTATTCTCCAGCATGGCGAAAGCAGAAATAAGTTTGGCACGGGTTTCTTCAGGGTTAATTACATCATCGATGAATCCGCGTTCGGCTGCCCTGTATGGATTTGCAAATATCTCGGCGTATTCGGCTTCCTTTTCTTTCCAGGCTGCATCCGGATCTGCAGCAGAACTGATTTCTTTCTTGAAAATAATTTCGGCAGCGCCCTTGGCACCCATTACTGCGATTTCGGCACTAGGCCATGCAAAATTCATATCTGCGCCGATATGTTTGCTGTTCATCACATCGTATGCGCCGCCGTATGCCTTACGGGTTATAACCGTAATTCTGGGCACTGTTGCCTCGCTAAACGCATAAAGTAATTTGGCCCCGTTGGTGATAATGGCGTTCCACTCCTGATCGGTACCGGGCAAAAATCCCGGAACATCTTCCAGTACCAGCAGGGGAATATTGAATGCATCGCAAAATCTCACAAATCGGGCTCCTTTAGTTGAAGAATGCACATCCAGTACGCCTGCGAGTGATGCCGGATTATTGGCAACTATACCAATGCTTCGACCTGCAAGTCTTGCAAAACCAACAAGTATGTTCTCTGCAAAATTCCTGTGTACTTCAAAAAAACTCTCTTCATCAACCAGCCCTTCGATTACTTCGCGCATATCATAAGGTTGGTTTGCGTTTTCCGGAATAATCGATTTAAGCTGTTCCCTTATTTCGTTAGAAGTTTGATAAGGCACAGCAGGTGTTTTCTCCTCACAGTTCTGAGGAATGTAGCTCAATAGTTTTTTGAGGTTGCTAAGACAATCTATTTCGTTGGCAAACGAAAAGTGTGCAACACCAGATTTGCCCGAATGAACAGATGCACCACCTAGTTGTTCGCTGCTTACTTCTTCGTTGGTTACAGTTTTCACAACATTCGGACCGGTAACAAACATGTAACTTGTATTTTCAACCATCCCGATAAAATCTGTGATGGCAGGTGAATAAACTGCACCACCGGCACAAGGTCCCATAATTGCAGAAATCTGAGGGATTACACCACTGGCGATGGTATTTCTGTAAAAAATATCGGCGTATCCACCAAGAGATACAACACCCTCCTGAATTCTTGCCCCGCCGCTGTCGTTGAGTCCGATAACCGGTGCCCCATTCTGCAATGCAAGATCCATAATCTTGCAGATTTTCTCTGCATGGGTTTCGCTAAGTGAACCTCCAAAAACCGTGAAATCCTGAGAGAAAACATAAACCAGACGTCCGCTGATATTACCGTATCCGGTAACGACACCATCTCCGGCAAACTTCTGTTTTTGCATACCAAAATCGTTGCTGCGGTGAGTAACGAAAGCACCAATTTCAACAAAACTGTTTTCGTCGAGTAAAAAATGAATTCTTTCCCTTGCTGTCAATTTGCCTTTTGCGTGCTGTGACTTAATGCGTTCTTCGCCGCCGCCGAGCAAGGACTCCCTGCGTTTATGCTCCAGTATTTCTCGCTTGTTCATATATTTCTGAGATTGCGTACTCATACATTTTTGAGTGTGCAAATTAAAGATGTTTTTTAAATAAATCCCTTATTTTTCCAATTCTTTAAGTGCCCCGCTTCCAGTTTTATACCGAATCGTCCTTCACCTGTTTTAAGCGGAAGAGAAAAAGTCAGCTCATTACCCTTATTTTTCTTGTCGGCAGCTAAATATTCAAAGAGAGAATCAAATTCAGAATCTATTATTTCGGCCGGATTTACATAGCTCATTAACTGTTTTTCAATCCTGCTGCATTCAGATAGTTTAAGTAAACCCAGTTTAACAGCTATTTTAAGCTCCAGCAGCATCCCGCAGGCAACGGCGTAACCGTGAAGTACCGGATGTCCCTTGTTTAATTTAAATGATTCGTAAGCATGGCCAATGGTGTGTCCGAAATTGAGCAGCTGGCGTTTGCCATCGTCTCTGAAATCACCGAATACTATATCCAGCTTAAGCCTTGCCGCCTTTTTTATGATATCTGATCTGCCGGCGTTATTCTCTATCATTTCGAAAAGGGGTTCAGATGCTATAGCTGCAATTTTAATAATCTCAGCCCATGCGCTTTTTATTTCATCTTCGGGTAAAGTCAGCAGAAATTCTTCTGATACAAAGACTGCTTCAGGGTTAGTAAAACTGCCGATGTAATTCTTTAGTCCGGCATGGTCTATCCCTGTTTTTCCACCATGTGCGGCATCGGTCATTGCCAGGAGTGTTGTGGGAATATTGATAAAGGGAATTCCCCTCTTATATACCGAAGCTGCAAAACCCCCGATATCACTGATCATTCCGCCGCCAAGATTTATAAGGCGTGTTTCCCTGCCTGCCCCTAAAGCAATAAGCTCATTAATGATTTTTTCGAATCCACTCAGATTTTTCGAATTCTCACCGGCTTCAATTACAATTGTTTTAAATCCGGTAACACCAAGCAAAGGCAGACAGTGTCTTTTTGTATTGCTATCGCAAAGGATAATCGCGTTGCTGATACTGTTTTCAGAACAGTAAGATTTTAGAGTTGTGCTGATGGAATCTGTAAAAACCAAAATTGGCTTTTCCATCAGGTTTTAATTTGATCGTAGAATGATTTGTTGGCCGGATCCATGCGAGAGAGCAATTCAATGGCTTTTGTTTGTTCTGCGCTGGGGGCTCCTTTGAAAATCTCAATCAACTCCTTATACTTGGCATTAAAAAACACTTTAACAAGCATGGAATTAGGAAATACTCTGGTTAATTCCTGAAAATTTTCCAGCGATTTGAAAACTTCATCTCTGCCCTTAGCTACATCCTTGTGCATGACGTCGAGCCCATTGAGGTGGTATGTATACAAACTCTTTCTTACTGCGAGATAACGGTCGTTTGTCAGATTGTCTATCAGATAGAATCTGTTTTTAAGACTCTGTCCGTCATTCGGTCTCCAGCCCGACATACTCTGGCTTGCATTCAGAATTTCACGCGCCTTAAGGTAATAAGGTGTGCCGGCTTCAGACGAATAGGTGTCGTAGTTAATACCCAATACAACATTGACATAAAAGGCGAGCATTCCGGTAAGGTTGTATACATTGGCATTTTGCTGAAATTCCATAGCCTGAAATTCCTGGTACTGAAAATTGAAATCCAGATCGAGCTGGTTAAATATGACAGAATTGTATGTGCTCCCGAAAACCGGCCGTGTAGCCTGGATCTGAATTGTTCCCTGAAAATCATTTGAATTCAGTTCATAAGCTGTAATGTCAATCAGCATGGTAATCTTGAATTGCTCTACAGTTGTGAGTTTGTCGCTGCACCATAGTCTCTGATTTATAAATTGAGAGATAGAAGATTCCAGCGATTTGAATATCTGGGTGTTTGTAATTTGTACCTTGGGATGAATTACTGTAACCTTTGCCTCAACATCCTGAGCATTTAGTTTGATGTTAAGCAGCAGCGAAAAAACGAATAAAGCAACTATTTTAAATTTTCCGAAATACATGTAATGATATCTTTAGCAACAAGGTTCTTGTCTTTTAATGGGTATTCAAAAATAATACCTTTCCTCAAAATAATACTAATTTTATTGGTCTCATGTTTGAAACCTGCGCCGGTATCATTCAGCGAATTGAGTACAATTGCATCGGCATTTTTGCGGATCAGTTTTTCCCGTGCATTTTCAATTTCGTTATTTGTTTCCAGTGCAAAACCAACAACGAGTTGATTTTCCTTTTTCATATGACCGAGACTGTGAAGGATATCCGGATTCTTAACGAGTTTTAATGTCAGTTCGGATGATGTTTTTTTTATTTTAGTGCTCTCAGTATGCTCAGGCCGGTAATCAGCAACTGCGGCCGACATGATGGCTATATCGCAGTTTGGAAATAATCCGGTACAGGCATTATACATTTCGAGGGCCGATTCTACCTGATAAACTTTAATATCAGGATTGACTGTTTGAATGTTAACAGGACCGGATACCAGATGCACTTCTGCCCCTGCCTCTGCCAGTGCTTCTGCTATAGCGTATCCCATTTTTCCTGTTGAATAATTTCCGATGAAACGCACAGGATCTATCTTTTCGTATGTAGGACCTGCACTTATGACGATTTTTTTACCTGTATAATAATCAGCGTACAAAATCTCTGCTTAAAAATTGTAAGATATTTTCCGGTTCGGCCATTCGCCCTTTGCCTTCAAGGCCACTGGCCAGTTCTCCGGTTTCGGCGTCAATTAGTTTGTTGCCGTATGATACAAGACTTTCTATATTTCGCTGCACCGAAGGATGCCTGTACATATCCAGATCCATTGCCGGCGCAAAATAAACAGGGCAACGCGCCGAAAGATAAACTGCAGTAAGAAGATTATCGCAGATACCATTGGCCATTTTAGAAATTGTAAGTGCACTTGCCGGGGCTATAATCATGACATCAGCCCATAAACCCAGCTCCACATGATTATTCCATTCGCCCTTATCTGAAGCTATAAACTCGCTTAGTACAGGGTTCTTACTTAAGGTTGCAAGTGTTACCGGTGCAATAAAATTTTTGGCGGCATCGGTCATTATAATCTTAACCTCTGCCCGTTCTTTTATAAATAGTCTCGTCAGAAATGCAGCTTTGTAAGCCGCAATACTTCCACAGACTCCAAGCAATATCCGCTTATTCCTGAGACTCATTCTCCGGAAGGCGATGATACACTTTTCCGTTCAGAAACTCCTGAGTAGCCACCAGCGTTGCTTTAGGCATTTTTTCGTATAGGGCGCTGATTTCAATCTGTTCCCTGTTTTCGTGTACTTCCTCCAGATTGTCATGATCTGAAGCAAATTCAGACAACTTATTGCTAAGCTCGTCTTTCATCTGCTGCGAAATCTGATTGGCTCTTTTCGCAATTATAACTGTAGACAGGTAAAGATTGCCGGTAAGGCCTTCGATATCCTTCAAATTACGGGCTTCAGCATTCGGAGACAATTTTGTTTCTTTCATTTTATTGAATGTTATTGAGTTTTTGATGTTTGCTTAATTCTTCTTTGGCTTTTTCGTTATAAAGACTGGCTTCTGAATACCAGCGGTTATCAGCCTTGTTATTCCTTGTGTATTCTTTGTATTCCTCGAAAACCGCCTTGTAGCGCTCTTCTTTCTTTTCGTCTATACTGTATTTGGCATAAAAATAAGAACACTTGACAATCAGAAATTCTATCTGGTCCTTATTGTCCATATCCGGAAATTCCTTGAGTGCGTTTTTAAATGAGACTATGGCAGCCAGATAATCCTCAATTTTGTAAAAAAGCATTGCATTTTCAAACGCTTTCTTTTTTAGTTGTTTTCTGAGGTCTTCCATATGACTGTTGCAGGCATCCTTATATTTGGATTTTGGATAAAGATTCAGGAATAACTGGATTTCAGAAATGGCCTTTGTGGTTGTCGACTGATCCAGGAAATAAGGAAGTGCATCGAGGTAGAGGCATTCTACATACTTATAACTGCAAACTTCGGTAGAGTCGCTGTTATAGTAATTCTCTGTGAAATTTTTAAAGTGAAATGCGGCCAGTTCATATTGCCCGAGACCGTAGTAACAAGTCGAGTAATAATAATAAATCAACTCGCTTTCAGCTTTTCCGCGGTAAACTGCCAGTAAATCTTCAAGCAGCGGCAAGGCTCTTACATAGTCTTGTTTATTATACAGCTTTTTGGCCATGGCATATTTCTCGTCGTTGCTGCCTTTTTTAACAACACGACTGTATTCGGAACACGACGAAACAAGAAGTAAAATAAGGCTATAGACTAAAAATCTGCTCACTGTTGATAGAATCTGCAAAAGTAATATAATAAACGCAGTAATTCAAATATTGTTACAGCTTGCCTTCATCGGCATAGCTGTAGTAAGCGTTCTGCGCTACAATAATATGATCCAACACATTGATATCCAATAATTTTCCTCCATCTTTGAGTTTTCTGGTCAGCATATTATCAGCCTCACTGGGTTGTGTGTTTCCGGAAGGGTGGTTGTGAAACAAAATTATTCCGGTGCTTTTATCGTCAATGGCTATCCTGAATATCTTTCGCTGGTCTACAATTGTTGCAGTAATTCCGCCTTCGCTTATGCGATGCTCGGCTATAATGGCATTTTTACGGTTAAGGGTCATAATCCAGAATTCTTCGTGGTTAAGGTCTTCGAGGTAATGCCGCATACGTTTGTAAGCATCGCGGCTCGACTGTATGACATCGCTTTCTCTAGATTCGGCAAGTTGCTTTCTTCCCGCCAGTTCAATTGCAGAAACCACCGTCACAGCCTTAGCCGGACCAATTCCGTCTACCTTACAAAAATCTTGAATATTCCATTTAGCCAGTTGCCTCAGGTCGTTGTTGGCTTTGCCCAACAATTCCCTGGCGAGATCAAGAGCCGATTTATTGATGGTTCCGGTAGAAAGTAATATGGCAATCAGCTCTGTATTGCTAAGTGAAGCTCTGCCCTTTCGGATCATTTTTTCTCTGGGTTTCTCATCGTCATTCCAGTCTTTCATCGGTATAAATTCGCTCATATAACGAATTTAAGAATTATTCCTAAAAATAACAACAGTGAAAAAGCCCTTAATTAATCCTGCTGATTTCCTTTTCCGGCAAAGCGGATATTTTGTTTAAGTCCCTCAAATCCCTTTCTCTTAAAGGCACTTTTGCCAAATGTTTTCTGAAAAATTTCCAGATTCATCTCCTCCCAATCCGCTTTACTCATTTCGAGCAATATATGAGGAGGATTAAATTCATTTTCATTATGAGGTTTTGAAAATCTGTTCCATGGACAAACATCCTGACAGATGTCGCAACCAAATATCCAGTTTTTCATTTTTCCTTCGAATTCCTGTGGTATTGCATCCTTCAGTTCAATGGTGAGATATGATATACATTTGCCGGCATTAAGCGTTTTATCCGGCAGTATGGCATCGGTAGGGCAGGCATCCACACAGCGCGTGCAGGTGCCGCAAAAATCCTTAAGAGGACCGTCAGGCTCGCAGTCAAGATCTATTATCATCTCAGCCAGAAAATAAAATGAACCTGCTTTTTTATTAATCAGCAATCCGTGTTTTCCTATCCATCCCAATCCGCTTTTTTCGGCCCAGGCTCTTTCCAGTACCGGCGCAGAATCGACAAATACACGACCGGTAATATCACCGGTCTGCAATTTCAATTCATCCAGTAAAACATTCAGTTTTTCTTTGATGACAAAATGGTAGTCTTTGCCATAAGCGTATTTGGCAATCCTGAATGTATCAGCTTCCTGTATTTCGGCCGGGAAATAATTGTACATCAGACTGACAACTGTTTTGGCTCCCGGAACCAGTAATTGCGGATCAAGCCTTTTGTCGAAGTAATTCTCCATATACTTCATATTGCCGTGCATGCCCTGCTTAAGCCATCTCTCTAGCCGGGGTGCAGCTTCTTCAAGAAATCCGGCCTCCGATATACCGCAAAATTCAAAACCGCTCTGCAAGGCCAGTTTTTTAATCAGATGTGAATTTTTAACGCGATCGGTCATTTTATGACGTGGGAGTAATTTGCAAAATTGCATTTCTGAAAATTAATTAGCACTATACAAAATATAAAAAAACCTGAAATGCCATTCAAATGACAACGGATTAAAACACTTTTTAAGATTTATATAATTCAGGTTTCACAATTAACATCAGTATTATAACAGGCTCACCGGTTTCTAAGGTATTTTAACCGGGGTGAGAGCTGCTTCAACTTTGAAATCAAATAATTATCTTATTTGGGATACAACCTCTTATGTAATTTTTTCATCATATATTCTGATATTCAACCGGATCTAAAACTATTTCCTGTAAATTTGACTAAAATGAAACTAAAACTGAGATATTCACTACTTGTCCGACAGTTTTTGTTAAAATTTCTATTATTAATGACAACTGTGCATCTGCATGGTAAGGACGTTAGGCACTCTTATTTCAGCAAACTATTCCAGACAAATTTTTTTATAGAAAACAAGGGTCAGTTTAATCAATATGCCACTGAGGGAGATAGTGTATATTACGGAATTGAAAACGGCAGTGATCAATTTTATTTCGGAAAGGGATCCATACTGTGTAAGATTGTCAGTATAGTACCGGGAAAACGCATTTCACAGAAAACAGGCCGGGAAAAGGAACACATGTACGAAGAAATCAGGCATGTTCGTTTCCGTTGGATAGGCTACAACAAACACCTTAGTATATCTGCCGAAACTAAAAGCAGGCACTATTTTACCTTTGGGGAAAGCAAATTAAACAGTTTCGGATACAAGAAACTAACATACAAAAACATTTACAATCATATTGATCTCGAATATGTAATACCTGATTCAGGAGGTATTGCCTACAAATTCATTTTGAGACCCGGTGCCGATATTTCTGATATAAAATTCGAATACCCCGGGGCAGATGTTGCACTAAATGATGCGGGAAACAGAATTACAATCGCCGGTCAACATACACTGCTTGAAGAAAGCGGCTTAAATGCCTTTTACGAGAACGGTGAGAAAATTGATATCCGATATTCCCTCAATAATAATATCATATCCTTTAAGACTGAAGGCACTCTAAATCAAAATACGACTTTAATTATTGATCCATGGATCAAACCACTTAACACGCTTTATTCTATAAGCACTGCCAATAACAAAGGATTTGATGTCGATTTCGATCTGGCCGGGAACCTTTATGTATACGGTGGCAATGGCTATGTGGCCAAATACAACAAAAACGGAAATCTGATCTGGGTATTTAACGGCAGTATTTCAATTCTGTCCTGGACTTCCGGTGCCTATCACGGCAATTTCGTTGTCGACAGGTCTTCCGGAAAAGTTTATGTGGGTCAGGGCTTTGAAGGAAGCGGATCAAGAATTATCCGGCTCGATTCTTCAGGCGTTTACGATAATTTTGTTACTGTTCAAAACTGGGTATTCCAGGAAGTCTGGGAAATGAATTACAATTGTCAGAACGGAAATATTTTTGGCATGGGAGGGAGCACCAGTTCTAACCTCAATCTCGGCAGCTTTCCTCAAAACGGGTCTTTTACACCAGTCAACGTAACAACATTAAGCGGAAATTATCAGGATATTCTCAGTTCGGCACAAAATTCAAACGGACAGATGTTTGTAATCATTGCCTCCAATATGACCGGGGCAATCAACAATCATATCCTCCTTTTAAATAACACCTATTCAGGACCGGTCTGGGATGTCGCCACAGGCAAAAAATCGTTTGCTGAGGCAGATAACAAGCCTTATGTAAGAAATACGGCCTCCAATGGTTTCAATGCATTGGCTGCAAACAACAACTATGTATATTATTACGATGGTGTTTTCATAATGGCATTCCGGACAAGTGACGGAAAAATTGTAGGAAAAGATTCAATCAGTTCACATACACTAAAATATCAGGGTGGCATACAATGCGATGCATGTAACAATGTTTATGTTGGCGGCAATAATGGCAATATCATAGTATACAGTTTCGACGGTAAAAAATTCACAAGAGGGAATGATATTCAAACTTCGGGTAAGAATATATATGACCTTAAACTCGATGCGTCCAACAATCTGATATATGTAAGCGGAAACGAATTTGTATCAGTTCAGAAAATTCCCGGAATCTGCAGCGATACCACTTCACTGCCTTTTAATCTGGACCTTAATTGCAAGGACGGACAGGCAATCATAAAGCTCAAAATTCCTAATAACGGTTTCGATGTTTCTTACACTTGGACCGACCTGACAGAGCAAAAGGAAATCAGAAAAGTAAATTCCAAATACGATCTGAGTGACACTGTTACTCAACTCAAAATGAATCATAAATACTCTGTTCAGGTTTATAAAAGTCAGGTTTGCAATCTGGCTAGCATGAAAACCGAATTCTTTCTGAGTGATACTGTTACCAGAAAAATCAATCTGAGTATTTGCTCCGGGGATACGGCATTCTTTAACAAGAGAAAATACACTATGCCCGGAAATTACAGGGATACCATTTCAGACTCTGCCAACTGCACTATGTTTATGAACATTGTTGTCGGGTATGGTCAACAATCCGTTTCCACCCAAAATCTGAAC
Organism: uncultured Chitinophaga sp.; assembly: GCA_964600345.1. GTDB lineage: Bacteria > Bacteroidota > Bacteroidia > NS11-12g > UBA955 > JABMMZ01. The sequence continues at coordinate 19,148 of CAZRKA010000011.1, read as the reverse complement.
ATTTGTCCGGGAGATTCTGTTAAAGTCGCGAACAGGTTTTTGAAAAATTCAGGCACTTATTATGATACATTAAGCAACAGCAGCGGCTGCGATAGTATCATCGTATCTGTACTTAAGTATTTACCTATATTCCATGAAACCTCAAATCACAGAATTTGCGAGGGGGATACACTTGAGCAAAACGGTCATTTTTATACCAACTCAGGTGAATATGCAGACACTTTTTTTAATGTTTACGGTTGCGACAGCATTCTTATAAAAATTCTGGTGGTCGACAAAAGCCTGCTCTGTGCATGCGACAGGCCATTCAGGATGCCGAATGTATTTACTCCCAATAAAGACGGTACCAACGAACACTTTCCGGATTCCATGATCACAGGCATGAAACTAACGGTATACAACCGCTGGGGAGTACAACTATATCACAATATTGAGGGCAAGGGCTGGGACGGAAGCATTAACGGCAATCCTGTTTCCGACGGCACCTATTACTTTTTGATGGAATATACGGATTGCCATGATCAGGTTCAAAAACACTGGGGAGTACTCAGATTAATTCGCTGAGCCAATAAGGTGAGCATAAGGGTTTCACGTTCTCATTAGCTTAATAAGTCTTATTCTTTGAACTATTATCTAATAAATCCGATTATTTAACCTACCTTTGCGGCTTCTTTATGACAGAAACATTTCAAGACATGGGTTTAAGCAAACCCGTGTTTGATGCGATCAGTGATCTTGGCTACGTCAATCCCACTCCCATCCAGCAACAAGCCATTCCGGTTCTTTTAAAAGGAACCAAGGATTTCGTAGGCCTGGCACAAACCGGTACCGGCAAAACAGCCGCATTCGGACTACCTTTATTATCCCTTATTGATACTTCCAGCAAACAGGTTCAGGGTTTGGTTATATGCCCGACACGCGAACTGTGTATTCAGATTACCAACGACTTCAAAGCGTATGGTAAATACATGGACGAATTCTTTCATGTTGCCGTTTATGGAGGCAGCAGCATCGAAAACCAGATTAAATATCTGCGAAAAGGCGTTCAGATTGTTGTGGCTACTCCGGGCAGACTTATAGATCTGATCGAAAGAAAAGCCATTAAGCTTGATTCTGTAACCCACGTGGTACTCGACGAAGCGGACGAAATGCTCAACATGGGTTTCAGGGAAGATATCGAATTCATACTTTCGCATGCAACAGCTCGTCAGGCTGCCTGGCTTTTCAGCGCAACCATGCCGAAAGAAGTGCGCCGTATTGCCCAGACTTTTATGGACAATCCTTTTGAAATAAAAGTAGATTCAAATATCACGGCAAAAAACATTAAACACGTTTATTATCAGTGTCAGTCTTCACATAAATACGAAACGCTAAAGAGACTGATAGACTTTAACCCCGGAATGTACGGTATAGTATTTACCCGTACCAAGGCAGAAGCTCAGGATATTACCGAAAAATTGCTGAAGGAAGGTTATGAAATTGATGCTTTGCACGGTGATCTGAGTCAGCAGCAACGCGACAAGGTAATGGGCAGATTCCGCGAAAAAACCATTAAACTACTTATTGCAACAGACGTTGCGGCCAGGGGTATAGATGTTGACAGTATTTCGCACGTCATTAATTATGCCTTACCCGACGAACCCGAAGTATACACGCACAGAAGCGGCAGAACCGCCAGAGCAGGTAAGTCAGGTGTTTGTATCAGTATTCTTCACAACCGCGAAACAGGTCGTCTGAGAGATATTGAACAGCTTACAAAATGCAAGTTTGAAAAACTTGAAATTCCGAGCGGCCGTGAGGTATGTGAAAAACAATTCTTCGCATTTATAGAAAAGCTTAAGCAGGCTGATATCAGCCATGGTGATTACGAAAATTACCTGCCTTATCTGAAAGAACAGTTTGCGGAAATGAGCAAAGAGGAAGTCATCAAGCGTGTAGCTGCTCTGGAGTTCAACCGCTTCCTGAAATACTACGAAAAATCGGGCGACCTCAATTCAGGTGATCATAAAATAGACCACAGCCGTTACAACAGATTATTTGTTAGTTTGGGTGAGAAGGACGGCTTTTACAAAGCTGCTTTCCTTGAATTCCTTCTCGATACAAGCGGACATACTAAAGCTCAGCTCGGCAAAATAGAACTCCTGGATTCATATAGTTTTGTTGAAGTTGAAAAAGACATTACCGAAGAATTTATGTCTGCGTTTGCAGGTAAAAAATTCAGAGGACGTCCAATTAAAATTGAAGTGTCCAGCGACAGAACCGGCGGTGGGCGAAATCGCTCGGGTCGCAGCGGACGTGACAGAGGCAGAGGCGGAGACCGCAGTGAAGGTCGTTTCGAAAACCGAGGCAGAAGTGGCAGTGGTGGAAGCGGTGGCGGTGGAGGATATGACCGTTCAAAGAAAAGAAAAGATAAAAAGTTTTATTGATAGTTGTTTAAGCACAATCTATCAGTAAAATGCTTTGCTTGTTTCGCAAGCAATAATGCAATCTGATCCGATTAAACGGGTTAGCAAAATCACCCTGTAAGCATTCAGGAATAATTCTTTCAGTTAAACTGTCACATAGATGGCTGTTCCTGACCCTTTTTTTTTGTATTTTCGCGGCCTCAATCTTTAAATTTATGAACGGATTCTTTAAAGTTCCAGCTGCAGTAAACGAAACGGTTTTAGACTACAAAGCCGGCAGTGCTGAAAAACTCGCCCTTAAGAAAGCGCTGAAAGAAGCACGCGCACAGGTAATAGACATTCCTATGTATATCAATGGTCAGGAAATAAGAACCGGTAAAACCCGAGCCATCTTTCCGCCACACGACATCAATCATCAGATAGGCAATTTCCACCACGGAGATGCCAGCCATGTTGAAATGGCCATCAATGCAGCCCTTGCTGCAAAACCGGCCTGGGAAAATATGCCCTGGGAACAGCGAGCTGCCATTTTTCTTAAAGCTGCAGAATTACTTGCCGGCCCTTACAGAGCAAAAATGAACGCCGCAACTATGCTTGCCCAATCAAAAAATGCATTTCAGGCTGAAATAGATTCAGCCTGCGAATTAATAGACTTCCTGAGATTCAATGTCCAGTACATGTCCGAAATATATGCAGACCAGCCCAGTGCGAACAGCAAAACAATCTGGAACAGACTTGAACACAGACCTCTCGAAGGATTTACATTTGCGCTTACTCCATTTAATTTTACTGCTATCGCCGGCAACCGACCCAGCAGTATGGCAATGATGGGGAATGTGGTAGTCTGGAAACCTGCATTTACACAGATATACTCTGCCAAGGTTATCATGGATATTTTCAGAGAAGCGGGATTGCCCGACGGTGTTATCAATATTGTATATACAGACGGACCGGTGACCGGCGATGTAATTTTCAAACATCCCGATTTTGCAGGTTTACATTTTACTGGTTCAACGGGCGTTTTCAGAAGCATGTGGAATGCCATCGGTGCAAATATTCATTTATATAAAACCTATCCGAGAATTGTTGGAGAAACCGGCGGAAAAGACTTTGTACTGGTGCATAAAAGTGCAGATACAGCTACAACAGTAGCTGCTCTGGCAAGAGGAGCATTTGAATATCAGGGACAAAAATGTTCTGCAGCCTCAAGAGCTTATATTCCTTCAAATTTATGGCCCGAAATTAAATCAGGACTGGTTGAAGCAGTAGGAAGTATGAAAATGGGACCTACAGAAGATTTCCGGAATTTCATCAATGCGGTGATCGATGAAAAAGCTTTTGATAAAATCACTTCCTATATAGAAAACGCTAAAAAAGATAAAAGTGTTGAAATTATTTGCGGTGGAAACAGCGATAAAAGCAAGGGTTATTTTATTGAGCCAACAGTAATTGTTGCTTCAAACCCGAGATATATTACCATGTGTGACGAGCTCTTCGGTCCGGTTTTAACAATTTATGTTTATCCTGAAAACGAATTTGAAAATGCGCTCGAGCTTGTAAATACCACCAGTGAATATGCACTGACAGGCGCAGTTATTGCACAAGACCGTTATGCCATTACCAGAGCAACCGAATATCTGAGGCATGCCGCCGGTAATTTCTACATCAATGACAAACCAACAGGTGCTGTTGTTGGTCAGCAGCCATTTGGAGGCAGCCGTGCAAGCGGTACCAATGATAAAGCCGGTAGCAAAGCAAACCTTCTGAGATGGACAAGCACCAGAACAATAAAGGAAACACTGGTTCCGGTAAAGGATTACCGCTATCCTTTCCTCGAAGAAGAATAAGATTCTGAGCTTCGAAAACAAATATTTTTCATATAATTGTATATAAATACTTCTATATGAAACCATACCGCTATTTTCAGCATTTATTTTATTCAGCCTTAATACTCTTTGCAGCTGCCTGTTCTTTTGGTGAAGAAATAGAAGGCGCGGAAGAGGTTGTCATAGAGAGAAAGTTCACCGGCCAGAAAACAACATACCACGAAAACGGATCTCCTCTTTCGGTTGTCAATTACAAAAAAGACAAAAAAGACGGTATGTGTTATAATTATTATGAAAATGGCGGAAAACATCTGGAAGTATTTTATAGAAAAAACAAAAAAGACGGCATTTTCAAATGGTATTACACAGATGGCTCACTATACCAGGAAAGGAATTACAAAAACAATGAACTTCATGGTGAATACAAGGAATTTTACAAAAGCGGGAAATTGAAATTTGTAAAACATTACCGGTTTGGGGTTGAAGTTCCTGACTGAAAAAGAATTATCAACATTTGTTCAAACGGATTTTGAAAACGCCCCAGACTTCTATTGCAATAATATCAATCGATTAAACCTTCGAATCGATTTATTTTTTATTGCTTGAATTTACTTTTTTGATGCACTTATCCACAAGTCCGGATTTGGTTTAAAAATTTTTATTTGTAAATCACAAATTAACATTAATATTGCATCGTGTTTTCATAGTTTTAGTTTTTAGAACGGGTTGGACTTTTCGGTCCAACCCTTTTCTATTATAACAGGTTTCAGTTTTTTAAAGTTCGTTTTTCAATCTGTTATACATGTCAATATTTGACATATCAAATACATAGCTGTTAACTTCTGCGACAGACCTTTACGGGGTAAATTCAATCTGAATTTCCACATTTTGTCAAATTATTACCTGGCAGACAAAGTCATCCCGGCATTAAACATGTCCGGTTTAACACAAAACAGGAAAAAAATAATCTACTCTATGATGCCGTATTGCAGAGCTTTGCGAATCAGACCGGCTGTATTACTTACTCCGAGTCTTGCAAATAGCCTCCTTCTCAGATACATAATGGTACTTGTTGGTAGACCAAGCATCTTGTTCATTTCAACCTGAGTATATTCATCTGCAATTAAATGAATCATTTTAATATCGGTTTCATCAAGTTGTGATTCCAGATTTGAAGGCATAAGTCTTTTCTTACTGCTTCCTCTCATATATTTCAACATGGCTTCAGTATTGTAATACTTTTCGCCTTGATTGAGTCTTTCGAATGCAAACTGCAATTCTTCAGAATTGCAATCCTTGTAAAGAAATGCGTTAAAATGGTGTTTACTTGCTGTTGCTACGGCGGTTTCATCATCATGTTCTGCCAGCAACATCATTATAACCTGTTTATTTTCTTTTCTGATCTGGTCTATAAAGTGAGCCGACTCCTGTTCAAGAAAACCGGCCTCAACAATTACTATCCGAAAAACTGAAAGTGGCGACTCCAGAAATTCTTTTGAAGATTTGAATACCGATAATTCGGATTGTTCAAAACCACTGAATTTTTGAATTACCTGTCGAAGTCCCAGACCATAAAAACCCTGAGCATCCAGAATCGCTAAATTAGTGGTTGTGGAAACTGAATCGGAAAATTGAAACATATTGCGCATATTGATTTGTTTAATATTTTCTTTTACTTATTAATCATTTTGATCAACAAATGGTTTTGATGAAACAAAATAAAAACTACAATGTTTGTCATGATACAATTATTTTATACAACTTGGCTTGTATTAATTAATTTATATCCGGCTTTAATTCACATTGGAATTCAAAAATAGATTTGAAAACAGAAAAACAAAGGTTTATTAGCCCCTATGTTGTTTAATAAAATGAAAATTCAACAAATAAGCTTATCATTTAATAAAAATAAGACTAAATAATAAAGTAAACCGAATTAAAAAACTGTTTTTTTAATCCATGATTAAAATATTAAGAGAATGAAACTTTATAATCTGTGTTCCTTAAAATTGAACGGTGGATAAGCAGATCGATCACCCGGATCTAGTTCAAAAAACTCAGTTGGAGTTTTACCTGTATGCTTTTTGAATGCGTGTATGAAGGTATACCTGTTTGTAAATCCACATTTTTTGGCCAAAGCTTCCATTGTATACTTTCTTGATTCCTCTTCAGAATCGAACTTATTTATGAAATAGACAATTCTGAAAGTATTGATATAATCCCGGAAAGTCAATTCACAGTAGTCGTTTAAAAACGAAGAAACCTGCCTGACTGAATAACCGGTATCTTTAGCGAGCCTATTAATAGAATAGTCTATATCCAGAAATGAATCAGAATATAATATATAATCTTCCAGTTCATTCTTCATGGCCTCTGCGTTCTCGAGTTTGTAATAAACTTTTTTGGATTTTGAAACAGGTTCCATTAAATGATCTTCTGATGAATCAGAATCCTCAATTTGTTGATCGGTGAACAGTTCACCGGTCTGAATTTCGCTATTAATTTCAGGCGGCCTTTGCTCAGAAACCAAAGCATTAAAGGGTTCATACACTTGAATAGGTTGATCGTTTTTCTCCTTCCAGACTCCTTTAATTCCATACAGTATCCCCGGAGAAACCAGTAAACTGACCGGATACATCATATTTAAAAATATATATGGTGTTAAAAATCCCATCCCCAAATACTTAAGTTTGAAACCGCTTACAAAATTTATTGAATCCGGCAAGCATGCGAATAACAAAAGCAAAGCCCACACGTAAAACCAATTAATCAAAGCTCTGTTTTCTAAATAAAATACCTTTCCGCCGTTAATTAAAAAACGTGTGATCATGTATATCTGTATGAGCGACAAAACAAAACCATAAACGTTTTGAAAAATGTAATGAAAACCATCCGGAAAAATAATTCCCTGACGAAACTTATTTATTCCGCTGGAACTGATATCGGCCATATATGACTCGCGCTTAATCACGGTGTTCTGTACAAAGAAATAAGACATATCCAGCAAATACAACATAGCCGGTATGAAAAACAGTAAATCTGTTTTGGAAAAGCCCCTTTTACTAATGGATTTGCTGATATACAGAAAGGAACTGGCTACAAAAATATAAAATGCAAGTCCCCCTACCCTGTAAAAATGAATGAAATTCAATATTTCACCGGTAATAAAAAGGTAAAGAACCAGTGATAAAATCAAGAGACTAAACAATGTAAGACAAAGATAAATTTCAGAAAAATGCTTCCCTGATGCGTAAGTGCATTTAATCAGAGTGACAACAAGAAGTAAAAAAGAAGAAATCAGTAATGCTTTATCCATTCATTTTACGACTTCAAATATAAACAGAATGCTTTTAATATCTTAGTTCGTTAAAACAAACAATTCACAATTAATATTGAAATTTATTGAAATAAAATATTGTCAGGTGCTCATAATAAACAATTTATATTATCGATTAAACAATTTTTCATCAGAATACTGATAGGCAAAACAACTAAAAAATACAACATATGTATTACATATTTTAAACAATTAAGCCAATTCCACATTATTCGGATTTATTTAAAGAAGAAAATTTAAATTATCAGCATATCGGTTTATCAATAAAATAAATAGCAGGAACTGAATAAAAATTCAAAAACAATTTTTAAGAACTTAATATTGCATGACAATTTTGAAATGACTTCAAAAGAAGAAAAATACATACTTTTATCAGAACAGATTCGTTCGTTGATTGACCCTAATTGCGGTGATATTGCCAACTATGCCAATATTTGCGCAGCTATTTACAGCGAGTTTAAACACTGGTGGTGCGGGTTCTATATTGTCAATGACAATAACATGCTCGAACTGGGACCGTTTCAGGGACCGGTTGCCTGCACACTAATTGGATACAACAAAGGGGTTTGCGGTACATCCTGGGCATTGAAAGAAACTGTTATAGTTCCGGACGTTCACGCTTTTGATGGCCATATTGCCTGTTCGTCTGAAAGTAATTCAGAAATTGTAGTTCCGCGAATAGTAAACGGTCAGGTGGTGGCAGTGCTTGATATTGACAGTACTTCATTTGCCGCATTTGACGAAACAGACAGGAAATACCTCGAACAAATTGTGGCAATGATCTAAACAGGTCCAACCGTCAAATATCACTTTCTGTTGATAGCTTCTGTCTGATTCTTGCTAACAAGTATGCCATTGCTGTAAAATTCTTCAGTCAAGGATAGATTCTTTCCGTAAGTGTTTATCCAGTTCAGAAATTCGTCGTTGCTCATAAAACAGACGTTCTCGTTAAGATTGAGTCCGCTTAAGTCGCCGGTAAGCCAGCGACCTGTCTTTTTACCCTGCTCGTAAAAACCAATGGCTTCGGCTTGTCCGAAATTGTTGTAATAAATCCAGATGCCCTGTTTTTTATAATTCTGCATCTGGCCTTCTTTCAGTTTGTGACCGGAGGCCTGATATTCTGTAATCATGCCATTGCCATTTAACAATACCGGTTTGCCGGTAGTATCGTAAAACTCGGTATAAAAATCTTCCTCAGTCGGTATATCGGCCTCACTTTCGCAGGTGTATTTGGTATCGCTGTCCGTAGCAAAGCCTCTGAACATAATTTTACTATCGTCGTAATAGGCTGTCACCTCGCCAAAACTGAACAATGTGTCTTTGCCTTCAATTTTAAGTATGGAGTCTTTGAAGTTGATGGTCTTGTACAATCTGTCGTTTCCCTCCCTGTAGAAGGTCCACAATCCCTGAGGCTGATAATCCTTCATCAAACCCTTTTTGAAAACAGTACCGCTTTTGTAGTAATAGGTGTAATAACCTTTTCTGATATAGGGTTGTTTGAACAGCATTTGCAGAAAATCATAACCGTTTCCAAAATCAAACTCAGTACTTTTGTTCTGGAAAGTAAATTCGTTGATGTAGTATTCCTGACTTACCTGTTTATATTTTGATCCAAATCGCTCATATTGAAATTGAAATTGCGGTACTTGCCGGTAAACAGAAAAAAACATACTATCTTTTTCCGAAAAATTAATGCTGTATTTCAGGTTATTACTGTCGCGGTAATGTTCGTATAATCCGCTGAGGTAACCGTTTTTAAACCTGTATTTCTCTTTGTAAAAAGAAGTACTGTCGGTCGGAAAATATCTGATAATTTCACCATCCGGTCTGCCGTTTATAAAATTTGCTTTATATACAGGATAGCCATTTTTATGAAATTGCCAGGCAGTACCATTCAGGGTATCGTTGACTGCAAAAAACATATAATTGAGATAATCCTGCCCTCTGAATGTATTGAATCTGTATTGATGACCGTACAACCTGTCGTTTCTGAAATTAAAATGATATCTCGCTCTTTCGTAATAGTTTATTTTATCCTGAATAGTCCATTGTCCTTCTTTTTTACCCGAATTAAACTGCATCAATGATTTATCGGCAGTATATACATGCTTTGATTTTATTTTACCTCGCCAGCGTTTATTGCGTATATTAAAACTCTGACCTTCAACATCACCATCCAGTCTGTTTTTATAATAACGCATCATCTCTGAGTTTCTGTGCAGTGCATCTAATACATAAAAAGAACCCTGCAAAACTCCCTGTTCGTACTCTGCCTTTATTAAACCAACAGGTAATCGAACATCAGAATACGGACTAATTCGGAGCCATGATGAAGGTCTGCCAATCTCTATATTAATATTAGTCAGAAAGCTGCCGAAAAATGTTTCAATCTCTTCAATTTCTGCGTCCAGGTCTTTTTCATTCCCTTTATAAGACACCTGTAAATTCAGGTTGCCGGTAAAAATCTCTCTGCCAATAAACACCGTTTGATGTTTGACAGTTTGAATACTGAAATAATTCAGGAGTACTTCATTAAAATTGAGCTCAGTTTCATAATAATTACTACTACCGTATTTTTCATTGTAAGAAACAGGTCTATAACCCTGCTCAAAAAACCTGTCCTCCTTATATATAAACTTACCTTTGAGCATCAGTGTATCTACCAGAATGATTGAATCGCCCTTTACCGGTATTTTAATGAATTTGATTATAAAACCATTTGTTTTGTCGCCTCCAACTTTGTAATAAATACTACTGTTTTCAGATCTTCCGTTTTTAAAGTAATAATTCGTGTAGTTGTATTCCAGTGGTTTGTAATAAAAGGTGGATTTCACCAAATGCCTGCTTCTTAAAGGGGTTTCAGCAATCAAATTGCCACTGTCATATTTAAAATTATTTCTGAAAAAATCACTTTCTTCAGAATATATCAATTTGCCTTTTCTTGAATAGCGCTTTTCCCATAATTTTCTGGAACAATATCCATAAGGTTTTACAATTGTATTTGAACAAGTATCCAGCAGAAAATACTCTACTGTTTTTGTTTTATACCTGTATGACCTGTCTACTACTGTTCTGAAAAATTTACCGTTAATAAGGGTATCCGTTATCCCATACCAATCGTACTCTTCATAAAACCCCGGCGAAACAAAGCCGTCGATTCTGAATGTTGTATTTGTCTCTGAGCCTTTTTTATATCTTATAAGAATAAAGTCTTCGTTTGTATTATAGCCTTTTGAATTGATATCCGGTACAAGTTTTTTGTAATCAGGAGGCCCGGCGTATTTTATCACGCTGTCTCTTGAATGTATATAAATGCTGGATATTTCCCCATTTAAATAATAAATTGATTTTCGGCTGATACCATTTTGAAAATAATATTCTGTCAGTTCTTTATAAGCATGGTAATAGCTCCTTTCAATCCATTTGCCTTCCTTCTTCCCGTCTTTGTACAAACCCTTCTCAACACTGTAAATCCTAATTGATTTGCCTCTTTTGTAGTAAGTATACTTCACACCTGTTCCCTGACGCATCCCCTGAACTATATTAAAACTGTCTATAAGCAATGTGTCTTTTTTGTTGCAGATATAATTCCTGAATTCGCCGTTAAGTACCCCATTCTCGAAATTCATTTTAAACAAATTGCCTTTCGTTTTAATTTTTTTATCCCTGCCTCTCAGATACAAATACTCACGTTCGTAATTATAATCGTTATCAACTTCTTCAAAATCAAAATTGTAATGCCTGTAGTAAGGATAATAATATGACTCCTGTTTGTTTTTAAAATAAACGATTTCTCCGTGCAGGACATCGTTCCTGTAAGGTAAAATCAGTTTAACCTCAGGTTTCAGTTTCATCTTGTAAAATGTGACATTACCTTCCTTTTTATTGTTGCGAATGGTAAAAGTGGCATATACCTGTGGAATGGTATCGTACATTATCTCCTTGTTAACCTTAACCTTATTCTTAAGATGATAGGCCTCGTTATAAATCAGATATTCGCCGTCGGGTACAGAGCCAATGACCGGCGGAAGTCCGATATTTATAAATTCAAGCTTTGAAAAACTAAAGCTGATATTGGATTGATATCCCTGAATAGTCTGGGGATAAACAAAGTAAAGTTTGCCATTAAACATTGCCTTTTCCTGGGCTTGAATGGAATTCAGCATGAGTAAAGACAATACAGAAAAAAAGAGCTTTTGCAGTGTCATAATGTGTTTGTTTCAAGAACAGTAACGCAATATAAGCCTAATTTATTTGATTGACTTAAAGGCTACTTAATCCTTAGATCGCTGAAAAAGACTTAACTTTGCGCCCAAATGTCAAGAATTGTCGCTATAGTAGGAAGGCCGAATGTCGGTAAATCAACGCTTTTTAATCGTCTGACGGGCGAACGCAAAGCCATAGTCGACGATTTCAGCGGCGTAACCCGCGACAGACATTACGGTGATTGCGAATGGAACGGCCAGTCTTTTACGGTGATTGACACAGGCGGATACGTTAAAGACAGTCATGATATTTTTGAGTCAGCCATTCGCGAACAGGTACAGATTGCCGTAGATGAAGCAGCCCTGGTTATATTCATGACCGATGTACAAACCGATGTCACTGATCTGGACACCCAGTTTGCAGGCATACTGCGCAAATCAAACAAACCAATACTGATGGTTGTCAATAAAGTTGACAACCATGAACAGATAGCCGAAACTGCTCCTTTTTACCGTCTGGGTTTCAAGGAAATATTTCCTGTTTCGTCGGCAACGGGCAGTGGTACAGGCGATTTGCTTGACAAGGTTGTTGAGATGCTGCCGCCGGATGACGGAAAAGAATTTGACGAACAAAATCTGGGCAGTTTGCCAAAAATAGCCATTGTGGGCCGTCCAAATGTCGGTAAATCCTCTTTTGTAAACGCGCTTATTGGCTATAACAGGAATATTGTTACCGATATTGCAGGTACTACCCGTGATTCAATTCACACCAGGTATAATGCTTTCGGAAAAGATGTGGTGCTGATAGACACCGCCGGTATAAGAAAAAAATCGAAGGTAGAAGAAAATATAGAGTTTTATTCGGTGATGCGCAGTCTCAGAGCCATAGAAAACTGCGATGTCTGCGTGCTGATGCTGGATGCCAATCAGGGTATAGAATCACAGGATATGAACCTCCTTTTTCTGGCTCATAAACACGGAAAAGGTATAGTTATACTTGTTAACAAATGGGACGTATACACTAAAGAGACGAATACCGCCAAAACTTATGAAGACCACATCAAAAAAAGGACTGCGCCTTTTACCGATTATCCCGTTTTATTTATAAGCGCCCTTAACAAACAGCGAATCTTTCAGGCGATGGAAACAGTCGTTGAGGTATACGAGAGTCTTTCCAATAAAGTTAAAACCAGTAAGCTCAACGAAGTACTGTTGCCAATTATACAGGCAACTCCCCCTCCCGGTGTAAAAGGAAAAACTGTATCCATCAAATACATACAGCAACTACCTTCAAAATCGGTTTGTTTTGCTTTTTTCTGCAATCTGCCGCAGTATATCAGCGATTCTTACAAGCGATTCCTTGAAAATCAACTGCGCCAGCACTTCAATTTCAACGGGGTACCGATAAAGATATTTTTCAGGAAAAAGTAAAAACCTCTTACTCCTACTATTTTTTTCTGAAGCCAAGGCTGACAGAATTGATGCAGTATCTCAAACCTGTCGGTGTGCCAAATCCATCGGTAAATACGTGTCCCAAGTGCCCTCCGCAGTTAGCACAAAGAACTTCTGTGCGGATCATGCCATGACTCTTATCTGTTTTTTCAGTGATTTTAGATTTGTCAATTGAGCTGTAGAAACTAGGCCAGCCGCAACCGGCGTCGAATTTTGTTTCAGACGTAAACAATTCCTGATTACATCCCCTGCAAACATAAATACCGGCTTCCCAGAATCGGTCGTATTGTCCGCTATGAGGGCGTTCAGTGCCTTTTAGCCTGAGCACTCTGTAGGCTTCTTCACCAAGTTCGCTTAACCACTCTTCATCCGTTTTACTTATTGACATCAGACAAAATTAAAGCTTATAAAATGCAAATCCTTGATTTAATATTTATATCCCGATTGCTTTCGTTTATTATTTTTTGTCTGAACAAATGTTTACCCTTAATTTTGAACAAATAAATCATTGAGAATTTGCCGTATCTGTTCCTTAATTTTAAATTAATTTAATCTTAAGTTCAGGGGTGCGATAGCAAAAACGGTCATGACAGCTACCCTATTTTTTGCAGTAATCATAGCTTATTTCATTTCGCTGATTATCATCAGCCGAATCACTTCATACAAAGCAGATTCCGCTTCATATTTCATAGGCAATAAACAATCGCCCTGGTACCTGGTGGCATTCGGAATGCTGAGCGACTCCTTAAGCGGGGTGACCTATATTTCGGTACCGGGTGCCGTTCTCAACCAGTCGCTGACCTACTTTCAGGTTGTAATTGGTTATTTTCTGGGTTATTTCATCATCATGTTCATTCTTTTACCTTTGTACTACAGGCTCGAACTCGTGTCTATATACTCTTATCTGAGACAGCGGTTCGGAAAGAATGCACAAAAGACCGGGTCATTTTATTTTCTGATATCACGGCTACTTGGTGCCGGCGGAAGACTGACCCTCGCTATAGGCGTTATGCAGATTTTTGTGTTTAATGAGTATGGTATTCCCTTTGTTGTGACAGCATCAGTATTCATTGGACTAATGTTGTTGTACACTTACAAAGGCGGTATTAAGACGCTTGTCTATACAGATGCTTTTCAGTCGCTGTTTCTAATAGCAGGAGTGGTAATGGCACTATATGCGATAGCAACCCAACTGAATCTGAGTGCCTCAGATATTACAGGAATCATAGAAAGCAGTTCGCTGAATAAAATCTGGGAAACGGATGTAATGAAAGGCAATTTCTGGGCAAAACACATACTGGGAGGGGCTTTATTTACAGTAGCCATGACAGGTCTTGATCAGAACATGATGCAAAAAAATCTCAGTATGCGTTCGCTTGGAGATGCCAGAAAAAATATGTTCTGGTTTAGTCTAGTGATGGTTCTGGTCAATATACTTTTTTTATCACTGGGCATTTTACTTTATCATTTTGCCGGCATAAAGGGCATCATTTTACCTGAAACAACTGATAGTGTTTTCCCCACACTTGCACTCGGATATTTCGGTACTTTTACTGCGCTGGCCTTTATCATTGGTTTAACCGCTGCTACTTTCAGCAGTGCAGACTCTGTTCTGGCGACATTGACCACCTCATTCTGTATTGATTTTCTTGGTTTTGGAATGAATGCCCGATACAGCGAAAAGGAGCAAACCAGGATCAGACATCTGGTCCATGTAGGTTTTGCAGTTCTTCTCTTATTCGTTATCATAGCCATTCGCTACGGATTGAGCAGCAAAGCCAGTATAGACCTGATACTTGCAATGGCTTCACTCACCTATGGCCCGTTGATTGGATTATTTGCGGCCGGCTTGTTTACGGATATCAAATTCAATGACAGGTTTATTCCCCTGATATGTCTTATTTCACCACCAATCTGCTTTCTTTTACAGCGTTACGGTAAAGATTTTTTGGGTGGCTACCAGTTTGGAAACGAAATTATTTTTATCAATGGCTTTTTAACCTTCATTTTTTTATTATTATTGAAAAATAAAAATGTCTCTACTCCCATATGAAAATTAAACATTTGAAAATCCCGGCCTATCTGCTCCTCATGCTGATCCTCGCATGCTCAGGTCCCCGGATTCACATTCCCAGCAGTTTCGAAACAAAAGCGGTATTTCACGGACACGAAGAAGTAAATGTCGGTCCCGATAATATTGAAGAAGCAGGCGATCTTGCAGAAGAGTTTCCTGAAGAAAATATCATCAACGACAGAATCAGGGTTACCATCGACTTTAACTTCAACGACAAATACGACTCTTCGCAGTATTACAAGCAGTATATAGCCGAAAACAAAAAGTCTGACAGTCTTCTTAAAATTGAAAAAAAGAAAAAATCCGGTTCCAAATCTAAATTCGAACTGACAGACCGGCCAATTCCGGACGGTCAGGTGTTCATGACCTCTTCGTACGAATACGAATATAAGACAATCAGGGATTTTGTTGAAGAACCAATAGTTTTACACTACAATTCAATGGTTTCACTTAACAAGTTTTTTGCCAAGATTGACAATAACAATGCTGTTCTCGAAAAGCGCGATGAAAGCAACGATGGATACATGTATTTCAAAACAGACAGCAGATACAAGATATACGATATCAATCTGCCTATCCGTGGCACCCAGGTTACCTACGGATACACAGAGGAATGCAGGGATGCCAAGTTTAACAGTGTACTTTATGTCCCCGACGAGCACTTTACTCAGAAAAAAATAGTAAAAGTTGCTCTGCACGACTTTTTAAAATTTGACATAGTAGAGATGAATTTTGAAGGGATCAATTACACCAAAGACACCGTATACGAATATCCCAAGACAGGTAATGCAAAGGAAAAAGTAAAATATCTTGTTTACACTTTTAAGAGATTGAAAGGTTTCCAGAATTATTCTTCTGACAGAGGTCCTTCATACAATTATCCGATGCTTTATTTCCATTTCAAATCCGCATCACAAAACGGTCGCACTCATCAGATAATGAACACCACCGACGACCTGTACAGATGGTACAGGCTGGTATCATCAAATCTTCAGGATGACACTTCTGCTTTTGCACGTTTTACAAAAAACCTGGTAAAGGATAAGAAAACCGACGAGGAAAAAATCAAAACGGTTTATTACTGGATTCAGGATAATATCCGCTACATAGCATTCGAAGACGGAATTGCAGGTTTCAGACCCGATGAATGTGCCGACGTATTCCGCAAAAGGTATGGTGATTGCAAAGGGATGGCTAACCTGACAAAGAACATGCTTAAAGTGCTCGGTTACGACTCAAGACTAGTCTGGATAGGGACCAAGCACCAGAATTTCAGATACGATATTCCTGGTATGCCTGTTGATAATCACGCCATTTGCGCCGTAAAACTAAACGGTAAATACCTGTTCCTGGACGGTACTGAAAACTATTGTGCCCTTTACGACTACGCCAACAGGATACAGGGACGCCAGTGCATTGTTGAGAACGGGGAAAATTACAGCATAGAAAGAATACCTGAATGGGGCTATGAGCATAACGAAGAAGCTTCAATTGAAGTGATGCAACTGAACGGAAAAAGCCTTAACGCCAAAATTAAAAAGACATTCAAAGGCGAAAGCAAACTCGACCTGATAAGAGCTTACAACTTCCTCAACAGCGAAAACAAAGAAGAGGTGCTGTTTAATTATCTGACCGACCAAAATATCAATTTTAAAATCAGCAATATTCAACATACCGATCTCAGCAACAGAGATATTAATCCTGAAATTAACTACGATCTGAATGTAAATAACCAGGTAATACAAAGCAAAGACAGAATGTTTGTCAATCTGGAATGGGACCGTGAATTCGACGGTGTATGGTTTGATTCGACCAGAAGAGTTGACCTCGACCTGGGCCATAAGAACTTTATAAAACGCAATGTCACACTTCAGTTAAATGCCGGACAAAAAGTAATCAGTTTGCCTAAATCTGTCAATATCGAAAATGAATATTACAGTTTTAAACTGGAAATGAAAGTTGTAGGAAATACCGTCGTTTACGAAAAGATTCTTATCAATAAAAAAGACTATTTACCGGTTTCAATGCTGATGACATTCATGAACGACTGCAAAAAACTTTCTACTTTTTACAACAGTTACATAGAGATCCAATAATCTAAAAATTAATTCCCAGATGAAAAAAACACTCCTGCTGCCTTTACTCATAATTGCCCTGAACATATTAGCACAGTCTGATTATGAAAAGAACTATTTCAGCACAACTTACAATGACACATTCAAAAACGAATCAGTCGTTATTGGAAGGTTGATGGAAGAATACACTTACGAAACCTATGGTCAGTTTGATTATAAAGTAACCGTGGTCTACAGGGCTCAGTATATTCTTAAAGATATTTCTGCCCTTAACAATTTCAGTACCCTATACAAAAACGAGGACATGAAGCGCTTTGAACTGAAACAAATCAAGCCCGACGGAAAGGTAAACGTTATATACGAATACTTCAATGCCAGCTACCCTGTTGACGGTATTGAAAAACTCGATGATGAGGACGATGAAGACAAGAAGAAAGAAGAAATTCCGCTGGAAGGACTGGAAATTGGCGATATCATTGATTACAAATACGAATTTACATATACCACCAAAACCAAGGATTTTAAGAAAATACTGGTGAAAAACGGAAAATATGATAAAGTACCTGCCGAGGTATACAACAGAAACCCATATAAATATCTAATATTTAAGAATAAATTTATAAAAGAAAGCTATGCACTGGCCAATGGCGTGTATGTATTGCACGTGCCAAGCGAACTTAAACTGATTCAGAAATCGTTCAACACCGGTTTTAAATTCACTTCCAAAACCACCGGTGGTAAAACCACTTACGAATGCGCCCTTAATCTGGTTAATTCATTTAAGAGCGAGGAGTTCAGTTATTTCTATCTGCATCATCCCGTAATTAAATACGCACTTGTTCAGACATCTGCACCCAAGCAGGTACATTTCCCTTACCAGTTTAACAGCGAAAATGTAAGTGCCGAAGAAGTTGCCTCACTTGGAAAACGGTTTTATCTCGACAAAAAGTACATTCCTAAATACTTGTATTATCTCAACACACAATCGGGTGGTGAGCCTTATCATGAAGCGAGTCTGAACAAGTTTTTCTCCGCATTCCTGAAAACCTTCACCAAAAAGGACAAGGACAAATACAGCAAACTCAACAAACTTCATGAGTATCTGACTAACGAGGATAAATTGAACGATAAGACCTTTGGAGATATGGCCTATGCTGTCATTCTCGCCAGATTCTGCGACAAACTCGGCATTAAATACAAAATGATGGCCTGCCTGCATAAATACGACGGCAAATGGTCTGATATCATATCTCCTTACGAGATAACATGGGGTTTGTATCTGCCGAAAAAAGATCGCGACCTGTATATCACAAGTTATGAAGAAGAGAGCAATATATACAGACGTTACGGTTCGCTTTCAGGTACAGATCTTATCGTATTCGATCCCAAAAACAGTAAAGTATCTCATGAAATATTAAAATATCCGGAGGTGCCTGCTGAGGAAAATCTATATGAACAAAACTCAGAAATCACTATTTCAGAGGATACATCATACGAATACGCATTTGTCAATACCTATACCATGAAAGGTCAGCAGAAATACGTCATCAGTCAGTATATCAAAAATCAATTTGATTATGAAAAACTGCGGACCCCATATAAATTCTACGGTCTGGTGAATTATGGGGATT
Source organism: uncultured Chitinophaga sp. (assembly GCA_964600345.1). Lineage (GTDB taxonomy): Bacteria > Bacteroidota > Bacteroidia > NS11-12g > UBA955 > JABMMZ01. Next base: position 143 of record CAZRKA010000011.1, on the reverse strand, counting down.
TGTACAACTGGAAAGAATTCAGTTCAAACGAAGAATGGTTTGAGGAAGCCATGAGACTTGATTCTTCTTACAGAATGTATTTTAAAGACTATTACAACGACAGAATGCTGGGTTTTCTATACAGTGAATACAATTTCAATGAC
>CAZRKA010000010.1:4815-35772 GCA_964600345.1 uncultured Chitinophaga sp. | reverse complement strand
AGGCTGTTGCAAGAATAATGATACCAAAAAAGGCGCTAAAGATTTTAGAGGTCATAGTTTTATCTGAGCAGGGTAAAGGTGCCCCTGAACCAGCGTTCGATATTGTCGCATCCAACATATCTAACGTAGTAGACGTATACATCCTGAGGCGCGTAATCACCTTTTATTTTGCCATCCCATTGTAAGGAAGGACTTTCACTTTCAAAAATCTTTTCGCCCCAGCGGTTATAGAGACGCAGTATATAGGCTGAGCCCGGATCGCTGTAGTTGTTGCCCGGATAAGTTTCGTTAAGATTATCGTCGTTAGGAGAGAAGGCATTGGGCATAAACATATCTACCGGCAGGGCATCAGCCTGTTCTTTTATGGTGACACTGTCTGCATTGACACATCCGTGAATATCGCTGATAGTGACTTTATAAAGACCTGCTGAGCTAACGCGAATAATGCGGGATGTGGCGCCAGTATTCCAGAGATAGCTGCTCATGCTGTCTGCGGCCACCAGTGTAATCAGAGATGAGAGGCAAATGGTGGTATCATTACCCAGGCCTCCGTCAATAATTGGGTATTGGGTAATATAGATAGAATCCGATTCAACACAACCTTCTTTTGTTGTGATGGTGAGTTTCTTTTTACCGGGTTGGGTGGCGTGGTAATCAATTACCTCGGCGCCATCGTGCCATTTGTAATTGGCGAATCCTTTTCTGGGTATCAGCCAGTGATTGACATCGCCGCAATAGAATGTGTCGTTGCCAAGTTCAAGTCCGGTTTCAATGTGCGTTATTACAGCAGTATCGAAAATGGTACAGAGCCGGTTTCTGACTTTGACGATATATGTTCCGGGTAGTGAAGTGGTGATGATCGCTGAGGTGTCGCCATTATTCCAGAGGTACTTTGTTTCGAGTTTTGTTTTAACGGAGTAATTGATACCGCTGAGGACAACAAAGCTGCCTTTGCAGAACAAAGTATCGTTGAGATACACCCTCGGTGGCGGGTAAAGTACAAAAGTGATACTATCGCTTGAAGGGCAATCATTCTGGTTCGTGACACTAACCCAATAGGTGCCTAGTTTAGGTATGAAAACAAACTGACCGGTGGAATTGTCGTTCCACAAATAAGTTTTATAACCCGGTTTGCCTTCATAGGTGAATTCGACGAAACTGTCTCGGCAAATCACGGAATCGGGACCAAGATCCAGCACCGATAGGTCGTTGATGATGTTAACAGAGTCTCTGGAAATACATGGGTTGTCCGTGACGGCCAGCCAGTATAGTCCGCCTTTGCTGACATTGATGCTTGGGGTTGTTTCACCCGTATTCCACAGATAGGTTTTACCGGGTACATTACTTGTAATGGTTTTGGTGAAAGGACCGCAAATCAGCGTATCATTATTGACTTTTACGACAAAATTCTTTTTAACCGTAATGTCATATTCAGAAGTATCAATACAGGTCTGGTTGCTGGTAATCAGCAAAACCGTATAATTCCCCGGTTCGGAGTATGTGTATTTAGGATCCCGGAAATTGGAAGTATCATTTGTTTTACCGGGGTCGCCGAAATCCCATTTGTATTTGATACCACCCTGACTTCTGTTTGTAAAACTCACTTCGGTATTGGCACAGTTTAATTTGGGAACAAAAAATGATGATACTACATCGAAAATGCAACTGCTGACATTGAACTGGAAATCTCTTTTGGTTTCGCCGATAAGCACGCCATTTCTGTATTCCAGCACTTTTATTCCGATAACAAACTGACCCATGGTAGTGGGAGTAAGCGTTAATTTTCCGGTTCGCTTATCTATTGTTAATGTCGGGTTTCCGTCAATCTGATTGAAATACGTGTTGTATCCACTTTCCCATTTGACGGTTTTTCCGGGAAAATGGGGAAGATTGTTGGGGTCGTCGAACTCTGGACGTGAAGCCTGTGAAGATCCGCTTGCATCGGCTCCGTCGAAAGGGAGATATAGTTCGTAAACCAGCGAATCGCCGTCTGCGTCTGTGGCAGAGTGATCAAATTTTAGAGGGGCGTTGGTACAGAGAAAATTCGGAGGCAAAGATTTAAAAGAAGGCGAACTGTTGTTATTTGAGGTATTTATTTCTGTCCAATAAGTAGCGCCGGTGCTTGAGGGATTAATGATGTTGTTGATGGTATTATTTCTGCAGCAGCGCTCAAACGAAATGATATATTTGCCATTGGACGGCAGTTCCATTGTCGTTTCATAAACGTATTTATCGACACAGGCATTGGGTTTATTTTTGATGCATTTGTAATTCACATCGCTGACTCTGACAGGGCTGTTGCGTCTTACAATTTGGCACAACGAGGTGAGCAAAGTACCATTATTGGACCAGAAAACATTGATATATCCGTCGAGGTCCTGAGCAATTGCATCCGGATTGCCGTTGTAGCAGTCAATGTATAAATTTAAAGTTATTTTATATGATTTAGCAAGACCGACTGTTCCCTGATACTTATACATGATTTCTCCTCCCACTATGTGGGAAGCTGATAAATTCAGCACCATACCCGTTAGCAGAAGGGTTAAGGCGAGCCTTTTCATGTGTCTTGTCTTTTAGTTTAGACGTGAAATTTACAAAAAATGCTGCATACCACCCATAATTTATTTTTTTATTGGGGCAATGTGCCGCTAAGTTTCATATACTCAGTCAAAAACTGTTCCGCTTCCTTATTGCGGCCGGCCTTCTGTAATTCGGTTCCAAGGATGTAGTAAGGCTCAGGGTTTCTCGGGTCGAACTGCATGGCTCCCTGCAGGTTATAAAATGCGGAATCGGTTTCGCCGAGCATCAGTTGTGCTTTTCCGAGACCTAAATAACCCCTTCCGACATTCCCATAAGTTTTGAGGAATTGGTTAAAATAAATCTTGGCTTCGGCCGGATTGTTCTGCATCAGGCGAATTTCTCCCATAATAAGGGGTGCCGAAGCATTCTTTTTGTGTTTGAAGGCAAGCGCGAGGTTTTCGAAAGCCAGGTCCATGAGTTTTTGATCCGGGTTCTGCTGATTTTTCATCATAGACTGGGTGTAATATATTTCACCGAGACTCTGCAATGCTTCGTAGTTGCCATCTCTCAATTCAATGGCTTTCTTATAAAAAACGATAGCGCTGTCAAATTTCATTTTCAATTTGCAGGCATCTGCTAGTCCTCTCGCATATTCTTCCTCGAGGGGATTATAGGCATAAGCTTTTTCGTAATAAAACAGGGCAGAATCGCCGTTGTTCTTTTTGAGGTACTGTTTTCCCATATAGCTGTAGTTGTTGGCAGAGCGAACTACAGCAGCAACGGTTACGCCGTCTACTTTAATTTCATGAATGGTGCCTTTTGGAGGCCAGTAACCGCCCAGAATCTGATTTTTGGAAAGTGTTCTGGTAGTCCAGATGGCATAAGTCCAGTCGTTGTCGGCCCATTCATATTCGCGTGTCCAGGCGTATTTGACATTTTTGCCTTCGGGTACAAAGGTTTTAAGGGCTTCCTGAATATTATTACTGCTAACCTTTACTTTACCGTCAAGTACTTCAGGCTTGTTTTTAACCAGCCATTCGAAAGCAGCTCTCGGTGTCTGATTCCAGTAGTCGAGTTCGTAAATTCCATTTGCTCCTTTAACGCCTCCCGCAATTTCGTTGAAGTACAGGTATTGATAAGGGTGGTTCATTATGCTCCAGATTCCGGGTTTAAGAAATCCAAGTGCGGCAATGCAAAGAATAATAAGTCTGACTTTAGCTTTAAAAAATGAAGCCAGCCAGTACCATCCGAGTATGGCTATAGCCGCCAGTGATGGATAAATAAAAACAACATGTCTCCAGCCATTATAGACATAGGATTTTTTGTATATCAGCCAGAAAACCGGAAACAAGGTGGCAAAAACCAGTAATAACAAGGAGAGTGAGTGTACTTTATCTCCTTTTCTCCAGCCAAGCAACAAGCCTGGCAGGATTCCGATGAGTAAAGCGACAGGTGCTGTCAGCATGATCAGTTTTGGTTCGTAATACCAGGGTTTATTGAATAGTCTCTGGCCTTCAAAAAGTTCGTAATAGGTCAGATACGAGAACTGGTCGAATTCGGCAAGTGCTTTTAAAGGTCCGGCAATTGGATTTCTTAGCGCATAGGGCCAGAACAGTATACCTAGAATATATCCTGTAATTCCTATGATTAATCCTGTTTTTAAATACTGCAGAAATTTATTGTCTTTTTTGCCGCTGCGGCTGATTATCCAGTGCAGCAACATAAACGCCAGCAGGAATACGAGCGGGAACAAGCCCTGAACGCGGATACTCACAGTAAATCCAATTGAAAGAGCCAGCATTATTTTAGTCTGGTGAGTAGCCGAAGGAAGTTCTTTGAGTAGCTTTATCAGGTAAAAGAGAGACATGATATAACCTGCTGCGAAAGGAATATCTTTCGGGTTGTTGAAACTGTGTCCGAAAAATGAAGGTGAACAAACCAGTGCAATCATGGTTAATATTGCAGGCATCCATCCCGAGAAACGGCGAACCAGCAATGCTGTAAATAATATAGCAAGGAAGCCTGTAAATGTATTGATGAGGTGTCTGACAATGAATTCGAGCCGGTGTGCCTTGAAGCTGTAAAAATTAACACTGATGGAAGCATCGGCAGAAGCGGCTTCTGTCTTCTCTTTCAGCAGGGTTTTAATTTCTGAAATTGATTTGTCTTTGACACTGATTTTACCAAAAGTACGGTGTTCAATAAAGCCATTTTCATCTACAGGATATCGCCTGTATTGATTGTTAAACAGACTGTCTATGATATTGCCCGTAAATGTGATTCCGATGTTGTCGCCGGGTTCAACTTTTTCTCCAAAACCCAGAAGTCTGTTGACGGCAGAACTGATTACATCAATACCCATACCGTATAGCACGTTGGTATAGTTGTCGCGGTGACCTTCGGCCTGAAAATCGAACATACTGGTGTCACTGCCTGCACTCAGATAATAATCGAGTACATCCTGAGAGTAATTGTTGTGGTTTGGCTCGTCCCATGTGACGTTGTAATCCGGACTGATAAACAACATGCCGAACAATAACAATAGTGCCGAGATGCCGAAAATGCGTTTATAAAGCGGGTGATTGATGTCGCTGATATCAGAGGCAGATTTACCCGGATTAGCCGATTTCCAGAAGTAATTGAATAAAGTTTTAAATCCGTCGCCAATTCCGGTGTAAAAAGATTTGAAACCGCTGCCGGCGCTGATGCTTCCGGGTTTAATTTCGAAAGGCAGTTTGGTGCAGATGCCTTCTTTTTCACCCAGAGCGGTAATTTGCCATGAGGAACTGATGCCGTTTTGAATCACCAGTTTTTCAAAATCATCTATTGAAAGCACAACAACTTCGCAGGCGCTGAGATTTGAATTAGATCCGGTAAATAGTTTGGGCCAGAAGTTGCCGCAGTAGGCAAAGAATTTATCTGAAAATCCTGCCTTAGCCGAATTGCGTCCATAGGCAGCAACCATATTGCTGCCGGTAAAAACCTTGTTGGCACTGAGTATCCATCTGCTGATCGCTTCAATATCATTTGCAAGCGGCAGGTTTAAACTTACAGCGTTTTTAATGTCGTCGTGAGGAATTGTGTCATTGCAAATCCTGATTTTACCTGCCTGTGTCAGCTCGGTCAGCATTGCTGATTTAAGCGATTTAGGGGCGTATAAAGTCAGAGGATTGCTTGATTTAAAACAGATTTCGGCGAGTTGTTTCAACTGCTCTTCGGCTTTTTTACTTCCGTTTGTTTTATTAATCCAGACTGCTGTGTTACCGCCATTGCCTGTTGATCTGTCGCTGCTGTTCTGCTTACTGCTCATGTGAGATTTAAAGGTGGAAAATTATATCAAAATCCAAGAAATACCAAATTGATGAAATGCAAGAGAAAGTTTATACTTACAGAGATTGATATGCTTTCGAGAATGATGATAATTTAAACTGATCAGATATAAATAATTTGTATGTACAATCATACATTTGTACAGCGATGGGGCTGAAGCGGAAAATTAAAACAGGAACTGAACTGCTTTTGAAAAAAATGCCTGAATTGTTTTTGCAGTTGATTGCAGGCATGTTCTCGGGCATAAAGAGAAAAGCTGCCAAATACTGGATGAAGAGCCGAAGGTTTAAGTCAGTGATCAGATTTTGCGATTTTGTCATAAGCAGATGCAATGGCAACAGGTTCATCGAATTCGAACTCAGCAATATCTGTAATGCCCGCTGTGTTTTTTGCCCCTATCCGGACATGCTGAAATCAGAAAAGAAATTCTTGCATATGAGCGATGACGTATTGTCTGGAAATGTATTAAAATTATCTCATTTCAGATCCGCCCTCATCAGTATAACTCCTACAACAGGCGACACCCTCCTGCATCCGGGATGGGACAAGGCAATAGGAAAATTGCTGGACAGCACTCATATAGCACGTGCAACCATGTTTACCAATGCGATCAGACTGGATGCTGAAAATCGTCAGAACTTTTTAAATCTTTTGCTTTCAAAAAGCGGACATAAACTTTCAGAGATTTATTTTTCTGTAGGCGGGCTTGATGCGGATACTTACAAGGCGATGTACAAAGTAGATCGCTTCGGAATCGTTTGTGAAAACATAGGGCTTTTTTTAAAATTACTCTCAGAAAATGGCGTTTCTACGGGTGTTCATCTTCATATTAAAATGCCGGCCGGTTCAAAAGCGGATATGAAGAAGGCTGCTGCTTTGATGAATCCTTTTCATTACCCCTTTGTTTATTACTCTGCCTCCAATCTGTATTACAGCAACGACCGTTATACAAGAAATGCGCTGGTAGAATACCGCAGCGATGTTGTTCCCGACAAACACAAAGCCTGCGCGTATTTACAAAAAACACGTTTTGCGGCCGACGGAAGCATATGGGCTGATGGTTGTGTCATTTCGGAAATGCCGGGCGACAGTTCACTTAAACTTGGCGAATTTGCGGATTCATGGGATAGAATCGAAAAAAACAGGGAGCATCTGATTGACCAATGGGAGCAGCATGGCAGTATTCCTCTGCCATGTCAGGGCTGCACAGTATACAGAGCACGATAAACAGAATTCTTTTTCAAGGGTATTTCTTGTCGTTTATTGTTTTCGACGAAGGTGATATCATAAAATCAAAAAATCAACGTTTAGAAAGTATGCACAAACGGATTGTTACGGGCCTGGCGGTTTTGTTTATCGGAATTACGCTATACGCCATCAACAGGGGAATAAGTAAAATATCACTGAAACATTCGGCTATGAAATTTAGTGAGAAACAGGATACATTCATGAACGGCGACCTGGTATTTCAAACCAGTGTTGAAGGTCAGGGCAGGGCGATTCAATTGGCCACCGGGTCGGTTTTTACGCATGTAGGCGTAATTTTCAGGGTGAACGGTGAATGGAAAGTATACGAAGCAGTTGAGCCGGTTCAATGTGTGCCTTTGTCTGAATTTACCGAAAGAGGAGATAGCGGAAAATACACTGTCATGCGTCTGAAAAACAGGGATAGTCTGCTAAGCGACGGCAGACTTGCACTTATGAAATCATATCTGGAGCAACAGATGAACAAGCATTACGATCCATATTTTTCGTGGGATGACAACAGCATGTATTGCAGTGAACTTGTGTGGAAATCGTACAATAAAACCGGACTGAAGTTAAGTGAATTGCGCAAATTGAAGTCTTTCGACCTGAGTTCTGAAACGGTGAAGGAAATCTTTAAACAGCGTTACGGTAAAAAGATACCCTATCAGGAAAATGTTGTTTCGCCTGAGGATATTTATCAAAGCAGCCTGCTTTATAAGGTTAAGTAAAGTAATTAAAGCAGTTTCAATGCTTGCTTGATAATATCTTCGACTGACAGTGCCGGATTGTGGGCCGCAATTTTCTGTATGACTTTTTCGGCTGTATTCCTTGGAAATCCGAGTGCAAGAAGAGCAAGTAAAGCTTCGTCTGCCTGTTTGCCGCTTTGGCCGGGGAAAGAGGCCAGTTCGCCCGGGGTAGAGAGTTTTCCTACTTTATCCTGCAATTCAATAATGATGCGCTGAGCAGTCTTAGGCCCGACACCTTTCACCGATTTCAACATGGCGATATTGCCTGTGCTGATGGCAGAAATTATTGCTGCCGGTGTTTGACCACTGAGTATCATCCGCGCTGTATTGGTGCCTACACCGTTAACCAGAATAAGCTGACGGAAGATTTGTCTTTCCTGTTCATCAAAGAAGCCGTAAATCGAATGTGCATCTTCTTTAATGGCCAGATGGGTAAGCAGTCTCACCTGCTTAAGACTTTTTATATGCTCGTAGGTATTGATGCTGATGAAAAGATGATAGCCGATTCCGCCAACATTGATAACAGCAAAGGCAGGGTTGGCATGTTCGATATGCCCTTCAATAAATTCGTACATGTATCAGGAATGTGAAATGAATTCTGATTCGTTAACCACATTAATCCAGTCGAAAGGATCGGTTAGTACCAGTGTCTTCATGTCATTGAAGGTTCTGATTATCTCTTTACTCAGAAGGTTTTCGGAGGCATTGACATTGTATTTGCTGCCTTTGTAACTGAAGAGTTCTATATTGGTAACAGTAGCGGCAGTACCCGAAACAAACATCTCGCGCAAGCTGCCTTCCTGATGCCATTTGATGAGATCTTTAACTTTTACTTTTGTTTCGATCACAGTTTTACCCTGATTTCTCAGAAGTTTTATGATTGAATCGCGCGTAATACCAGCAAGTAAACTGTCATTGAGTTCGGGTGTATAAATAGCTTCATCAGTTACCACAAAAACATTGCTGGTTCCTGTTTCTTCAAGAGATTCATGAAATTCACCATCGGTCCACAGCACCTGGTCAAATCCTTCTTTCTGAGCCAGTTTTGTCGGGAACATGGAAGCGGCATAATTTCCGGCACATTTGGCGGCACCGACACCTCCTTTGGAAGCACGTGTATAGTATTCCTCAATTTTGACTTTAAGCGGGTGACTGTAATATGCGCTTACCGGGCAGGCGTAAATCATAAAACAATAGTTTTCGCTTGGTTTCACACCGAGGTAGTCGTCGGTAGCAAACATAAACGGCCTGATATAAAGTGAACTGCCATCCCTGTCAGGAATCCATTCTTTTTCGAGCAGCACCAGTTTTTTGAGTGCTGTCATAAAGACTTCTTCAGGAAGCTGTGGCATACACATTCTTTCGGCCGAACGGTTAAGTCTCTTCAGGTTATCGAGTGGTCTGAACAGCGTAATGATACCATCGCTGTTTTTAACTGCCTTCATTCCTTCGAAAATAGCCTGACCGTAATGCAGGGCTGATAGGGTAGGACTCAGCTGTATTTTCCCAAAAGGTTCAATTCTGAAATTCTGCCATTGATTATCCCTGAAGTCGCAAGAGAACATGTGGTCGGTGAACACTCTGCCAAACACAATATTTTCCGGGTCGAACGAAGAAATTTTTGATTCTTCGACCAGTTTTGTCGTAATTTTGAGGCTCATTTGTAATGCAAATTAAATCAATTCCATGGATTCAAACCTAATTATTTCCGAAAATAATCCCGAAGACGTCAATATGCTTATGGGTGGCGATATCTATTTGATTGAGGAAACTCAGTGGTATGAGGAAATTGCCTCGGAAGGCGGTAATAAATACAGGTTTTTAAATATCGTTTCCCACCCGGGCGATGAAATAATCCCAAGGGATCAGAGAGATTTTTTCTTCAGACTTGCCAATGCTATCAGAACCGACAGATTTAATATGGATGCTGATGGTTTTGCGGTAGTTAACACCATTGATCTCAAAGGGCTGCAATGGAAAAACCTCCAGAAGAATTTCAGTCCGAAATATTGCATTTTCTGGGGTGTTGATCCGAATAAAATGGGCGTACCCTGTAAGCTTTACGGCGTTTGTCAGATAGACGGTTGTCGCATTATCAGTGTCGATTCGATGGAAGCTATAGCCGGAAATGAATCGCTCAAGCGCAACTTATGGGAACTTGTAAAGCGTCAGTTTGATATGAATAAGAAATAAAGTGATGAAGAAGATTCTTTTTGCTTCTTCCAATCGCGGAAAACTGGCCGAGATAAAAGCTTTGCTTCCGGAGGGATTTGAATTGCTTAATCCTGCAGATGCCGGCTTTGACAGCGAAATAGAAGAAACCGGAAAAACATTTGAGGAAAATGCAGAGATAAAAGCAAAGGTCCTGTTTGAACATACCGGGATACCGAGCTTTGCCGACGACAGCGGACTGGAGGTTGAAGCACTGAAAGGCGCTCCCGGAGTAAGAAGTGCGCGTTACGGAGGCGATAATTCAAATTCACAGACCAATAATATCCTCTTGCTTAAAAATATGGAAGGCAAGAAAAACAGGAAAGCGCGATTTGTCTGTGTGATCTGCCTGATTAGCTCAGCCGGAAAAATTCTTTTATTCGAGGGAACGGTGAACGGCTCCATAGCAAATGAAGCAAGGGGAGATAAGGGTTTCGGTTATGATCCGGTTTTTATTCCTGACGGTTATGATCAGACATTTGCAGAATTGGGTTCAGAGGTAAAAAATAAAATGAGTCACCGCACCGCGGCATTTAATAAGATGCTTCCTTTTCTCGAATTTCTTTGATTGATGGCTGAACAGATTCTGATCGAAGACTACAATTATCATCTGCCGGAAAGCAGTATAGCACAGCACGCAGCGGAACCACGTGACAGCAGCCGTTTATTGATGTATAATGCCGGTGCGATCAGCGATTACCGGTTTAAGGATATTGTCAGTTTGCTTCCGGAAGGTTCTGCACTTTTCATGAATAATGCAAAGGTTATTCCGGCACGGATTATTCTCAAAAACAGGAACGGTGCCCGTATCGAAATATTCCTTCTACAGCCGTACAATTCTGATCATGTCACAGCGCTGAATGCTGCGACATCCTGCGAATGGGAGTGTCTGATTGGCAATAGCAAAAGTGGAAAGCGGATGAAATCCTGGAAATACATGTCGGTAAAACCCGTTTAAGCATTGAGCGCAGTGCAGCAAACAGGGTTTGTTTTAACTGGGAGGACGGACTTGCTTTTGTTCATATACTCGAAGCTTTCGGAAAGCTTCCTCTTCCGCCCTATATTCATCACGAAGCCGACGACAGCGATCTTGAGAGATACCAGACAGTTTATGCAAAAGTAAGTGGTTCAGTGGCAGCTCCAACGGCCGGTCTGCATTTTTCTGATGAGGTATTCGCGTCACTGGATGAGGCAGGTGTAAAAAGACATTACTTGACATTGCATGTAAGCGCCGGAACATTTCTGCCCGTTAAAGTATCCGATGCCAATGAACATGTGATGCACAGTGAAGTTTTTTCAGCAAGTACAGAACTCATTAAGGCACTGATTGAAACAGAAAATGTCATTGCCGTGGGAACAACTTCCTGCAGGGTCATTGAAAGTCTGTATCAGCTTGCTGTCAACCTGAAATCAGGAGTAGAAAATCCATTTAATATTGAGCAATTTTCTTACAGAAAAACAGAAAGATTATTGAGCAGAAAGGAAGCTATGATGTATTTGCTTTCTTATATGGAAGAAAGGGATCTCACTGAAATCAGCGGCTCTACTTCGATTATGATTGCACCGGGTTACAGATTTATGGGGATAGACGGTCTAATCACCAATTTTCATCAGCCGGGTTCAACCTTATTGCTGCTGATTTCGGCATTTATCGGGGATGACTGGCGCAGCTTATATGAGCATGCGCTCAACAAAGGCTATCGCTTTCTGAGCTACGGAGACAGCTCGCTTTTGATCCCGGGTATCAGGTAGCAAAATAAAACATTAAACGAGTTTTCATGATTTAATATTCTGCTCAGGGTTTTACACATACGCGGTTGCCGAACAGACTAATAAGCTTTTTTATCCGAAAATCACTTCACTATGAGTAAAAACAGGAAAATTCAATTATTTTTGCCAACTTATAACAAAATTGGCACATTATTCGTTTAAGCACTTGTAAGTCACCAAATATCATGAAAACAAAATCTTTACTTCTGGCAATTTTACTCGGCTGCTTTGTTTCCGGAGTGAATGCACAGAAATTTGCCTATGTTGACACAGACTATATTCTCGGTCAGATGACAGAATATAAAGCAGCTCAGAAACAACTCAACGAATTGTCCGAAAAATGGGAAAATGATCTGAAGATAATGAAGGATGAGATAGACAAGATGTACAGGGATTACAAAGCCGAGGAGATATTGCTCAGTCCTACACAGAGAAAAGAAAGAGAAGACGCCATTGTTTCTAAGGAAGATCTGATGAAGAAATTCGAACAGGAGAAATTCGGAGTCAACGGAGAATTATTCAAAAAGCGCCAGGAGTTAATCAAACCCATACAGGACAAAGTATTTGCGGCCATACAGAGAGTAGCAAAGAACAACGGACTCGACTTTATTTTTGACAAGTCGGCCAACATGAACATCCTGTTCAGCAATCCAAAATACGACCGAAGTGATGATGTCCTCGACGAACTGGGCGTTACACCAATAAGTACAGATAAATAAATTAATAAACCAAAATGAAAAGATCCATTATTATCGCAGCGCTTTCATGGCTGTGTGTAAGTTTACCGGGAATTGCCCAGGCACAGAAAATCGGGCATCTGAATTTTCAGAACATCATTCAGGCAATGCCGGAATACAAAACCGCTTCTGATGAATATGAGTTATACAAGCAGTCGCTCGATGATGAACTTAAGGCCATAGAGTCTGAGGCGCTTGCAATTAATAAGAAACTAGAACTGGAATCAAAAAAACCGGTTCCCAATCAGACAAGAATTAAAATCTGGTCACAGCAGATAGAGTCCATGCAATACGAATATCAGGCTATGCAGCAATCTATTCAGGATAGCTTAAGTGCAAAGATGAATGAACTGGTTGCGCCTATTAAGAAAAAAGTTGAGGAAGCCGTTGCAGAAATAGCAAAGGAAAAAGGGTTTACCCACGTCATAGACAACAGCTACGGCCAGTTGATATACGCAGACGAGGAATACAACCTGGAAGCAGCCGTAAAAGCAAAACTCAACATCAAAGACAAACCACTGGCTAATCCGGGAGCAGGTAAGCCCGGAACAGGAATGCCGGGAGCAGGTTCAAGATAAAACTTGAATTCAAAAAAATTTACAGCAAGACCAGATTATCCTATCGGGATTTTTGATTCCGGCATAGGAGGACTTACAGTTGCCAAAGCTATTACCGAGTTACTGCCCCGCGAAAAAATAATTTACTTCGGGGATACGGCTCACATGCCTTATGGAGAAAAATCGCCTCATGCGATCAAGGCGTATTCTGTGAGGATAGCCGAATTTCTGATCAAACAGCCATGTAAACTTATAGTCATTGCATGTAATTCCGCCTCAGCAACGGCATTCAAGCAGGTACAGGCAGCTCTTCCGGATAAAAGATTTGTCATCAATGTGATAGATCCTGTCGTTGATCATCTGGTTGGCAAAGGCAAGCATAAGAAAATCGGACTGATAGGTACCAAGAGAACTGTCAGCAGCGCTGTTTACAAGAAGAAATTTGAAAAAGCGGCACCTGATATCAGGCTTAAATCGCTGGCAACACCATTGCTGGCACCTATGATAGAAGAGGGTTTTTTCAACAATAAAATATCGAGAACCATTGTGCATTCATATCTCGATAATCCGCATTTGTCGGGTATAGAGAGCATAATTCTGGCATGTACACATTACCCGCTGATCATTAACGAAATTAGTTCATATTATAAAGGCAGGGTTGATATTGTCAATTCGGCTGAAATCGTATCAGGCGCAGTCAAGGACTTTCTCGAAAGTCACGAATTGCTGAATACTGCAAACAGAATCCCGTCTCATAAATTTTTTGTATCCGATTATACTGCTTCATTTGAAGAAAGCGCCAGAATATTTTTCGGCAGCGGCTTAAAACTGAAAGAGAAAAATCTCTGGAAGGGCAGTGAAGGCTAAGCAAGGTGTACAGTTACACTTTTTAAAACCAATTTCATTTCAAATTTCAGGCAGAATCAGGTTTATGCTTTTGCCTGATAACGGCTGGCTTTTTTTCTTTAAAAATCAGGCTGATTTGGTGTATCATTTCTGACTTAAATTATCTAATTTTGCAACACATTTAAAAATACCATGGCATTCGATATAGACATGATTAAAAGGGTATATTCCAGCATGCCGCAGCGCATAGGGGCAGCCCGTCAGATCCTTAAGAAACCACTGACACTTACCGAAAAGATTTTGTATTCACACCTCAGCGCCGGCGATCCGGACAAGAGTTTTGAAAGAGGAAAGAGTTACGTTGATTTTGCACCCGACCGTGTTGCCATGCAGGATGCTACAGCTCAGATGGCTTTACTGCAGTTTATGCAAGCCGGCCGTCCGAAGGTTGCTGTTCCAAGTACAGTGCATTGTGATCACCTGATCAATGCCAAAGTTGGTGCGGCAAAAGATCTGGAATTTGCCAATACAGAAAGCAAGGAAGTATTCGATTTTCTCTCTTCAGTGAGTAATAAATACGGCATAGGTTTCTGGAAACCGGGAGCGGGTATCATTCACCAGGTTGTTCTGGAAAATTACGCATTTCCGGGTGGAATGATGATAGGCACCGACTCGCATACAGTGAATGCCGGTGGACTGGGCATGGTTGCAATCGGAGTAGGTGGTGCAGATGCCTGTGATGTCATGGCGGGATTGCCCTGGGAGCTTAAATTTCCAAAACTGATAGGAGTAAAACTAAACGGCAAACTGAGCGGATGGTCATCTCCTAAAGATGTTATACTGAAAGTAGCCGGCATATTAACCGTTAAAGGCGGTACCGGTGCCATTGTCGAATATTTCGGCGAAGGCGCTGTTGCAATGAGCTGTACCGGTAAAGGCACAATTTGCAATATGGGTGCTGAAATTGGCGCCACTACTTCCACATTTGCTTACGACGACAGCATGGAAAGATATCTGAGAGCTACAGGCAGAGCTGAAGTGGCTGATCTGGCAAACGGTATCCGCGAACACCTTACTGCAGATCCTGAGTGTTACGCAAATCCTGAAGCTTATTTTGATCAGGTTATTGAAATTAATCTTTCTGAACTTGAGCCCCATATCAATGGACCGTTTACACCCGATCTGGCTACTCCGGTTTCAAAAATGAAGGAAGTAGCAGCGGCAAACGGATGGCCTTTGAATGTTGAGGTAGGTCTGATAGGTAGTTGTACCAACAGCAGTTATGAGGATATCTCGAGAGCTGCCAGTCTGGCCAAACAGGTAGCAGAAAAGAATCTGAAAACCAAAGCCGAATTTACTATAACACCGGGAAGTGAACAGGTGAGATATACAATTGAAAGGGACGGGTTCATCGAAACCTTTAATAAAATAGGGGCTACTGTATTTGCTAACGCCTGCGGTCCCTGCATAGGTATGTGGACGCGTATGGGTGCAGAGAAAAAAGAGAAGAATTCTATCGTGCATTCCTTCAACAGAAATTTTGCTGCCCGTCAGGACGGCAATCCGAATACGCATGCTTTTGTGGCGAGTCCGGAACTCACAACAGCGCTTGCTATTGCAGGTCGTCTTGATTTCAATCCATTGACTGATACGCTGATCAACGAGAAAGGTGAAGCCGTTAAACTTGACGAACCAAGCGGAATGGAATTGCCTCAAAAAGGGTTTGCTGTTGAGGATGCAGGTTATCAGGCACCGGCAGCAGACGGATCGGGCATCAGTGTGGTAGTATCACCTGAGAGCAGCAGACTGCAGTTACTTGCACCATTCCCGGCCTGGGAAGGAAGTGATCTGAAAGGGCTCAGACTTTTGATAAAAGCAAAAGGCAAGTGTACCACCGACCATATAAGTATGGCAGGTCCTTGGCTAAAATTCAGAGGTCATCTCGACAACATCAGCAATAATATGCTCATAGGTGCGGTGAATATCTATAACGAAAAAACCAATTCTGTCAAGAACCAGCTTAGCGGCGAATACGATGAAGTGCCTAAAGTACAAAGAGCATATAAGGCTGCAGGAATCGGCACCATAGTGGTAGGCGACGAGAATTACGGGGAAGGATCAAGCAGGGAACACGCAGCCATGGAGCCGAGACATCTTGGCGTCAGAGTAGTACTCACCAAATCTTTTGCCCGTATACACGAAACCAACCTGAAAAAACAGGGAATGCTGGCTTTAACCTTTGCAGATAAATCTGATTACGACAAGATAAAGGAAGACGACAGTATTGACCTGAGCGGCCTTACTTCTTTTGCACCCGGAAAACCGCTGACACTGGTGTTGAAACACAGCGACGGCAGTTCCGAGAGCATTATCTGCAATCATACCTATAACGAACAGCAGATAGAATGGTTTAAAGCCGGAGGCGCTTTAAACATTATCAGAAGAAACGCAAGCAAATAAAGCAAATTAAAACTATACCCAAAGGCCGGCTCAAACCGGCCTTTTGTGTTATTATTTAAAATTACAGACTACAACGTTGAAAATTAAAGTTGTAGAATTATTTAAAGGAATTAATTATGATTAATTTTAGGTAAGCACTATGAATTACTGAGATACACTATTTAAAATGAATAGTTTAAGTGTTTGGACAGGTAGGAATTGATAAGTTGAGGAAAAATGCAGAGATGGAATTAAAGCTGCTTAAGCAATGGATTATCAGCATTTTGTGAGATCAAAGTTAAAACCTTTACCTGCAATGCAAAAACGGGCAGCAAGTTTTACAAAAAAGTTTGGATTTTAATCATTAATACCTATTTTTGCACTCCCAAAATAAATACTCACCATGGATTTAATCAAGTTTGTAGAGAAGGAATATCTGAAGACTGAACTGCCTACTTTCAAAGCAGGAGACAAAGTTACAGTACATTATAAGATCAAAGAAGGAAACAAAGAAAGGATACAGCTTTTCCAGGGTGATGTTATCCAAAGAAGGAATTCCGGTCTTAACGCCACATTTACCGTTCGTAAAATTTCTAACGGTGTTGGTGTTGAAAGAATTTTCCCTTTACATTCACCGAACATTGACAAGATCGAGGTTAACAAGATCGGTAAAGTTCGCAGAGCAAGAATTTACTACTTAAGAGGATTGAGTGGTAAAGCTGCAAGAATCGTAGAGAAGCGTTAATTTTTAAAGAGAGGTTAATAGTTTTCATAGGTAACGAAGAAGGTCGGAAGCAATTCCGGCCTTTTTTGTTTACTGCCTTTACTAAGTGACCGGATATAATATTATGGGCAATAAAAAATCCGGTCAGTATTAACTAACCGGATTTTATGAGTATTGAGTCAGGTATATTGACAATATTTTTAATTAGTGACGGCTCAGGTAATCTGCCACGCTTTTGAAGTTCTCTTTCATGGCTTCATCTCCTTTTTCCCAGTTGGCAGGACAAACTTCGCCGTGTTGTTCGTGGTGCTGAAGGGCGTCAACCATTCTGAGCGTTTCATCCACATTTCTTCCTAGTGGGAGGTGGTTAACCAGTTGGTGCTGAACGATACCTTCCTTATCAATCAGGAACAATCCGCGGAAAGCTATCATTGGTCCGTTGGCATACAGTTCTCCGTTCTCGTTATAGTCGTAATTTCCAAAGAGCACACCGTAATTGGTTGATATGGCTTTGGTAGTATCTGCAACTATGGTGTATGTAACACCTTGTATTCCGCCGTGGTCTTTAGACATCTGCAACCAGCTGTAGTGACTTTCTTCGGTGTCGGTGCTGCAGGCAACAACCTTGACGCCGCGCTTTTCAAACTCACCGAGTTTTTCCTGAAAGGCATGTAGCTCGGTCGGGCACACAAAAGTGAAATCTTTAGGGTAAAAGAAAAATACTACATGGTTTTTACCTATGTATTGATCAAGACTGAAATTTTCTACAATCTCTTCTCCGTTAATAACGGCCGGTGCACTGAAGTGCGGTGCTTTTTTTCCTACTAGTACTGACATAATGCTGCAAAATTGCTTAATTAAGTGCAGATATAATAATAGAATCTTATAATTTGACTATATATTACGTCTATATTATTTTGATATAATATAGGGGATGGCTATAGTCTCGAGTTGATTTGCCTGACTTGGTAATGGCAATTAATCAGGCTCTGCCCATATCCCTCAGGTGGGTGATATGAGAGGCAATAGCGAGGCGAACTTTTGGATATTCGATATACGGAATATTGTATTGTTTGCAGACATCCTTAACTATCTCGCTGATGGCTGGGTAGTGTATATGAGAGATGTGTGGAAACAAGTGGTGTTCGATCTGGAAATTGAGTCCGCCTGTGAACCATGAGACAATTTTGTTTTTAGTGGCAAAATTGGCTGTTGTTTTAAGCTGGTGCACAGCCCATTCGTCTTCAACTTTACCGGTTTTAACATCTGGTACAGGGAAATGGGTATCAGAAACTGTATGGGCAAGTTGAAATACAAGACTAAGCACGATTCCGGCAAACAGTCCGTAGGTCAGGAAGCCTATAAGCCACGCCTGGAAACCTACAACGTAAATCGGAATAAAGATGAACAGTACCAAGTGAAGCGCTTTGAATCCCCAGAAGGTAAAGTGTTCGCTCAGGCTCATTTTCTTGATAGGCATTTCACCTACGCGTTTCGTGAAGTATTTTTTGTAATCAGTAAAGAAAATCCAGTAGATGTAAAGCAGTGAATAAGCCATCAGGAAATACATGTGCTGGAAACGGTGAATCTTGTATCTTTTCTGAGTTTCGCAAAGTCTGAGAAATGGTTTGGCATTGATGTCGTCGTCCATTCCTTCAATATTTGTAAAGGTGTGGTGAACGACATTGTGTTTGGTTTTCCACATGAAAACATTGGCGCCAAGCACATTGAGGGATAAACCGGCGAGTTCGTTAAGCCATTTTTGCTGGCTGAAGCTGCCGTGAGCACCATCGTGCATGATATTGAAGCCGATCGCTGATGTAAGAGCGCCGAGCAGCATGCATTCGATCAGGCTGACGGCGAGATATGGAGAAGTGAAGAATACCAGGTGCACATAAACTGCAATGAAACTCACTACGAGAATAATGGCCTTGGTGTAAAGTTTAATGTTTCCGGTTGGTTTGGATTTGATCTCGACGAAGTAGTCATTAATACGTTTTCTTAATTCAGCGTGAAATGAATTCGTTGGGTTCAGAAATTTAGGGACAATCATGAATATTTTTAAAAATAATTATGCAAAGTTAATACAATGTAGCGAGAATCTCAGGATGATTTTTAAACACTGACTTTTTGAGCAGTGCTATTGTTCTGATATTCATACACTTAGTCTAAGTGTTTTGGAAACTGACCTTGCTCAGCGGATACCGCCTTTAATTAGGGTTAAACTGCGCCAAATATACTATCTTTGCGGCTCAGATGCCCCAACGAAAAAACAACAGCAGAAAGCCTTCGGAAACATACGGAAAAAAGGACGGAAGTAAACCGTCTTATGGAAAAGGTAAACCTGCATACAACAAGAGAGGACCCGAAAATACAACAGGCAAAAGCGGAGGGTACAAAAAGAAAACATTTAGCAACGGCGATCCTGATGAACTTGCAGCGCCGAGATTTTTAGCTCCAAGAAACGACAGATCACCTTATGCCCGTAAGGGGAATGACGGTGCTAAAGGTCGTGATAATTACAAAGACAGCAGGGGCAGCAGACCCAGAAGCAGCAGACCGGGAAGCGGAGGAAAATTCAAAACAGGTGATGATGATAAAAGCGGGTACAAGTCAGGTGCACCTAAGAGGAATTTTAACGGACCTGAGAGCAGACCGCCATACAGGAAGAGAAGTGCCGACGGTAAAGAGGAGTCATTTCGCAAACCGGGAGGATTTAAAGCAGGTGATCGCGGCAAGGATCGCAGACCTGATCAGATAGAAAAGAGACCATACAGGGAAAGAGAGCGCGGTGCCGACGAAGGCAGCCGTGGTTCTTTTAAAAGGGATAGTAAAGACAGCAAATTCAGAACACCTCCGGCGTTTGATAAAGGGAAGAATACGGAAGAAAAAAAACCATTCAGACCTAAGTACGATCCTGAGGTAAAACTGAAGCGTTCGTATACTGACCGCAAAAAGGAACTACTTGGAATAAAGGATGATCCGGAAGATATCAGGCTAAACAAATTCCTGGCAAATTCGGGTATCTGCAGCAGGAGAGAAGCCGACGAACTTATTAGCCAGGGCCTGGTAAGTGTTAACGGTACAGTTATGACTGAGCTGGGATATAAAGTCAAGAAAACAGATGTTGTAAGATATGACGGCAGAAAAATACTGCCCGAACCATTTGTATACATTCTGATGAATAAGCCGAAAGATTTTATAACAAGCACTGAAGATGACAAGGGTCGTAAAACGGTGATGGATCTGCTGGCAGATAAAATTCCACAGCGGGTTTATCCAATTGGCAGGCTTGACAGAAATACCACTGGGGTATTGTTGCTCACCAATGACGGTGAAGTTGCCCAGGCGCTTACTCACCCGTCTTTCATGATCAAGAAAGTATACCATGTTGTACTCGACAAAAAAGTGAGTGGTACGGATCTCGACAAGATAGTAGAAGGTGTTGAGCTTGAAGACGGACATATACACGCTGATGCAGCGGCATTTATAGACAACGAAGACAGAAGGCATGTAGGCATTGAAATACACAGCGGAAGAAACAGGATTGTAAGACGTATGTTTGAATTTCTGGGTTATGATGTCGAAAAACTCGACCGTGTGAGCATGGGTATCTTCACTAAAAAAGACCTTCCCCGCGGAAAATGGCGTTTTCTTAAAGAAAGCGAAATCGGGTTTCTGATGAAGCTCAAATCAAAGCTTCCCTGATTGTCATTTTTCTGTAAAACTTTAATTTTTTAAAAGCGCAATTTTTCGGGATAGTTTGTGTAAATTTATACAAACTATGAAATTATTTGAATTGATGTCAGATATGGCAGACATCTTCTGGCCAAGAATATGCCATGGATGTGGCAGAGCATTGTTGCGCGGGGAAGAGCATCTCTGTATCCACTGTTTTGTTGAATTGCCCAGAGCTGCTCTGGTTCAGGGGCCTGAGCATCCTTTGCAAAAGTTGTTTCGGGGCAGGATTGATTTATATCAGGCAGATGCCTGGCTCTTTTTCAGAAAGAAAGGCATTTCGCAGCAGTTGATGCATGCATTGAAATACCATGGCGATCAGGACCTGGGGACCTATCTGGGTCGCATGTACGGCAAAGAACTTAAGAACAGAAGTGATTTCATAATACCCGATCTGATTACATCAGTGCCCCTGCATCAGTCAAAGCTAAAGCGAAGGGGATTCAATCAAAGTGATCTGATTGCAGCAGGAATTGCCGAATCGCTGAATATTCCTTTCAGGCCGGGTTTGCTTTACAGGCTTGATGACAATGCCAGTCAAACCAGAAAAAAGCGTTATGAAAGATGGGAAAATGCGAGTGATACTTATCAGGTTGTTCAAACCGGAACGGATTTACCCCGCCATATTGCACTGATTGATGACGTGATAACAACGGGTTCGACCGTGGAGGCCTGTGCAGGAAAATTAAAATCAGCCGGAGTGCCTGAAATCAGCGTTTTTGCCATCTGTCTTGCAATCAATTAATTTTGCTATATTTGCGCAAAAGCATCACTCTAATGAATAAAAAAATTGCTACTTTTATCTTTCTGACTTTCTTAGTCACCATCTCTGTCTATGCCCAGAAGCCTTATAGCGGACAGGTAATAGGCGAAAAAGTTCCCTTGTATTGCGGATCAACAGGTTCAGGCGCAGCAGATTCAACCAGACTGCCAATTCTCTTTCAGGCTAAAATCCAGGGTCTTACTCCCGGAGCCAGTTATAAGTACTACGCCAGGTTTATCAGTCTGGCCGATACAGGCAGCACCACAACTACCGGTGTTGGAACTCCGATTATCATGAAAAAGAACGGAGGCTGGCGCAGTATCAGCAATCCTGATCTAAACACCGCAGGTGCTCATGATACTTTTTTCACTACGCTGGGTATGGCCGAATACATCGGCTGGTTTGGCGCTTTATACACTAACGACAGCCGTTTTGCTCCGGGATCCTATGTTTATCCCATCATCATTTACGAAGAAATCGGAACAGGTGCACCGGTTGTTGAAAAAGGTTTTATTCAGGACTCAATAGAAGTATTGCAGTTTTCTACTGTTCAGTCGTCCGGAAAAGGAACAGCCATATATGGCAACTCTTTCTCCAAAGCCAGAAGCATTGTATTGCTTTACGATAATATTTCCGGTACAACCACCAGGCCGGTAACAATCACATATTCTGAAAATGAAGGATTTTCATTCTCAAACATGCAGAACTGGTACAACAACAAAATCAATGCAAATGCAGGTTCGTGGGGAAGTGTTATTCCTAACTCACTAAGCTCGGGAATCACCAGAATTGAAAGCCGCGATCCGAATTTTGATACAATCTATTACGCCAATACCGAAGCAGACGGCGTATGGGGCGGTGATACTACCTCAGACAGAAGAGGCGGAGCCATCAAACCTGTGCACATCAAAAGTGATTATGCACCATTGCTGAAACCGGAGTTTGAATTTATTACCAATTTAACTACTGTAGCAGAATCAAATGTGACGGTTAATATGCTTGTAAGACGCCGTTACGGAAACGGTGACAGCAGCAAGGTAAGTGCCTTCGTTACAGCAGGAACTGCCAGCAACGGAACAGATTATAATATTCTGAGTACTTTCCCTAAAGTCTTCCGACCCTATGGTGAAGTAATTGATACAATTAAAGTGAAGGTAAACGACGATTTCTCAAGCGAACCTACCGAGAACGTTGCCATCAGGCTTAATAATCCCGTAAATGCCAAAATCGGATTCCAGACAACACACTCAATCGACATTACCGACAATGATATTCCGGTTATTGTATATGCTGCCAAATCAGCTACCGTAAAAGAAAATCACGGTTTGTTAAAAGTAAAACTGCGTATGACTTCCGGTTCTACTTTACCGACCAATGTCAAAGTAGTGGTTAAACAGAAAACAGACAGCACTTTCATTCCGGTGGATTTTAAACTCGGATCCAGCAACAGAGACAGCACAGTGCAGTTTCCGGGTGGCAATGTCATCGACAGTATTGAATTCAATATTTCCATTGTCAACGACAATGTCAAAGAAGACAGAAGCGATACGCTGATACTTGCTCTTCGCAATCCGACTTCACCGGCAATTATCGGAGCAGATTCACTGTTCACCCTGATCATTGAGGATGATGATGCACCTCCGGTTTACAATTTTTCAAGAAAGAATATTGTTGTGAGCGAGAGTGTTGGTTCAGTTAAGATACGCATCAACAGGACCGGCGGTAACATCAATCAGAGCGACATAGTTCTGGCGCCGAACACTGATTCAAAATACGCACAGCCAAATGCCGATTACACTTATACATCTACAATGTATTCGTTCTTCCCAAGCGATCCGGACAGCTTAATAGTTACCATTCCAATTGTCAATGACAACTTCAGTGAACCGCGCGAAGATGCTGTTTTCTTTATCCGTTCTTCTTTTAACGCTACCATCGGTAAAACTGATACCATACATATTACAATTCTGGACAATGATTTACCGGAATACAAAATCAATAAAATCATTACTGCAAAAGCGCCGAATTTCGTGCTCGACAGTCTGAATGTGCGTTGCGCCATCAGAGGAACAGTTTATGGTGTTAATATGGGTCCCGTGGGAACTACACAGGGATTGTCATTTACCGTGATGGACAATACCGGTGGAATACAGGTATTCAAAGCTTCGGGAGGAACCAAAGGATATACTGTTACCGAAGGAGATAGTGTTCAGGTATATGGACGTGTTACCCAGTTGAACGGTATGGCGCAAATCAGCCAGATAGATACCATTATTAAATTTGCGGCTAACCGCACGTTAAAATCTGCCAGAGTGGTAGGTATTCTCAACGAGTCTACAGAGTCTGATCTGGTTAAATACAACCTGGTTAAACTTGCAAATCCATCTCAATGGCCAAGCACAGCCATGGCTGCAAATACTTCGGTAACCCTCAAGGTTTTGACAGCAAGCGACTCTTTCAATATAGTGATTGACAGTGAAACAGATATTGACGGCAAGTCTGCTCCTCAGGGTTATTTCAATGTAACAGGTATTGGCGCTCAGAACGATCCAAGCAGCCCGTACACAAGCGGATACAGATTGTTCCCGAGAAGATATACAGATATCACCAATCTGGTAGTACCGGTATTCAGCTTCACAACAGACAGTTCAAGAGGCGTTGAGAACAAAGACAGCACAGACGGGTTTACTCTTCAGTGCGCCAATCTGACTTCCAATCAGCAGGTTACACTGTTAATAAGAAGCGGATCTGCATCCAGAAATGTGGATTATCAGTCTAACATCAGCAGATTGTTCATTTTGAAACAGTCTGAACCTAGTATAATCGTTAAAACCAAACTGAATGATGATGCCATTATAGAACCAAACGAAACTATAGTCTGGGTGATAAGAGACAATTCGTGGGGTACTTTGATCGGTCCTGACAGCGTGCATGTTGTGACCATTATTGACGATGAGTCCAACAGCCTGATGGAAAATGCCATGTCCTCAAAAGTAAAACTGTATCCAAATCCTGCTACAACCTCAGTGACTGTTTCGTCTGAAGAAGCCGTTATGGAAGTAATTGTGATATACGATGTCAACGGAAGAGAGATAGCGCGTTACAAAGCCGCTGAAGGAACTGAGACAGTAATTAGCACTGAAGGACTTAACAAGGGTATTTACACCATGTCGATTCTGACAGATAAAGGCACAGTGATTAAAACACTCAGTATACTTTAAAAAATAATTTTGAAAAGCGTCCGCCTCAAGCGGACGCTTTTTTTTTCTCAAAAAATATGAAAGACAGGATTTATTTCAGCAAAGATTATCAGGCATTTTTCATGGAACTTGCCGCCAACAATCACAAAGAATGGTTTGACAGAAACAAACCGCGTTTTCAGAGCAATGTCAAAGCGGCGTTTGAGGAACTGGTGAATGATCTGATTAATGTCCTCAAAAAACCATACAACCTGGGTGATCTGAAGGCCGGTGACTGTATTTTCAGAATCAATAAGGATGTTCGCTTCAGCAAGGACAAGACCCCTTATAAGCTTCAGATGTCGGCACTGATTACAAAAGGTGGCCGCAAAAACATGCAAAGCCCGGGATTGTATATTGAAATTGGTCCTGAATTTCTGAATATCTACACCGGTTTTTATATGCCTGAAAAAGATCAGTTATTCAGATTGCGCACTAATATAGCTGCAAAACCTGAAGCTTTCAGAAAGATAGTGACGGTAAAAGCATTCAAATCCAGTTTTGGCGAAGTAAAAGGTGAGCGCTCCAAGATATTGCCTCCTGAGTTTAAGGAAATAGCAAAAAAGGAAGATCTGATCTATCACAAACAATTTTACCTGATACATCAGGCCGATGCGGATATGATACTCAAGCCGGGACTGGTGAAATACATCCGTGATCATTTTAAGAACGCAAATGATTTCAACGCTTTTCTAAATGCCTGAGCAGAGAATAATATGTAACTGCCTAATTTTGCGGCATGTTTGATTTACAGGAGATACTTACTGTTTCGTTTACCTTATTTGCAGTCATAGACATCATAGGTTCTATCCCGGTTATCATCGGATTAAGGGAGAGAATTGGTCATATTCAGTCTGAGGTAGTTACACTGGTGGCAGGCTTACTGATGACGCTTTTCTTTCTGGTAGGTGAAAAGTTTCTCGGTTTACTGGGCATCGATATTCACTCATTTGCACTTGCCGGCTCAATAGTCATCTTTATCATCGGTCTGGAAATGGTTTTGGGCCGCGATCTTTTCAAAGTAGATCCCGACGCCAAATCGGGCAGTATTGTGCCTATCGCATTCCCTATAGTGGCGGGAAGCGGAACATTGACCACCATTATGTCGCTTAAATCTGAATATCAGGCCATTAATCTGTATACCGGCATACTCATCAACCTACTGGTAGTTTACCTGGTACTCAAATCAACAGGGCATATCGAACGATTGTTAGGAAAAGGTGGTTTATTAGTTATCAGAAAGTTCTTTGGGGTGATTCTCATCGCAATTGCAGTAAAAATCTTTAAAAACAATTTGTTTATTTAAGTTTTTTCCATAAAATTGCACTACTAATTAATTAATTATATGAAAAAACTTTCAATTTTATCAATCGTTGCAGTGGCAGCTTTAAGTTTTGCCGCTTGTAAGAAAGACAGAGTTTGCGAATGTACAGAAGGTGGTGTTACTTACAAAGTAACTTACAACGATGCTACCAAGCGTCAGGGTAAAGCCAATTGTGTAAGCTCTACCGAAGACAATGGTAACGGAACTCAGACAAAATATGAGTGCGAACTAAAATAATCCAGTCTATGAAAAAGGTATTATTTTCTTCTGCATTAATCGCTTTCGCTTCTGTACTTTTGGTAGCCTGTAAAAAAGACAGAGTTTGCGAATGCTCTAACAATGGTCAGGTTGAGAAGGTGACATACAACGATGCCACCAAACGCCAGGCTAAAGACGCTTGTACTTCATACAGTGTTGAATTCGGCGGACAAACCTACAAGGTTGAGTGCGAACTGAAGTAAACATTTAGTATTTTATTAATAACGCCTGATTCCGGTCAGGCGTTTTTTTTTTTTGATTCAATTTGAAAAATAAACTGGTATTTCTCGGCAGCTTTTTATGCGGGCTCTTATTCCTGGTATCCGCATGGTTTAAATTATATCCTATAGAGCCATTCGAATATAAGATAGTAGGCACTACCTTCATATCCTGGGTGCCGTCTGTTTTTGTAGCGCGTTTGGTCATAGGCTTAGAATTTGCCATAGGACTGCTGCTTATTACGACATACAGGCTGAAAGACAGTCTGAAACTGGCAATTGCTGTCCTCTTATTGTTCAGTATTCATCTTATTGCTGTTTTGATATTACAAGGCAATATCAGCGACTGTGGATGTATGGGAACATTGCTGAGCATGACACCGCTTCAGGGTCTGATCAGGAATTTAGTTCTGATTGCACTGGCTTTGCTGCTTCACAGGCATGCCTATCACTTCGAACTGAAAGTCAAGGGTCTTGTAAACTACGTCCTGTTTATTTCATGTTGCATTGTGTTCATGCTTAATCCTGTCGACTTATCCTATTCAGAGAAGTATCTCAACAAGCCGTTCGAAGGCTTTGAACTCAATCTGGATACCCTTTACAGAATTGAAAAAAGCGAGAAGGTCGAAAAGCCTATACTTGATATCAGAAAAGAAAAACTGGTTCTGGCATTTGTTAGTGCCAGTTGTCCGCACTGCAAAATTGCAGCTCAGAAAATATCAGTCATCAAAAGGGAAAATCCAACACTGCCATTTTATTTCTTTGTCAATGGCGACGATGCAGACATTAAGAAGTTCCTGGCTCTGACAGAATGCAGCGACATACCGCACAGCCGTCTTAACGGGCCGTTGTTTGTTGAGATGGCCGGATTGCAGTTACCTGTCATATATTATTACAACGCGGGTAAAATAGAAAAGCAGGTGGATTACTACACACTTGAACAATACCACATTGAAAAGTGGATGAATAATTCAGGACGCTTACAATGAATCGAGCTTACGGGCAATTGAGGTTTCCTCGAATATCTCAAGATTGTCGCCAACCTCTATATTCTGGAAATTCTTGATAGAGATACCGCATTCAAATCCTTTCAGTACATCTTTCACATCGTCCTTGAAACGCTTAAGGGATTCGATAGCACCCTGATGTATAACCACGCCATCGCGAATGATTCTGATTTTGGAGCTTCTGTTGACTTTTCCGTCAGTGACATAACATCCGGCAATGGTACCTACTTTGGTGATTTTGTATACTTCTCTCACTTCGACATTACCGATAATGGTTTCTTTGATTTCAGGACTCAGCATGCCTTCAATAGCCGACTTGATTTCGTCGATGGCCTGATAGATAACTGAGTAATGTCTGATATCGATTTGTTCTGTTTCGGCAATTTTCTTGGCACCCGAAGATGGTCTCACCTGGAATCCGATGATAATAGCATCAGAAGCAGAGGCGAGCAATACGTCGCTTTCGGTAATCTGACCTACACCGCGGTGAATCACTTTCACCATAACCTCTTTATTTGAAAGGTTAAGCAATGAATCGCTAAGAGCTTCGACAGAACCATTCACATCACCTTTGATGATGAGGTTGAGTTCTTTAAAGTTACCAACTGCGAGTCGTCTTCCGATTTCGTCGAGTGTAATATGTTTGGTAGTTCTGATACCCTGTTCGCGCATCAGTTGTTCGCGTTTGTTGGCCAGTTCCTTGGCTTCGTCTTCTGTCGCCAGCACATTCAGCGGATCGCCGGCAGATGGTGTTTCGGAAAATCCGAGCATACTCACCGGAGTTGATGGTCCTGCCGAGTCGACTTTCTGGTTTCTCTCGTTGAAAAGCGCCTTTACTTTGGCGTAATTGGAACCGGCTACGAGGTGATCTCCCACGCGCAGTGTACCTGTTTGAATCAATACGCTTGCCACAACACCACGACCTTTGTCGAGTCGGGCTTCTACTATAGTGCCTTTGGCTTTTCTGTCAGGATCGGCTTTCAGTTCCAGTAGTTCGGCTTCGAGCAATATCTTTTCGAGTAATTTATCTACGTTCAGACCTTTTTTGGCTGATATTTCCTGACTCTGGAATTTTCCACCCCATTCTTCAACGAGGATATTCATACCAGAGAGTTCTTCGCGTATTTTTTCCGGATTAGCTCCGTCTTTATCTATTTTGTTGATGGCAAATATCATAGGCACGCCTGCAGCCTGGGCATGGCTGATGGCCTCACGTGTCTGTGGCATGATACTGTCGTCGGCCGCTATCACGATAACCGCGATATCGGTTACTTTGGCACCCCTTGCACGCATGGCGGTAAATGCCTCGTGACCGGGAGTATCCAGGAAGGTTATTTTCTGGCCTTTTGGCAGTTTAACCTCGTATGCACCTATGTGCTGTGTGATACCACCTGCTTCGCCGGCAATTACGTTTGCTTTACGAATATAGTCGAGCAGGGAAGTCTTACCGTGGTCTACGTGACCCATCACAGTGACAATCGGCGGGCGCGGTATTGTTTTGGCCGGATCGTCCTGTTCCTCGTCTATGCTGATGGTATCCTGCGCATCTACAAATTCAACTTCATAGCCGAATTCATCGGCAACAAGTGTGATTGTTTCTGCATCCAGTCGCTGATTGATTGAAACCATGAGTCCGAGAGAGAAACAGGTAGAAATAACCTGAGTAACCTGCACATCCATCATTTTTGCCAGGTCGTTGGCTGTCAGGAATTCGGTTACTTTCAGGATATGCTGTTCCTGCTCCATTCTTTCCCTTTCTTCGCTTCTGGCGAGGTAGTGGTCGTCTCTTTTCTGACGTTTGAATTTGGATTTGGATGTTTTTCCGCGGCCTGAAGAATCAATCTTGTTAAGCGTTTTCTTCAGTTTATCCTGTATCTCTTTCTGTGAAATTTCTTTTTTAGGTTCGTCTTTGCGCTGATGTGTGCTGCGATTTACCTTGATTTCCTGTTGAATGTTGACCTTCTGAGCACCTGATTTGCGTTTGCGTTTCTCGCGGTTGAGGTTGTCGTTAGGCTGGAATTTGGATTTGATCACCGGCTCAGGGCGCAGTTCGATCTTACCTTTTATGGTGAGTCCGTCAAGTTCAACCAGATTAGCTTTAACCAGTTCTCTTTCGTCTTCCAGTTCCGGTTCAATTGTTTCAGGAACAATTTCAGGTTTCTCGCTAACGGGTATTTGCGGTTCCGGAACTACAGTTTCCGGAGCTTCGGTCTTTTCTTCTTTTTTCTTGCGGCCTTTCTGAAGGTCAATTTTGCCCTTCACTTTGAGTCCGCCGGTTTCCGGCTTTACTTCAGGCGCTTTTTCCTCTACCTTTTCATTTTCAGCCTTTATTTCAGGTTTTTCAGCGACTACCTTTGGGCTGCCGGTTTTAGGAGCTTTGGTTTCGGGATTGATATTCTTTACAAAAACTTCAGATTCCGGTTCTTTTTCCACCGGTTTATCTTCCGATTTTTTCTTCAGAGTGCTCTCGTCTGCCTTGACGGTCTCCTCGCGTTTCTTCAGTTTTAATCCAATTCCAACTGATTTAGATTCTTCCTTGGCTTCTTTATCGGATGAGAAAATTCCGGAAATGTAATTGTACATTTCCTCTGTAAGTTTTGCGGTTGGTTTGTTTTCTATGGCAAAACCTTTCTTTTGCAAACTCTCAATTATCGTTTGCGTACTAACATTGAATTCCGATGCTGCCTTACCTAATCTAATTTCTGCCATTCAGTCGTTGTTGTCTATCTGACAAGTATTTGTCAAAAAATGCAAAGGTAAGGTTATCCTGCTATTTATGCAATAAAAATAAGTATCAGTCTGATACACCAAAAAACCCTAACGGTGGCACTTAAAGTAATCGAAGGGCTCGAGGCAATCTCCGCATTTATACAGGGCTTTGCAGGCAGTGCTTCCAAACTGACTGATAAGTTCGGTATTGCGGCTTTTACAATGCGGGCATTCCACCTGATACGACTTGCCAAAAAGGGTGTTCATGCTGATATCCTCATCTTCGGGCGGAGCTATGCCATAAGCCTTTAATTTTTGTTTGCCTTTTTCACTCATCCAGTCGGTAGTCCAGGCGGGACTCAGAATCAGTTTTACGCTGGCCTCAATCCCCATGGTTTTCATGGTAGCCAGAATCTCGGCTTCTATCATGTTCATGGCCGGACAGCCGCTGTAAGTGGGTGTTATCAGTATTTCGAATCCATTGCCATTTGGAATAACATCTCTGATTACCCCCAAATCCACAACTGATAATACCGGAATCTCGGGGTCGCTGATGCGTTCGAGAACTTCCCA
>CAZRKA010000010.1:0-4805 GCA_964600345.1 uncultured Chitinophaga sp. | reverse complement strand
ATATTTGGAATGCAAAGTTAATCATTATTCAGTCTTCATTGTCGAAGAGATGCTTAATTATATCATGACATTGCTCATATTCAAAACCACGGCTCATCAGATATTTAATCACCTTTTGCTTTCTTGCGAAACTTGTACCGCTTTTCAGTCCGGCTGCGTATTTTGCGGCCGTTTTTTCAATGGTCGAACTGTAGTCGGCATCGTCAATTTCTTTAAGCGCTTTTTTAATGCAATACTCGCTGATCTGACGCAATTTTAATTCGCGTACAATCTTGTTCCGCCCCCATTTTTTTTGTCTGAATTTACCCCCTGCAAATGCCTTTGCAAATCTTTCCTCGTTCAGAAATCCCCGGCTTACCAGTTTCTCCAGAAGCTGATTAACTTCACTGCTGTTAAGACCATAGGAAAAAAGTTTTTCCTTTACCTCCTTCTGACAGCGTTCCTGATAGGCGCAGTAATGTTCAATTTTGAGCATGGCTTCGTTTAAACCGTATTTAGGCTTGTTCTTTTCTTCCATCTCAAAGTTTGCTAATATTGAAGTTTATCTGTTTATTCTTATTGCTTAGGGTCAGTAAATACAAGCCCGGCACAATGCCCTCTAAACTGATGGGCTCGCCAGAGTAATATTCAAGATAATAAATCTGCCGGCCCTGAAAATCCCTTATCAGCAAGCTGCAATCCTGAGGACAATTGCGGATATAAAAATTATCAGCGACCGGATTGGGAATGATTAGCGCGTTGTTTTCAACTTCCGTAGAAATTAAATTCGTCGCCCAGGTATTGAAGTAAGAATATACAGGGTAGTGGTCGCTGCAGTTTTTGGCGTAAGCTGGAATGACTTTATCCAGTTTCCATATCAGCGTTGAGTCTTTGAGATACTTGGCTGCCAGTACTTTTGAAACCAGTTGATGGTCTATGGCGTCGGGATAGGAAACAGTTGTGCCTATGCCTGCATCGCTCAATATTCTACTCGTAAATACAAATGGAAATTGTGTGTTTTGAAGTGCTGCAAATGGAGAAGGTAGGCTTTTGTATATCGACACATCCAGGTCGTCGTTCCAGTCTCCGAGAACGACACAGTGGTTGTGTTTACGCCTGCCGTTGAGGTACATTCTGAGCCATTCAGCCGAACGAAGTCTGCTGTTGTAGGCGAGCATTTTGAGACTGTCTGAACCTGTATTGGCTTTCAGATGGATTACTATCAGCACAAGCGTATCAATGCCGATATCCTTTTTCGGCAGCAGGATGATTTCGAGTGGAAAGCGCATGGTCGAAAAACTGTCTTTCTGAGCAGTTCCAATATGTCCTGCAGACAGCAAATTAAACATGTCATTTTTCCAGAACAGGGCAGTTTTTTGCTCAGGAAGATAGCTCGCTATTGTTGAAGAGTAGGAACTGAGTTTTTTCGTCAGAGTATCATAGGCTTTTTTGTCTGAAATTTCACAGAATGCCCAGATATCCGCATCAGAGGCCACAATCACCTGAGCAACCAGAGCCTGCTGCAAGCTGTCATCGTCGGGACCGAAACCGGCAGTAGTTTTACCAAACCATTCCAGATTCCAGTTGGCGATTTCAAGCAAATTGTTCCGCCCGATAGAAGGGATGTTTTGAGCCTTGAGTAAAAACGGAATAAGAGAAATTATTACTACTAAGGATCTTATAATGGATATATTTTTACACTCTGTCGCCACGCAATCTCTGGGAAATAGTTTTGATCAGCCACGCAAAAATCAAGGTTGAGAAAAAAGTGATGATGGCATATACCATGGCCGGTTTTTGCATTTCTGTATTCTTAAGGATATTACCGGCTACCAGGAGGGCGAGTGCGGTATTCTGCAAACCGACTTCTACCATCACAGTCACTTTATTCTGAAGATTAGAGCCGAATACCGCTCCCAGAAGATAACCCAGAAACATGCCGGCAAAATTGAGCAGCAATACCCATAAACCCTGTTCGTAAAATTCTGTCCTGCTAAGTTCTATGCCTCCCTTGTCGACGGGCGCAAAAATCTTGACAGAGAAAATCAACAGCAGCAGGGCAGGCAGCAGATAACTGAGAAAAGGACGGAGCGCATCTGCTATTTTAGGCAGGCGACTTCTGATGATGACACCAAAAGTAGCAGGCAGTACTGTTACCATGCCGATATGCTGAATGGTTTTGAGAACCGGCAATTCAATCGTCATGGTTTTATTGACGAAAAAATCGAGCGCCAGATTGACCAGAAATGGCAGTGTAAACATGCAAAGTATGCCGTTGACAACCGTTAATGAAATACTGAGAGCCACATTGCCTTTGAGAAGATAGCTGACGAGGTTGGATGTAACGCCGCCCGGACAAAGCGAAATGATGATGAATCCGACCTTGACCTCAGGAGAGAAATCGGAAATAAGCATCAGAATAAGCGCTGATAAAGGAAGTAATATCATCTGTGCAATCAGTCCCATGCTCAATGAACCCGGAAATGCGATGATATTGGTAAAATCTTTTTTGCTAAGGTTGAGTCCGAGACTCATGGTGATAAATGCCAGTACGATGTCTATCAGCAGATCTATGTTTTGGAAAAGTATATCCGGCATCCGGCTTTATCTGTTTAATTTTTCAACAAACTTAGTTAAATATTTTCACTATTAGCGTTTTTTATCGCTTAAATAAATACAGGAATTTAAATGATTTTGCCGGATAAACTTTCATGTAAATAGTGCTTGCCAAAGTGCAAAACAGAAAAGTGTAGTGACGATTAATTAAAGAATAAATGCATTTCAATTTACAGATTTATTCCATTTCAGATTCTGACAGGCTTTGTTTAAATTTGCATAATGAAAAAACTTTTCTTCCCCATCCTGCTGCTGCTATATGCTTGTACCGACAAAAGCAGGGTCATAGATCAGATGACTGATATTCCGGAGGGAAAGTGGTTTTACAATCAGATTGCAGACTATCCCTTTATGGTTGATGATGCTTCAGTTTATTACGATTTCAATCTCAAACTCCGCATTCAGAAATCATATCCTTACGAAAATCTGTATTTGCTGGCGCATATTAAAACTCCGGACGGAAAGGTGAGCAAACAGCGTGTCAATTTCACACTGACGGACGAAACCGGAAAACCACTTGGCAGATCGAGCGGGAGTGTGGTTGATTATGATTTGCCGATGTTTAAGGACAGGAAAATGGGTGGCGTGGGGCAATTTGTCATATCTATAGAACAGAACATGCGCGACAGCGTTGTGAATGGCATAGAGAGTATCGGTGTAAAAATCAGAAAAGGCAATCCGGTTTTCTGAGCGGCATAAATGGATAAGGATATTGTGTTTTTCGATGGCGTATGCAACCTTTGTTCAGGCAGTGTGCAGTGGTTGCTCAGGCATGATAAAAAGCAACAGTTCAATTTCAGTTCACTTCAGGGTGAGTATGCCTCAAAAATCATTACTGATCCGGTTTTGAAGAAAACCGATTCTATCATACTTCTCAGCAAAGGAAAATTTTACAGCAAAAGTACGGCAGTATTGAAAATAGCATCACGAATAGGTTTTCCCTACATGCTTTTATCTGCTTTCCTCATCGTTCCGGCTTTTATACGAAACATCGTATACGATTTTATTGCCCGCAACCGTTATAAATGGTACGGTAAAAAAGAAGAATGCTGGTTGCCGGCAGAAGAATACACGGCCAGATTTATCAAATGAAAAAGCTATTACCTCTTTTACTTTTTTTTGTGATTGGCAGGACTTATGCCCAGGTTCAGTTGTTTCTCGACAGCAATCTGCGCAAGGCCTACGAAACCAGGTACCGTTTTTCGGAAAACCTGATGTGTGTACCGTTTTTCTGCGACCCGTTCTTTGAAGCCATGTATAAGAAAGGCGATACCAGCGGATTGTGCGGACGTTATGTCTTTGTCGACAGATCGTACAGGGTTAAAATTAAACCGGTCTTTGACATGCCTTGCTGGTTTGAACCCAGGTTTGGTGAAGGACTTTGCGCGGTAAATATAGGCGGCAAGATTAGTTTTATAGATACGTTGGGTAAACTGAGAATAAGTACAGATTTATCGGCTTGTTCGCCCCAGAAAAACAGAGTCACTCCGTTTAAGAACGGAAGGGCAAAAGTATACCGTGGAGGCAATACGCTGAAACACTATTACGAAACTTATTACATCGATAAAAACGGCAAACGTATTAGAGAGGGCATTGCAGTGAAAGTCAAGCTGCGCGGGGTTAAAGAGCCGCCTCCAGTCATTGTAGCAGCGGTCAAACCACCTCCGATGCCATTGCCCGATTTGCCGAAGATGTATACACGTGGCATATATCCGATAGAAGAGCGCAACGCAGCATTATACCTGGCCAATAAGCCGCATGCCGATAACAGGATGCTGGTGTATTTCGACTGCGGACAGTATCAGTTCGAAAACATGGACATCAGAGATACTGTGCATTGCGGTAAATTTGTTTTTACTGATTCTTTTTTCAATATCAAAATTGCAGGGGGATTTAAATTGCCCTGCGCATTCGAGCCCGAATTTTCAGAAGGATTATGTGCCGTTTCCATTGACAGCATGATAGTCTATATAGATACTGCAGGAAATATTCGCATCAGGACAGGTTTGCCATCCTGCAATAAGTCGTACAACAAGGCATC
Source organism: uncultured Chitinophaga sp. (assembly GCA_964600345.1). GTDB lineage: Bacteria > Bacteroidota > Bacteroidia > NS11-12g > UBA955 > JABMMZ01. The sequence continues at coordinate 169 of CAZRKA010000010.1, read as the reverse complement.
GACTTTTAAAAACGGCATAGCCACTTTGTTCATTGGCGATTCTTCGGTTAAAGGATTATACAACACTGTTGCCATCAATTCTAATGGGGAAAGGGTGAGGTTGCTTGAGTACGACGATCTGGAACTCGCCGAGAAGAAAGTTGGCCAGTTTCTGAATTTAAGTGCCGAA
>CAZRKA010000009.1:0-37818 GCA_964600345.1 uncultured Chitinophaga sp. | reverse complement strand
ATCCTGTCCGAACCTATGATTTCACAGCAATCGATGGCAATCTGGCAAATGTTGCACTGGAGATCGGACTTGGTATACACATTAAATAACAAATTAATAATTTATAAACATGAAAAATCAAACAAAAAGTTCTAACGAAAGAACAACAACAATGAGAGCAGCTGTTTACACGCAATACGGCCCGCCTGAAGTATTGCGAATTGAAAACATTGAAAAACCGATTGCCGGGGAAAATGAAATTCTGTTGAAGATAAAAGCCAGCGCTGTTAATTCGGGAGATTGGCGCTTGCGGAAGGCCAACCCGTTTGCAGTGCGGTTTTTTTTCGGATTATTCAGGCCTAAACTTAAAACATTGGGCAGCGTTTTCTCAGGTGAAGTAGAAAGTGTTGGAAAGGCAGTTACTGCATTTAAGAAAGGTGACATGGTTTTTGGCCATACCGATATGAGTTTCGGGGCTTATGCCGAATACAAGAACCTGCCCGAAAGCGCGTCAATAGCATTAAAACCGGAAAACATCACCCATGCCGAAGCAGCGGTAATTCCATTTGGTGGCGTTGCAGCATTGCATTTTTTGAAAAAAGCAAATATTAAACCCGGTCAGAAAGTATTGATTGTCGGGGCCTCCGGTGCTGTAGGATCGGCCGCGATTCAACTGGCCAAAGCGAAGGGTGCAGTAGTAAGCGGCGTTTGCAGTACCGAAAACACTGAATTGGTAAAATCTATAGGTGCCGACAAAGTAATCGATTATACCAGAGAAGATTTTACACGTAATGGTGAAATTTATGATGTGATTTTCGATACGGTCAATACCATATCGATTTCAAAAAGCAAAAAATCTCTGTCAGAGAATGGCATAATGATACTTAGTGCAGCGGGCATGAAGGAAATGATTGCAGGTATGTGGATGTCTATGACCGGCAAGAAAAAAGTACTTACAGGTGTCATCAGTCATAACAAATCAGATGTCGAATACATAAGGGATTTGATTAAAGCCGGGAAATACAAACCGGTGCTTGAAAGAACTTATCCGCTCGAAGAAATATCAGAGGCACACAGCTATGCCGAGTCGGGTCGTAAAAAGGGAAACATCGCATTGAGTATTTAATTAATATCATATTGAGATGAAAGCATTTTTTATAGGTTTAACAGTCACTGCGATAATCATTGTTTTTCTGGAAGTATTCAGAAGGATTGACAAGAAATTCATCGCTTCTCTGACTTGTGCCGTCATACCATTTATATACATTGGTTTTTCGATAGAGATAGACACATTGATACTCACGATTCCGGCTGCATCATTTTTCCTTCTTCTGGCGTATCTGGGTTTCAAGAAACATTATTTATTTTCTGTGGCGGGACTTGCCCTGCACGGACTCTGGGATATTTTGTTTCCTCATTTCAATCCGAATGCGCCCGAAGGATATGATGTGTTTTGCATCACCATAGATATTTTGTCGGCTCTGTATTTTTATCTCAGATTGAGAAACAGGAAAAATTAATGTATGTGTTTCGATTTGGAGAAGTTAATTTAAAGAGTACGGCAATGTTAACACTCCTGATGCTGGTAGTAAAGGTAGGTATTAATCAAAAAGCGCAGGATTTAAGTTACTCTAAAGTGGACTGATTTTGAAGAAAAAAATGCTGGAATTAAATTGAAATAAAAAATAATAAAAATGAAAAAACAAACAGAAATAATTACTTACGATTTTGAAGCGGGCGAGTTTCCGTGGGAGATATCAGAAGGTAAAACCGTTATGGCCTGGGGTTTTAATCAACAAGTGCCCGGTCCGGTAATAAAGGCTAAAGTTGGCGATACAGTCGTTGTTAAGCTTAGCAATAAACTCAATGAAGCGACCATGGTTCACTGGCATGGAATTACGTTGCCTGCTTCCATGGACGGAACACATGGAACTCAGAAACCAATAGAACCCGGTGAGGTATTTGAATACCGGTTTACTGTGAATGAAGCAGGTACTTTCTGGTACCATTCGCATTATAATGAAACTGTGCAAATGGAAAGAGGGATGTATGGCGCTATCGTTGTTTCTGACGAATCCGATCCGGTGGTGGATAATGACAGGATTTTTATGATTGATGACATGAAGCTGAACAGGAAATCGGAGTTTAAAGAATCAACATGGTTTTTGCCCCGCATGGTAGAAAGACATGACGGCAGACAAGGCGATACACTGTTGCTGAACGGAAAGGAAAGCCTGAATGTAAAGATGAATGGAGGGCAAACGGAGCGATGGCGTTTCATTAATTCATCAAGTGCAAGGTATTTTAATTTGTCGCTTGAAGGAAGGGAATTCAGGATCATTGCCAGCGACGGGGGATTGATTGAGTATCCGCGCACAGTCAATTCGGTTCTGATTACACCCGGCGAAAGGGTGGATATCGCAGTAGGTCCGTTTAAAGAAAGGGAAACATTTAATATAGAATCACTGCCTTATAACCGAACGACCTTCCTGAGATCAAAAAAGGAGGTATTTGCCACCGTTGAAGTTGGGAAAAACAAAGCGGGCAAAGCATTAATACCGGAAAACCTGAGGACAATAGAAGCACTTGCCGACTTTGGTGCAGTTGCCGGCAGAACGATTGAATTGTCGGTCGATCCCAGAATCAGAAACGGCGATTTTAAAATCAACAGGGGTGTTCATGTAGTTGATAAGCCGGTGTTTACAGGCGAACTTCAGATATGGGAGATAGTCAACAGCAGCTTAATGGATCACCCTTTTCATCTGCATGGATTTTTCTTTCAGGTAATCGAAGAAAATGGTGTGGCGCCCGGATTCAGGGCATGGAAAGATACATACAATATCAAACCGAAGAGCAGGGTCAAGATTGCATGGATGCCGGACGGACGCGTGGGAAAATGGATGTATCACTGTCATATCATCGAGCACCACGCCGCCGGAATGATGGCTATGTTTGAAGTAAGAGACCGCGACAATCACATACATCCAGAGCACGAAACTCATACCTGCCATGCTGTAAAATGATAAAAAATAAATCCGAAAAATGCCTGCATTGTAACCTTAATGTTCTGACATTCTGATGCAGGTTTTGTTAATTAATTCATTTATTTTAAATTGCCCTCTGATTGAGACGTTGTTTTAACGGTATATTGTTGTTCATCTATCTGATTTCCATTTCGGGAGCAGAAATTACGGTGCATCACTGCAGTGGTAAATCTTCTTATTCCTTTTGCGGTTTTGCCCTCAATCAGTCCTGTAAATGTGCTATAACTTCTGAATCTCATCGCTCTGCCTGTTGTCACAATCACAAAATATCAATAAAGGAGAGCGGGGATAAATTTACACCCAAGATCTATCAGGCATTGAAATCGAAAGATGTAAAATGCCTGTGTGTAAATGAAAGAAAGGGTGTGCCGGAAATAGTGTATGCCGGTTCCGTAAAGCTTCCTCAGTATGCCGATGCGCCGCCAGATATTGCGGAAGATCCATTGTATATTCTGTTCAGGGTTTTCAGAATCTGATACCCTTAGTGCGCTTTTTCAGGCGAAATCTTACGCTTGCAGTCATTATAAGCCGGATCGGTTTACACTTGCAGTTATATGCAGTATCCTGCTGGTAAACCTTCGCTAAACTGCAATTGACGAGATGTTTCGTTTTCAGGCACTGAATGCCAAAATGACAAGCGCCGTCGGGTATTAACTGAAGGTTCTGATGGCGGTTAATCATTCAAGGAATAAAGACAGCGTGCTCAGGGTTCAGGAAAAGTCCTGACTGAAAAAGCTTCTGACTTCACAAGCATGCTCCCCTGCCTGTGCGGATAAACAGGTAAATTAAAAATCGGAACCGGGTAATTAAAATAAATGAAATGAAACTGTACATTAAAAACATGGTATGTGATCGCTGCATCATGGTGATGCGTAGTGAAATTGAAAAAGCCGGATTGCACCCGGTGCAAATAGAACTGGGCGAGATAGAGATAAGTGAAGAACCGGATAAGGAAACTCTGGCCTTGTTTGACCGACAGATTCGCGGGCTGGGATTTGAACTGATCGACGACAGGAAAAGTCGTTTGATAGAAAAAATCAAGAATTTGATTGTCGAACTGGTTCACCGTTCGGAAACCCAGGTTCAGGTGAATCTTTCTGAATACATAGCATCAAACATTCATCAGGATTACAATTACATAAGCAATGTTTTTTCAGAAACTGAAGGCACAACCATAGAAAAGTATTACATCACACAGAAGATAGAAAGAATCAAGGAACTGCTGGTATACGACGAACTTAGTATTTCAGAAATTGCACACAGGATGGGTTACAGCAGTGTTGCCTACCTCTCCAATCAATTTAAGAAATACACCGGATTCACTCCGTCTTACTACAAATCCCTGAAAGAACATAAAAGGAAAAGCATTTCCGAACTGTAAATATTACAAATACTTCAAAGGAAACTACAATAAGCAAATGACGCCGGGAGCTGAATTTTGTACTAACATTTAAATCAAAGGACATGGCTTCGAACAACACCCTCAGACTCCCCGTATCCGGAATGGACAGTGAGCATTGCGCTTTAATAGTAGACAAGGCACTTGCCGGACAGGAAGGGGTATTGCAGCACAAGGTAGAATTGAATAATCGCCTGGCTGTACTGGAAATAGACGAAAACAAAACAGATGTCAGGAAACTGGTTAACGCTATCAGAGACATTGGTTATGATGTGCCCAGCGTTAAGAAAACCTATCCCGTTACAGGGATGACCTGTGCTTCGTGCGCTGTCAGTGCAGAAAGTATCAGTGGGAGCCTGAGCGGGGTTATCAAATCCAATGTCAATTTTGCCAACTCTTCCCTGCAGATTGAATTCGTGCCCGACATTGTTTCACTCGAAAAAATCAGGCAGGCACTTCAAAGTATTGGCTACGACATCATCATTGATGAAGATAACAGTGAAGAACTGAAAGAAGAAGCTGAGAGATCGCGTTACAGCAAAATAAAGAATCAGTTTATTTGGTCGGCTTCACTGTCTGTACCGCTTGTAATTATAGGTATGTTCATGATGGATATGCCTTATGCCAACTGGATCATGATGGGACTGGCGACGCCTGTAATATTCTGGTTCGGGCGTTCTTATTTTATCAATGCATGGAAGCAGCTTAAACACTTTAGTTCAAACATGGATACCCTGGTGGCTCTGAGTACCGGTATCGCCTATGTATTCAGTGTGTTCAATACCTTGTTCCCTGAATTCTGGCATTCGAAAGGACTTCATGCGCATGTTTATTTTGAATCAGCCGCAGTGATTATTGCATTTATTTCGCTGGGTAAGTTGCTGGAAGAAAGAGCAAAATCCAATACCTCATCTGCCATCAAAAAGTTGATGGGCATGCAGGCCAGGTTCGTCAGAATTGTGCATGGTTCGCACGAAATGGAAATACCTTTTGCAGAAGTTAAACCTGGTGACATCATTGCGGTAAGGCCGGGAGAAAAAATTGCTGTCGACGGAACAGTAGTGTCAGGAAGTACATATATAGACGAGAGCATGATCAGCGGTGAGCCTCTGGCAGTTTTGAAGGAAAAAGATGCTAAAGTGTTTGCAGGTACCATCAATCAGAAAGGTATCATCAATTTCAAGGCAGAGAAAGTAGGCGGGGAAACCTTGCTTGCACAGATCATAAAGATGGTGAGGGAAGCACAGGGAAGCAAGGCACCGGTTCAGAAGCTGGTCGACAGGATAGCGTCGGTTTTTGTTCCCCTGGTTATTCTTATTTCCATTATCACTTTTATCGCGTGGATGTATTTTGGCGGTGAGCATGCATTTACACAGGCACTAATCACTTCTGTTACGGTTCTTGTGATTGCCTGTCCGTGTGCCCTGGGGCTTGCTACACCTACCGCCATCATGGTCGGTGTTGGAAAGGGTGCCGAAAATGGTGTATTGATCAAAGACGCTGAAAGTCTTGAATTGGCATACAAAGTAAATGCAATTGTACTTGACAAGACCGGAACTATCACAGAAGGTAAACCACAACTCAGCAATATAGAATGGGACGAGGCCGCAAGCGAAAAAGAACGATCTGTCTTTTTTTCAATGGAACAGAAATCAGAGCATCCGCTGGCGCATGCCCTGAGCGAGTATTTCAGGGAAGCAGCTTATGGCATTGTTGATTTTGACAGCTATGAAAGTGTCAGCGGCAAGGGTGTAAAGGCAGTTTATGCTTCAACGGAATATAAAGCCGGCAGTTATAAATACATGCTGGAGTCGGATGTTATGATTCCTGAAAAATTTGTTACACTAGGAGATGCGTGGCGGGCAGATGCAAAGACAGTGGTCTATTTTTCGGCTGCTGGCAAGGTGATGTCGATGGCTGCCGTTCACGACAAAATAAAGCATACATCTGAACAGGCCATTTCCCGGCTTAAATCTGAGGGCATCGAAGTATATATGCTGACAGGTGATAACGCACAAACAGCCGCGGCCGTAGCAAGGCAGACCGGAATAGAAAATTTCAAGGCAGAAGTACTGCCTTCGGATAAGGCTGCATTTATTGTTGAATTGCAAAAACAGGGAAAGGTAGTTGCCATGGTTGGCGACGGTATCAATGACAGTCAGGCACTGGCTCAGGCAGATGTGAGTATAGCCATGGGCAAGGGAAGTGATATTGCAATGGATGTTGCCAAGATGACTTTGATATCATCAGACCTCAACAGCGTGTCCAGGGCATTTAATTTATCGAGACAAACAATAAGTACGGTCAGACAAAATCTTTTCTGGGCATTCATATACAATCTGATCGGCATCCCGATTGCAGCAGGCGTGTTGTATCCGTTCAGCGGATTTCTGCTGGATCCGATGATAGCAGGAGCGGCTATGGCCTTCAGTTCTGTTAGTGTTGTAGGGAATAGTTTATTGCTCAAATTTAAAAAACTATAGATCTGTAAAAATTATAAATATTCAATTGAATAGTGTAAAAATGTATCTTCATGTCAAAAATAAATTTGCGTCATGTAAAATAATAATTTGAATCACCCGTGAAAAAGAAACAATCAACAATCAATCTTAAATATCAATGCAAACAAAAAAATTCAATACCAATATCAATTGCAGTTCCTGCGTAATCAGGGTCACCAAAACGCTTAACGAAACCGTAGGTGAAGACAACTGGCACGTCGATACCACTGTGCCTCAGAAAACCCTGACCGTTAATTCGGATGAGGCAGACGCAGCAGAAATTGAAGCAGCTGTTAAGTCAGCAGGATTTAAAATAGAACAAATCTGAAACAAAAAATATGATAATTATGCAAAACAGTAACGGTAAAACCATAACATTAAATAGAATGCTTATTAAAATTAAATCTTTGCTGAGCCTGATTCTTCCATCCGGAAAATCTTGTTGTAAGTTAACCGTACTGATTGCATTCTGCAGTTATCAGACACTGTCTGCTCAGGAGAGGGTCTCGTTGAGAACTCTCCTGGACAGCAGTCTGAACAATAGCCCTGTCATTAAAATGTCGGGGGCCGGATTGAATCAGCAAAAGCAATTGCTGAAATCTGCCTTTAACCTTCCAAGTCCGGAATTACTTCTGCAAAACCCTACCGGTAATTTTTATACTCTGGGGGTGCAACAGATATTTGATTTCCCTACTGTATACGGCGCCCAGCGAAAGGTTCAGAAAGGCAATATCAAACTGGCTGAAACTGATTTGAAAAATACTGTATTAGACCTGAGGTATCGTATTAATGTTTTATACACCGATTTGCAGTATCGCTACCAGATGATGAAGATGTGGCAGATACAGGATAGTATTTACCGCATAATTGCACAAAATGCGATCAGGTCTTTTCAGGCAGGCAGCATCGATTATGTGCAGACTTCTTATGCAAAAGTTCAGTCGGCGCAGATTAAAACCAATTATAACCTGGCACAATCGGAATACAAGTCGACCTTGTTCAGGTTACAAGCCCTTAGCGGTATTAAAACGGATTTTATACCGGATTCACTTCTTATTACGGAAACGATAAACCTGCCGGATACAGGTCTGATCAATAATTTAACTTTTGTTTATGACAGGCAACAGGTATCTGTGGACGAACAGAGAGTAAGTCTTGAAAAACAAAAATTATTGCCCGGATTTACACTTGCGTATTTGAATCAAGGTGAAAAATCGACGATTTTCGAAAACAGGTTTTATGCCGGGTTGAGGATTCCAATCTGGTTCTGGCAATACAATGGGAACATAAATGCCGCAAAAGCAAAGCTGCTGGAAAGCAGGTATAAAACGGAATCAGACATGATGGAATTGAGAAGTGAAATGCAGGGAGCTTTCAATTCTTATCTTACATACAGCGATCTGCTGTTTAATTACCGTTCGGTAATAATTACAAGCGCGGATGAATTGAGCAGTGCCGCCGAAAGGTTTTTTAATTCGGGCAGTACAACATATACAGAGTATCTGCGCAACCTCAACGACATGAATGAAGTGAGGATGCTTTATCAGGAAGTCATTAAAAATTACAATCTATCATTGATTTATATTCAATATTTAAACGGAACATTATGAGAAAACTAATCATTACCCTGGCAGTCTTATTCATGCTTATGCGCGCATTCGTGCCGGGGCTTATGGCCCATGGAGGAGAAGATCACGGCGAAGAGCAGAAAACATTTACAACAACTGCCTATTTCTCAAGCGAAAAAAGTTCGGAGAAGTATGAAGTACTGCTCAAATATGGAGAACTAGAACCCGGTAAGGAAGTGCATTTAAAACTGTTTGTCAGCAATGTCATCAGCAATGAGCCGATAAGCGGTGCAAAAATCAAATTGTCAAATCCTGATCAGGAAACTCAGCGTTTTGAAGTGGTCGAAAAGGAAGCGGGTATATACGAAGTGCATACCGTTTTCCCCAAAAAAGGCACCTACAGTTTAAATGTATTTCTTGACGCAGTGTCGGGAGCAGATCTTATTAAGTTAAGTGGCATTGAAACAGGAAAAGCCTTGCCTCAATCTGAGATCGACGGTTTAGAAAATGTCTCATCGGGAAATTTCAGTTACCTCTACATATTACTGGCACTTTTAGCCGGTTTACTGCTCGGATTGTTTATCAGGCGGAAATCAGTAGCAGGTAAAACAGGTATCAGTATATTTCTTTTGATTGTTTTTGTTTTCTCTCCCTACCATCACTTATCGCTGAATGCACACGGAGACGAAGAACACGGTGTGAAGAGAAAGTCTGATTCAGGAAGCAATAATCAAATCATCATAGAAAAGGAAACACAGTTTTTATTTGATGTCAGAACCATGCGGACAGGGCAACGCAATTTTTCCCCTTCGGTTAACCTGTTCGGAACAGTGATGCCAACATCCTATGGCAGAGCTGTGATACAGGCGCCTCAGGCCGGGATAATCAGAAGTTTAAAAGTAGAAGTTGGACAAAGCGTTCGCAAAGGTGATTTGCTGGCAACCCTGGAACAGAATATAGATGCCGGTACAAATGTAAGCTGGCTTACCCAGCAAAGTGCATTGAATGCAGAATTGAAAGCTGCAAGCAAAGAATATGAACGGCTTAAAGGGCTGTCGGATATTGTCTCCAAAAAGGAACTCGATGAAGCTGAAAGAAGGTATACCACTGCCGTTGAAAACCTGGCCGAATTCAGAAAATTGAATTCGCAGGGTAACGGCAATTCAAAGATCAATTTTCTTTATGCGCCCATCAGCGGTCGGGTAGATAATTTCAATCTCATCATAGGATCTACACTTAGTGCCGGTCAGGAAGTGCTATCCATAACGGATATCAGCACGGTTTATGTAGAGGCCCAGGTTTTTGATAAAGATGCAGAAAGGGTTAAGGCAGGTAAGGAATTTATGCTGGAGTGTTCAGGCATGCACAGTACGCGAAAGGTTAAACCACTGACGGTAACACCAAGTATCAATGTCAGCAATCAGTCACAACGGGTATTGTTTGAAGTTGAAAATTCTGAAGGCGAATTTAAGATTGGAGAATTCGTGAACATCAGGGTATTTAACGAGCAATCTGCCCGGGAACTGGTATTGCCGAATTCGGCTATTACAGAAATAAACGGCAAACCAGCTGTTTTTGTAAAAATATCGGCTGAACAATACAGTCTGGTTTACATTTCTACCGGAGAGAATAACGGCATGTATACCACTGTCCTGAACGGGCTGGATGAAAATCAAACCGTCGTGACAAATGCCACCTATCAATTAAAAATGATACACTTAAATCAATAAAATACAATTCAAATAAATATGAATAAAACAGTTATAGCCTTAAGCCTTTTAACTTCAATGTGGTTTGCTTCCTGCAGCAATGCAAAGCCCACAACAACCGACGCTGTAAAATCTGAAACAACAGATACTGCTAAAACGGAAACAAAAAACACAGCGAACCTGAGTTACCGATGTCCCATGGATTGCGAACACGGTAAAGTATACAATGAACAGGGCAAATGCCCGGTATGTGAAATGGATCTGGAAGAAGTAAAATAAAACAATACAAATAAAAATGAAAAATATAATTTTAACGCTGAGCGTATCAGCAATTGCATTAATGGTTTCGTGCAATGAAAACCCGAAAACGGCAAACCAGGAAGAGAAGCATGCAACTGAGGAGCATAGTGGCGACCATATATATGCCTGCCCCATGCATCCTGAGGTAACAGGTAAGGAAGGCGACAACTGCCCGAAATGCGGCATGAAGCTGGAACATAACGACAATGCCGGCAAAATGAATAGCAACACCTACCGCATGGATTTTAAAAGTAATCCTGCCTTGATAGAAGCAGGCAAGCAAACCGTACTTTCACTAACTCCGCTTATTATGGGAAAAGAAAATGAAGCGGTTCCGCTTGACATTGAACACGAAAAGAAAATTCACTTCATCATGGTGAGTGATGACTTAAGCTGGTTTGATCATCAGCACCCGGAATACACTTCGACAGGAAGCTATGATCTGCCGTATACATTCGGCAACGGTGGAAAATATATCATGTTTGCCGATTATAAACCCAGCGGAGCAAATCATAATCTGGAAAAAATCAATATAGAGGTAAAGGGTAAAAGCCTGCAGACGAAAACATACACAGTAGCTCAACTTGCATCTAAAACAGGTGGTTTTGAGGTTACACTTTCTCCGACTAATTCGGATAAAATTTGCAGCGGATCATTACAACACCTTAAGGGCGTCATCAAAAAAGACGGCAAGGTTCTTGACGCCGGTACCCTGGAAAATTATCTGGGAGCGAAAGCACACATGGTTGTGGTGGGTTTGGAGTCAAAAGATTATTTACATGTGCATCCTATGGTTGAAAACGGGAATTTTGATCTTCATACCACTTTCGATAAACCTGGTATCTATCGCGCCTGGTTACAATTTCAATCAGGAGGAAAAATTTACACCGCAGATTTTGTAATAAAAGTAGAACAGGGCAGCGGTAAAGAAAACAGCTCTGAACAGCACCATCATTAATAATAAATCTGCCGTGCTTAATCAACTCATTCAATTTTCGCTGAGAAACCGACTGTTTGTTGTAGTATTTGCCTGCATGTTGCTGGTGTATGGCATTTACACATTTATCAAATTACCGGTTGATGTGCTGCCCGATCTTAACAGACCTCAGGTAACCATTTTTCTGGAAGCAAACGGCATGGCCCCAGAGGAAATTGAAACGCAGGTGTCGATGCCGGTAGAAGTATCTTTAAACGGAGCACCGGGTGTAGAAAGGGTTAGAAGTGCTTCTTCGATAGGGATAGGGATGGTGTTTGTAGAGTTTGACTGGAATACGGATATCTATCGCGCCAGGCAAATGGTAAGTGAAAGATTGCAGTCTGTCAAATTACCGGAGGGGATAACGCCGGTTATGGGGCCGATTAGCAGCATCATGGGCCAGATAATGATGGTTGGGATAAGCAGCGACTCAAGCTCTGCTTCCGATTTGAGAACTCTGGCCGACTTTACAATCCGACGAAGGTTGATGAGCATAAAAGGGATTTCTCAGGTAATTCCGATTGGAGGTGAACGGCGGCAGTATCAGGTTTTGATTTCTTCTGTAAAGCTAAAGCAGTACAATTTGTCTGTCGATGATATAGACAACACTTTACAATCATCCAATCAAAACACTACTGGCGGATTCTATAACAGTTATGGCAGTGAGGTTTTAATCAGGAATATCGGAAGGGCAAATAATCTGGATGATTTAAAAAATACAGTAGTTGCCAATAAAGATGGACTGCCTGTTCTGTTAAGTGATGTGGCCGAGGTTAAATTCGGCCCGGCAATCAAAAGAGGGGATGCGAGTATTAACGGTAAACCTTCTGTTATACTGACAGTAGAGAAACAACCCGGTGCCTCCACAATTGAACTGACAGCGGAAGTTGAAAAAGCGATCGAAGAATTACAGCATGCTTTGCCGGGCGATATAAAACTGAATCCAAAAATATTTCAGCAAAAAAATTTCATTGAACACTCTCTGACTAACGTGGAAGAAGCTTTAAGAGATGGCTTTATACTGGTGGTCATTATCTTGATTATTTTTCTGGCCAATGTAAGAACCACCATAATCACTTTAACCGCAATTCCCTTATCACTGGTTAGCACGGCATTAATTTTTAAGGCTTTTGGAATTACCATCAATACACTGACATTGGGCGGACTTGCCATAGCAATAGGCGAACTGGTTGATGATGCAATTGTAGATGTGGAAAATGTTTTCAGACGACTAAAGGAAAACAGGATAAGTGAAAATCCTAAACCGGTAAAACAGGTCATTTTTGAAGCAAGCAGTGAGGTGAGGAATTCTATTGTTTACGCAACGATTATTGTTGTACTTGTTTTTTTGCCACTCTTTTATCTGCAGGGAATGGAAGGTAGAATATTTGCACCGCTTGGCATTGCTTACATTACTTCAATTCTTGCATCTTTGCTGGTTTCGCTCTCTCTGACACCAGCTCTTTGTAGTTATCTGCTGGGTTCTGAAAAAGCCGGTCAAAATATACTTAGTCTGAACGGGTTGAAAAAATTATTCGGAAACAGGAAACTTGCATCAGAAACATCAAATGCGGAAACTAATGTTTCTCACGACACCAATTTTGTCAAATGGTTGAAGAGAAAAGATGAAAAGCTTTTACAATGGTCATTGAGCCACACAAAGCCTATTATAACAGCAGCCATTATACTGATCATTGCTTCTGTAAGTATTATTCCATTTTTTGGCAATGAATTTTTGCCGCCATTCAATGAGGGTTCATTTACGGTAAATTTATCAACTCCCGCCGGAACTTCACTCGAGGAAAGCAATAAACTTGGCAGTATGGCGGAGAAGCTAATGATGAAAGTACCCGAAGTTGAGTATGTAAGCAGGAGGACCGGCAGGGCTGAACTTGATGAGCATGTCGAGCCTGTAAGTAATTCTGAAATTGAAGTTGAGCTCAGGGAAAATGCAAAAAGAAGCAGGGATGAAATACAGTCGGATATCCGGAAAGAACTTTCGGTTTTGAAAGGTGTCAATATCAATATCGGTCAACCGATTTCGCACCGCTTAGATCATTTATTGTCTGGTGTGAGAGCGCAGGTGGCAATTAAGATTTTTGGCAACGACCTGACTGATCTGAGGACAAATGCCTTAAAAGTAAACGAACTGATTAAAACCATACCCGGTGTGGTGGATGCACAGGTGGAGAGACAGGTACTTGTTCCTCAACTCCAGATTAAAATTCAGAGAGAGGCCCTGAAACGTTACGGATTGCAGGCCGGAAAAGTAGCTGAGGATCTGGAAATATTTTACAATGGTAAAGTCGAGGGGCAGATAATCGAGAACCAAAACTACTTCGATATACTTCTGAGGACCACAGATGAAGGTCGTTCAAATCTGGACAATATACGCAATACGCTGATTGATGGTCCAAACGGTAATCTCATTCCTTTGGAACAAATCGCGACGATAGAAAATGCACCATCCCAAAACAGTATTTACCACGAAAATACGCAGAGAAGAATTGTGGTAAGTTGTAATGTACAAGGCAGGGATTTGGGCAGCACGGTAAAAGAAATGCAAGCTAAAATTAATGATGATCTTAAATTGCCTCAGGGTTATTATGTTACCTTCGGTGGGCAGTATGAAAGTCAGCAAAATGCATCACGTACAGTTTTGTTTTTAAGCGCCTTTTCATTGATAGGAATATTCATCGTTTTGTTTGCGCATTTCCGTTCTTCGGTCATAGTCCTGCAAATCATGTTAAATATTCCTCTCGCATTAATTGGCAGTGTGGTTGCAGTGATGCTGACAGGCGGCGTGTTTTCCATCGCCACGCTGGTGGGTTTCATTACCCTGACAGGAATAGCATCCCGCAATGGTATCATGATGATTTCACATTATATTCATTTGATAGAACACGAAGGAGAGAAATTCAGCAGGGAAATGATCATCAGGGGATCACTGGAGCGCCTCGTTCCTGTAATGATGACTGCGCTGGTTGCGGCGCTGGCGCTAATACCTTTGACGCTCGATGCACAGGCTCCCGGAAAGGAGATTTTATATCCTGTTGCAACTGTCATACTCGGTGGATTGGTGAGTTCAACATTGTTGGATATTATTATTACGCCGGTTGTATTTTACAGATTTGGAGAAAAGGCACTGAAAAAATATTTCACATCAAATAATGAAATCGTCGCTCAATAATAAGCTGCAATTTTAAAATTAAATTTTAAGCTCTCTTTTTATCCCTCACTACTTTCCATATCAGCAAACACAATAGCAGGGTCAGCAGCGAAAACATCTTCTCAAAACTTGAAACTGCCAGGAGATTGCCTATAGTGTTGAGGGCAAAGAGCAGGCAGTATATCCACAACACTACCCTGATAGCTTTACCCGATAAAATACCTTTAATGTATCCTGCTTTGATCAGCAGCACATAAACAAGAAACAGGTTGATCAGCAGAGACAGCGTTTCGAAAACATACATTTGCTGCTCATTCTTCAGACGACCTCCCCAGGCGTTTTGATAGTTGATGACACCAAACAGGATGAGCAGATGCATGAGACTGACTGCTGCTATGATGCCAAGTATGAGGTGTATTGTGGTTTTTGTTTTCATTGATTTAATATCGGTATGGGTGATCTTTATAAGATGAAAAGAAGGCAAAAGTATATCATTTCACGGATTGATTATCATTTTATCCGGTGTTTCGTTTACTCAGATGTAGGCGTAGGTGGATTCTTTTCCGCTGTGGATTATACGCTTTGTGGGAAATCCCCCGACTGAAGTCGGGGGTTAAACGTTTGCTCAGAGTTTTTAAAATAGCGAAAATTGTATTTTCAAATGTCAATCAAAATTCAAAGTGTAATACAACTCAATTAGCAGTGAGACTCTTATCTCTTTAGCCCCCGTATCAGATCCGCCTGAGGCGGAACGACACGGGGCAGGCTTTAGTCTCTAATCTATATCTTCGCATCTCCAATGCCCGGCAAAATACCATACCGTTTCAAAGCCCTGCCCTGGAGGTACAAAGGTCCTGCTGCCTGGTATTTTGTCAGTTTGCCGGGTGATCTGTCTCAGGAAATAAGAGAACAATTTAAAGACATGGAAGAGGGGTGGGGGCGTTTGCCTGCCTCGGTTGCTATTTTGGGTTTCGAATGGAAGACAGCCATCTGGTATGATACAAAACAGAAAGCTTACCTCTTGCCATTGAAAGTGGAAATCAGGAAAAAACTGAAAATGGATGTGGAGAAGGAGCAGGAGGTAGTGGTGTATTTGTAGGGGAAGATGAAAGATAGGCTAGAGACTAAAGACTAGAGACTAAAGACTAAAGACTAAAGACTAGAGACTAAAGACTAGAGACTAGAGAAGAAAGAATAAAGAAACACCTCGGCTGAAGCTACTGTGGTCGGGGAAGACTAAAAATTAGAGATTTGTATATGCCTCATGTCTCGGTTGTCAATTTTCAATAATCTTTAAAAAACATTAGTAGGGAGAACACGGTGAAAATTCCCTGGTGTTCTTTGTGTAGGATTTCCCTGGTGATCTTTGTGTTTTATGCCTTTATACAATATCTGTCTTTATGCCGGAAAGCATAAAAAACCGGAAAACCAATTGCACAAAGAATGCACAAGGAAGACACAATGGACACAAAGTTTAAAGATATGAAAGTTCTAAGCAGAATTTAATTTATCAATAATAAATTATTCAATCTCTTCACTTAACGTTTAAAAAGTAATTAATCCCCAGCGATAATCTTGCTACATTCAGATTGAAATGGAAATTGTCTGTCTTTGTAGTCCGGCGTGAGTTGTAAACAGATACTTCATCATCGCGGATTTTTTCGTAACCCATGCCGCTTACGCCCAGAGTAATTCCGATTTTTTGAACCGGAAACCAGATAAAGCCAAATTGCAGGCCGGCCTGAATGGTATAACCATCCGTTTTAATAACGTCGGGCTGAGGTGTAAGTATGTTATTGGTAACCTTGTATTTTGAAAAAGCAAGTCCGGCGTTAACACCTGCCCAGAAACTAAATTCACCTGAAAGGTCGAAATATTTGTTGCAGATAATGTTTGCAGGAATTCTGGATTCTATGGAGCTACTTGATTTTTGTTTGAACCCCTGATAGTACTCATGACTGACAAAATGCATGTATCCTGCATTTACGCCTATGCTTAGATTAGGTCTGATAAACAGTGCAAACTCGGGCAGTACACTGTAGTTGAAATATTTTCTTGGTATATGAGTGACACTTGAATTGTTGTATGTATGTGTTGCTAATTGTCTGTTTGCGCTAAAACTCAGGGCTCCGCCAATGCTTTTTCTTCCCTGTGGAATTTCCGCTTTAATATAATTGCCAAATGTTATGGTGAGTATGACTAAAAGGGTATTTGTAGTTTTTGATTTCATACGTTGTTGTTATTGAATAATTTTATTGTCCGAAAAAGTAATTGACGCCTATGATAAATTCTGAAGTATTAAGTGAAAAGTTGACAGCACTCACACCTTTAATTGTTTCATCTCCTAAAAAGACCGGTTTCTTGTATCTGTAGTGATTAAAACCAAATCCGCCGAGTGCCATATTGATGCCAATCCTTTTGCCGGGAAACCACATAAAACCGAAGTTGTAGGATGCATAATAGGCGTTTCCGGATAAATTGAAATCTGTTTTATTAATGAGGGTTTTATGGTAGCTTGTTCCCAGGGTAAATTGATTCCTCAGATAGAAATTGCGTTTGATTGGATGATAAACACTGAATACAATATCCATTGGAATACTGAAATTGTATCTCGTTAAGTAAGTGGTATCATTGAGGCGCTTCTCTAGGCTGGTATAGTTGCTGTAATTGATGCCTGTTTGCAAGCCGATTGAAAAATTTCTTTTAAGGAAATAATGTATCCCGACGTTGATATTCAGGTTGCGGTAAGTGTAATTGTATTGACTTTCCAATGAATTGGCAGGCAGGGGGAAATATTGATATTCATCATCTTCAGAGCCAAGCCTAGTAGAACTGCTGATGTTAAAACTGCCCTCGCGGAGCTGCGCATATCCGGCAGAGCAACCGCACAGAAGAATTGCCGTTAAAAGTATTTTCATAGTTTGTCTTGCTTCCGGTATTGGCACAAATAGGATGCCAGTCTGGGATGGTAAATAAAGAGGACTAAAGATGTTACACTCCATTTTTTGATTTTAGCGTGGTTTTTACTTTGTGGTCATTGTGCTTAAAAGTTTCATTTAATAATTCTCTTTGATGCCTGGCGGCATATAGGGAACCGGTGAGCCATAACACGGAGAGCGCAAGGAATGCACGGAGGACGCTAAGTTGTTTTACAGTGAAAGTTTGCAGCGGAGAGTATAAACCACAAAGTCGCGAAGGACACGGAGTTATTTCTTTGTGAACTTCGTGTGGTTTTTCCTGGTGTGCTTTGTGTTTTATGCCTTTATACAAAATCTGTCTTTATGCCGGAAAGCATAAAAAACCGGAAAACCAATTGCACAAAGAATGCACAAGGAAGACACAATGGACACAAAGTTTGTATGATACGAAAGTTCGCAGCAGAATTTAATAACTTACTAGCCGTCAATTTGCAAACCGCTGCCTTTTATTTTTTTAAAACACATATACCCAGACAGGGGCTAAAGCGCAATCCGTTTATTGCATTACCCCCGGCTGAAGCCGCGGGTAATACGAATTTGTGTTTTTAAACAGAATTCAATTTTAATTGTTATTCTAACCTCACATCCCGAAACTTTAGTCCCCGTGGCAGAGCTCCTTCGTCGCACGCCACAGGGCAAGCTTTCATCTATCCCCTCCGTCACCTTTTTCCCAATTCTGCGTCTATTATTCTGAATCCCATCTTTCTAAATCATCAAACGGTAAAATTTTGATGGAAAAAGATGTGATTCTGCTAAAATGTATAACTTTGTCACTAAGCCGCATTTATTCAGTCTGCAGGAAGTCAGGCGGGCTGTTAAGAATACGATTGATTATTCGATATGAAACGAGCCTGTATATTGATGACTTTGCTTCTGGCCACTGCAGCTATTAAGTTGCAGGCACAGAAGCAGGCCAATAACTGGTATTTCGGAAATAATGCAGCCATTACTTTCAATACAACTTCGCCTTCTGCACTTACCAATTCAGCTATGTCTACGAATGAAGGTGTGGCTTCTATTTCCGATACCTCCGGAAGGTTACTGTTCTACACCAACGGCATTACGATATACAACCGCAACCACAGCGCCATGAGCAACGGCACCGGTCTGCTGGGTGATGCTATTTCTGCCCAGTCTGCAGTTATAGTTCCCATGCCCGGCAACGATTCGCTCTACTATGTGTTTACCATACCCGACTGGCAGAATACAAGCGGCAAGAATTTCAGATATTCGATTGTAGACATGAAACGCAGCAGCGGTCTTGGTTCGGTGGTAGTAAAGAACAGTCTGATCAATACCGTTTCGAAAGAACAGATTACTGCGGTAAACCATGCAGATGGCTATAATGTTTGGGTGATTACTCACGAGC
The DNA here is from genome assembly GCA_964600345.1 of uncultured Chitinophaga sp. Lineage (GTDB taxonomy): Bacteria > Bacteroidota > Bacteroidia > NS11-12g > UBA955 > JABMMZ01. Next base: position 18,826 of record CAZRKA010000009.1, on the reverse strand, counting down.
TTAACAGCAACAGGTTCTTTTCTTACCTCTTGTCAGACACCGGTCTCAATCTTACACCTGTAATTTCTGCGACAGGAATGCGCTATACCGGCAACAACCGTTTCGGTTATCTGAAAGCCTCTCATAACGGCAAATTATTATGTACTACACTCGGCGGTGGTTCCAACGATACAACCATACAACTTTTCGATTTCAATCCAAACAACGGTGTGGTGAGCAATCCGCGCACACTGGCTTGGTCGGGGGTACAAACCTCTGCCTATTCGTGTGAATTTTCCTTCAAGGATTCTTTTTTGTATACAGCCTCATTTAATGGTCCGGATATTTACCAGTACCACCTGCGTTCGGGCAATGCCGCTACAATCAGAGGGACGAGGCGCGTAGTAAGCTCGGGCAGCAATACCAAAGGCTGCATACAGATGGGGCCCGATAAGAAAATATACATCTGCCAGTCGGGGAGCAATGCCATGGCGGTATTGCACGCTCCCGACAGCATGGGCAGCAACAGCAGGTTTCAGAACAATTATCTTTCGCTTGGTTCAGGCAGAGTGGCAAGGATAGGATTGCCGAATTTCATACAGTCGTTTATACTTAATAATGATTTTAATTATTCCCGGAATTGTATCAACGACACAACACTGTTTATAACGGTCCGCAAGACTTCCGATTCTGTACACTGGAATTTTGGTGATTCTGCTTCGGGCAAACTTAATTTTTCGAACCGCAGGGACAGCGCCAGACACAGATACAGTTTACCGGGTATTTATAAAGTGCGCATGATATCTTTTCTGAAAAACAAAAGAGACACGGTGGTGAAGGAAATAGAAATCCGCCTGGTGGATCCCCGGATAGGCAACGATACTGCATATTGCAATGCAAACTCATTTTCCAGAACATTGAGCAGCCACAGAAATTATCTGGAGTATAAATGGAATAATGGAAGCAAGAATAAATCAATAACTGTAAACACAGCCGGAACCTATATATTGAAGGTCCTGGATTCTGCCTACTGCCGATTGAGCGATACCGTCGTCATTCGCTCATATAAAGTAAAAGCACAAATAAAGACAGGAGATACATCCATGTGTTTCAGAGGCAACAGTTTTATGTTCAGAGACAGTTCGGGTTCCAACGATTCACTGATAAATCGAAGCTGGAAAATCAACAACAGTCCCGCTGGTGTCGATACAGTTCTCAAACATAGTTTTGCCAATGCGGGCAATTACAGACTCGTTTTAGAAGTGAGTTCGCTCGGGTTGTGTTCCGACAGTGCTGTAAAAATCGTAAGGGTGCATCCGCAGTCTTTGCCCGCTTTTGACATCAATCAGGACACACAGTGTTTCAGGCCGCATAATTTTTCGCTGAGCAACCGCTCTCAGAAAAATGATGTCATCAGCTATAATATCTGGACCGGTAGCGATGGCAATACAGATACTTCAGAGCATCTGGCTTCGAGACAATTTGGTGCAGACGGAAATTATACCATGAGACTCACAATTGTTTCTCAGTTTGCTTGCCGCGATAGTATCAGCAAGCCGTTATGGGTTATGCCCGAGCCAAAGGCATTTTTTAGAACATCGGTCGATACGATGTGCTTCAATCAAAACAAGTTCATTTTTACTGACAGTTCTACCATTAAGAAGGGAAACATTGTTTCCTATAAATGGCTTAATGGCGACGGCAGCTTTTCAGACAGCAGGCATCCCGGCAGCAAGCGCTATATTGCCGCAGGCAGCTATCAGGTCGAACTGATTGCAAATTCTGAATATGGCTGCACAGACACCTTCAGAAAAACAGTTACAGTACTTCCAAGTCCTGTGGCAGCTTTCAGTATCAACAACGACACTCAATGCTATAACGGTCATTCGTTTGATCTCATTAATAACTCAGATATCAGCGACGGAATTATTTCATTCAGCTGGGATTTGAGCGACAGCAGAGGAATAAGCGCAAAAGATATCAGCGGTAAAACATACAGTCAGCACGGTACTTACCCGATAAGACTGGAAGTGACTTCGCTGGCAGGATGCCGGGATACTGCTGATGGCCTGCTTCAGTTAAATGCCAGTCCCGAAGCCGGAATTTACACGCTTAAGACTGCTCAGTGTTTCAAAGGCCACAGTTTCGATCTTGAGAATCGCAGTAACATCATTGCGGGCAGCATAGTGCGATACGAATGGGTAATGGACGACGGTAATACGATTAACAGCAGGGATGTTTTGGATTATGTTTACAATGCTGAGGATAGTTTTTATGTGCGCATGAAAGTTTACTCCGATAAGGGCTGTGCAGACAGCAGTAACATTCTTTTGATTACCCACCCGCAGGCACATGCCTTGGCTGAAATACCTAATGACAGTCAATGCTGGCAACGAAACAATTTTGTCATCATCAATAAGAGTACGCTTAAATACGGCAATCTGTACTACTTCTGGGATTTCGGCGACAACAGCAGTTCTGTTGAGAGTGAACCATCAGACAAACGCTATCCGAACCGTTCGGCCGAATACAGACTGAAACTAAAGCTGAGTACCGATCATGGTTGTAACGATTCATTCGAAAAAAGAATAGTGCTGCTTGAAAGACCACTTGCAGATTTCAGCATCAACGATACACAGCAGTGTTTAGACGGCAATTTGTTCAGTTTTAAAAATGAAAGCAGTTTTTCGGCCATGTCAACTTTATCGTATCGCTGGAGTAAGGGAGATGGCAATGGCAACAACGGGGAAATGACTCCGGATCATACTTACGGGCAATATGGTGGGTATCTCTGCAGTTTGTTTGTCAGTTCTTCGCTTAATAATTGCGCCGATACAGCCATTCGCAAACTGATTGTGGCTGCGCCGCCGCAGGTGGATTTTGAAATTGAAAATGATTCGCAATGTCTGAGGAATAATCTTTTCAGATTCATCAATAAGAGCAGCAGTGTGTTTGGCGACATGTATTTTGAATGGAATGCCGGAAACGGAATGAAAAATACTGATACTAATTTCAATGCGCAATACGGGGTAAGCGGGGAATATATAGTAAAGTTAAAAGTGGAAACCGAACATGGCTGTGCAGATTCGACTGTGAAAACAGTGGTGCTGATGCCGCATCCGGTGGCCGGATTTAGCATCAATGATACGGCACAATGTTTAAACTCAAACAGCTTCGACCTTATTAACACGACACCGGCTTTATATGGAACACAGGCAAATACCTGGCATTTCGGTAATGATGATTTCTACAGCCGGGATCTGATTGGTTTAAAAATAAACAATGAAGGAAAACATAACATCCGTCTGGCAGTAGTATCCGGTTTTGGCTGTACGGATACTGTCAGCAGGGAGGTGTATCTGGAAAAAAGGGGTGGCGGCGGTATCAGGTTTATTTCTGATGATTCTCAGTGTCTGAAAGGCAACCTATTTGAACTGGAACTGATTCAACCACCACTGCCAAAAAGAACACGGAACCTTGTGTGGGATATGGGCGATGGCAATTTGTATTCTACAGTTAAGGCGGTTCATACTTATGCTGACACCGGGACATACAGACCTGTGCTGACGACCATTTCCGAAAATGACTGCCGTGATACGGTATACGGAACTGTTCAGATACACCCTCATCCGCGCAGCATGTTCAGCAATAACAACCCTTGTTTTCCGGAGCCGGTTTTGTTCACCAATGTTTCCGAAATAGACAGGGGAGAGATAAGATCTTATCAGTGGGATTTCGGATCGGGCAGGTACAGCAGCGAAAAAAATCCGTTGGTTTATTATCCTCAGGCAGGTGTATACGATGTAACTCTGATCAGTGTTAGTCAATATGGCTGTGCAGATACACTTCAGGTGAACAATTCAGTTTCACTGAGGCCTAAACCGGTGGCTGATTTCAAAATCCTGCGTTTGCCCGACGACAAGGACGGCATGATCGTTCTGCAGTTAAAGGATGATTCAAAAGGCAATATCATGACTTATCAATGGGAAACATTATCAGAACAAAGCACTGAAAAGAATCCGGTATTCAGATATGCCGACAGCGGACGTTTCAATTTCAGGCTGATTGTTACAAATGCAGAAGCCTGTTCTGACACTGCTTATAAAAATTCAGGCTTAATTTATCCCGAATTCAGTTTCCACCTGCCGACTGCATTCAGTCCCAATAACAATATAATCAATGATACTTACTTTCCTGTCATGAAGGGTTATGTCAAAAAGTACCGATTTGAAATATTCAACTCCTGGGGAGAGAAATTGTTTGAAAGCAGTGATCCTTCTGCTGAATGGGATGGTACATATATGGGCAATCCTTGTCCGCAGGGTGTTTATCTGTGCAGGATATTCCTGATACCCTATAATGGTGAGATAGGGCAGTATGCTGTGACTTTCACTTTGCTGAGATAATAGTACCAGTCTATGATCAGAAAAGTGAATAAACGTTAATTGTTTATCCGACAAAGCAAGAAATCAATGCACTTTATCCTTTGGTGGATTGGGATCGTTTCCGTAGCTGTCAGAATCCTGAATGCTGCCGTCATGTCTGTGAATGATGAGTTCGGAATGAAGGTCTTTTGCCATCTGACGTCCGATGTCTTCAGCTTCTTTTTTACTGTCAGTAATTTTACTGGCAATTTTATTGTCTTCGACTTTTACCGCCCAGCCATCTCCGTGCGGAACGATATGTACATTTTTAACCATGACATTGTTTATTTATTTGCTGTAAATTTACAACTTAGTTCTATTTAAGACTGTATACTGATGAAGATCAGTAAATGGATTTGATGCGTGTTGTAAGCAAATCACTATGATTTGGCTATACCTGAAAGTAATGGTCGAAAATTTTATGTATGTACCGGCTTTCAATTCCCTTGCCGCAAGCTTTCTTACCTTTGAGGGGGATGTCGGTCATAAGACCAACATCAATAGTATTACGGGGTGCGAGGTGCGGCACCTAAGAATCATTCAGGTCTGCGATGATGCCACATTAAAAAATCATTGCGGTGGCGATTCCCACCGACTGAAGTCGATGGTTAGTCGTCTAATAATTGACACCATGCATTGCGATAGTTAACGCCTATTCCTCTATGAAACGTACAGCCTCTCGCCACCCCATCTTCCTTGCCCACCGTAGCTTCAGCGAAGGTGGGTAGTCCCCGTATCAGATCCGCCTTAGGCGTAACGATACGGGGCAAGCTTTCATCCCCGTGGCAGAGCTCCTTCGTCGCACGCCACAGGGCAAGCTTTTATCTTTAGTCTTTAGTCTTTAGTCTTTCTTTCATCTATCCTCCCAATTTACTATTTTGCACCCGTAAATGACCCGTATATTTGAGTATATACCGATACTGACCAGTTCGCTGGCACTGATATTTGCAGTCGAGATGTCCAAGCATTACAGGCGTAATCCGAGTCCGCATTTGTTGTGGTGGACTATCGGGCTGGCTTTTTATTGTCTTGGTACTATGGCCGAAAGCATCAACATATTATTTGCCTGGAATGAGATAAACTTCAGGTTCTGGTATATCATTGGTGCAATATGGGGCGGATTCCCGCTGGCTCAGGGAATGGTTTATATGTTTATGCCCAGAAAATTCGGCGATTTCAGCACCAGTTTCTGGATAGTCTACAATGCCATTGCCATGTTCTTCATAATCAAATCGCCTATTACCATTGACCCGGAAACGGTAGAACGCATGACAGGCGAAATGTTTGACTGGCAATGGGTAAGGTATTTCTCTCCGTTCATTAATATTTATTCATCGGCCTTTCTGGTGGTATGGGCTGCGTATTCTGCCAATCAGTATTTTTATCAGATTAACCGCGAAGCGAGGTTCATGGCCAGTCTGAGTGTATTCTTCGGCTCTATGTTGACCGTTATAGGCGGTATTTATGCTAAAATCGGGTATACCAATGTATTGTATATAACAGAGTTTATAGGACTGATTTTTATTTACAAGGGTATACGCTCGGTAAGGGATCTGGGTCCCCGCTTATAATCCTCATTCTCTTTTTAACACTCACTCTATTATCCACTTTCAAAAATATTTCCCTTCCCTTTGAACGTTTTTAAGCTTTATGGGTATAATGGGGTAAAATATCATGAAAAAGACAATTCTAATATCCCTGATGCTGTTCTGCGGCATACTTGCAAATGCTCAAAAGCCGGAATACGTTCACAGTTTTGCCAGAGAACTCAAACCGCTGGAATGGTACCGCGAACAGATGAAACTATGGAAGGCCGAAATAGATAAGGACAAAAGCAATGCAGAGGCCTGGTTGCATTACTATCGCTGTCACCGCAACCTCTCGAAATGTGATACAGCCGATAAAAGAACATATGAAGAAAAGCAAAAATGGATTGAAGCCGTCATTGCAGACATGGCCATTGCAGTGCCCAATTCCTATCAGTATAATCTGGTGGCTTACATGCATGCCGGCAACGACCTTCAAAAGATAGAATATCTGAAGAAAGCCACGGAACTGGGAAAAGACCGCTGGGAGCATCTGGATATGATTGCCGTACAGGGGATACTTAGCAACGACCGGAAACTGACTGATGAGAGTATGATGAAGTTGTACCGCTCGGGCAATATTTCGGCCGGTATGATGTATTACAATTACAATGTACTTGTTAGCTGTGAACAAAACGCCATTTTATTTACAATGGGAGATAATGACACTTATTCTTTGCTGGCGCTGCAGGCAATGGGCATACGAAGGGATGTCAATGTTGTCAATCTGCATCTCCTTTACATAAACGATTACAGATTGGGAGTGCTGAAAAATCTTGGTCTGAAGCAGTGGGATGGCGGACTTGAATTCAGCAACGAAAGTCTTGAGAAATTCAGAAACGAGATAATACCGTATATCGCTTCAAACAAAAAGAATATTCCTGTAAATGTCGGTTTGACCGTAGATCCTTCGTATTTCAAAAACATTGTCTCAGATCTTTATCTGATCGGATTGTGTTACCGATACAGTAAAAAGACACTTGATAATATTGCCATCATGAAGTATCATTTCGAATCGGTTTATAAGCTCGATTATATCAGCAATCCATTTTATCAGGAGATTTCTATCTCCATGGTTAATGCGCTTAACTGCAATTACCTGGTGCCGCTGGTAAAACTGTATGCACATTACAAACTGTCAGGTGATTTGAAAAAGGCTGAGGATGCTAAAGCATTGGCCATGCGAATTGCCGCAGTGAACAATAACACAGAAGAAATCAAAGGTTTGTTTGACAGCGAAAATTAATTGAAATTGCAATTGATGGCGCGTAAGGATTACACGGATGAAATGCTGGTTTCTGAAATGACAAACGGAAACCGGCATGCATTCGAATTGTTGTACGAAAGGTATTTCGAGCGCCTGCTTAACTTTTCGGTTAATTATACAGGAGATGTTCAGAAAGCTGAGGATTGCGTGCAGGAGGCTTTTATCAGACTCATGAAACACCGCGAAAAATTTGATCAGAACAAGCGGTTTTCAACCTGGATGTTTACTATAACCGCCAACATTTGTAAAAACCGGATCAGAGACGAAAATAAACGAAATGTAAATCTACAGCCCGCACAAGCCGCATCAGAAGCATACAAATATGACGGCGAAACAAATTTCGATTACAAAATTCTGATGAAAGAAATAAGATTAGCCAGAGAAAGTTTTTCGGAAAAAGAAAATAATATTTTCACACTTAAATTTGATCACGACATGAGTCTTAAAGACATTGCCGGTCTCCTGCAAATGCCCGAAGGTTCAGTCAGATCATGTTTATTTTACATGCTCAAAAAACTCAGTAAACAATTAAAACCCTACCGCGATGGAACAATATAATGAAACCGATCCCATAATCATGCAATTGCTCGAAACAAAGGCTTTCGGTGATTTAGATGCAGATGAAAAACAACTGGTATTAAGTCAATACACTGCATCTGAATACAACGATTTATATCACACCTTGTCTGTATTGGGTAAGCATGTCAAAAATAAAAATCACGAAAGCAAAGAGAAAGTACGGGCCAATCTGCTCGAAGAATTTGATGCTTTATTTCCGGATAAACCAACGGGTAAAGTATTTAATTGGGGGAATATGTTTCGATACGCTGCTGTGTTAATTTTAAGCGCCGGTGTTTCCTGGATCTTTTTTAAACCCGGGAAAACCGATAATAGCACTTTAATGGCAAGTATGAAAGATACAGTTTATGTTGAAACTGTAAAGTTATTGCCGCAGTTAATAAGAGATACCATTTTTGTAAATATTGCACCTGTTTCGAAAGTTAATAAAAAACCATTTTTTTACGTTTCATCTGAATACACCCCACTTATAAATCCTGACAACAGATTGTTGAACGATGTCAATATCGTCAAAGTCAATGAACTTAATTCGCTTGTAAACGAAAGCAAGGGGAGGAGTATTCGAGATGACAGTCTGATAGCAGCAGTCGGATTTCTGACTTATTGAATGTGAACAGGCTCTCAGTTGAAACCTGATAATTTCTATTCGTTGGCTGATATATTGCCTTTCTTTTGATTAGACCGGATGGTGTCTTTTTATGTCGATTCCGATTTGGCAGGTCTTTCAGGTTAATCAGTAAAAGACGGAGCCGCCTGCTTCAGTGTATCGACATAACTATTAATTAATTTTAAATCTTTATTTTCGTATTCAAATTACTGGTGCAGCAGGCCATCTATTGAAAACTAAAATGGTGTCCGGTTAATGACTGTACAGCTTGAAAACACGATATGAAAATATTACAAAAACACCACCTGATTGGTATCTCGGTATTCATTATCGCCTTGTTGCTGGCGGGTTTGCCTGTTGTGCTGGTATATCAGCTCAGGCGATCAAACGAAATCAATAAACTCAATCTGGCATTGCAGGAGGCCAACGACAAATTTCAGAAAAGTCTCTCTGAGTGTTATGCTGTAAGCAATGCGCTGAATTATATAGTCGAAAAGTACGGTTTTCCGGATGATTTTAACAGTATGGGAAAAGCCCTGCTCAGATCACATGATGTCATTGCTGCGGTTGAGATCGTTGAAGGCGGGACCATAAGGCAGGTTTATCCTTTAAAGGGCAATGAACCCGTTATCGGATACGATATCCTGAAGGACAGCAACAGGAATAAGGAAGCTTATAAAACAATTGAAAAGAGAGAGATGTTCTTTGCCGGACCTTTTGAACTGAAACAAGGTGGTAATGGTGTGGTAGGGAGAATGCCCATATTCAGGGATTCGGTTTTCATGGGATTTTCTGCTGTCGTCATGTACTTTGATACATTGTTGCAACGAACGGGTTTAAAACCTTCTTATGATCCGGAACTTGAGTTTCAACTGACCAAGATAAATCCGAATACGCGGAAAGAAGAACATTTGATAAGTGGCTTGAATTTCGATCTGGCAAAAGAGAAATACCAGGTTCTGAATGTCACCGCCGGCGAGTGGAAGATATACGTCAGACCAAAGCAAAATGTTTCTCTGATATCGCTTTTACCTTTAAGCATTTTCGGGTTCATCATAGCTCTGGTTTCCGGTATTTTTGCGGCTTATCTTTACAGACAGCCTGTGGTGTTGCGAAGATTGGTCGACGAAAAAATAAGTAAACTCAATATCAACGAAAAAATGCTGGAACTGTCACAGGAAAGTGCAGGAATTGGCAGCTGGGCTTATAACCCTGATAAGGACACAGTATTTATGACTGAGATTTGCAGGAGGATATACGGTTTAGAACAGACGGTGCCAATGAATCTTGATAAAATGCTGAAATTGTGCAGCCCGGGATATGCGCACATTTTAGATGAACTGATCAGGGACAGCGTGGCAACGATGAAGAGTTTTGATCTTGAGCTGAAAATTATTCAGGCTAATGCAGGCGAATTATGGGTTAGAATTACCGGGTGTGCATTTCGCGAGAAGGACGATACCATTATCTATGGCGCTACTCAGGACATAGACAAGCTTGTTAAATCGGAAAACGAAAGAAGAGAACTTCTTGAAAGTATCAGGGATGCTTTTATTGCCTGCGACGAAAACTGGCATGTGACATTTTTCAATCCGGCAGCTGAGGAGATGTTTCATATCAGTTATAAGGATATCATCGGTATGAATATTTTTGAAATGATGAACGAAAAGACAAGGGCCAATATAGAAGGTAAATTTAATGCCGAATTGTTTACCCGGAGTTCTTATGCATTCGAATTCTATTCAGAAAAACTGAAGATTTGGTGTGAAGTAAGTGTATATAAAAAGACCGATGGCTATTCGCTCTATCTCAAGGATGTGACTGTTAAGCATGATTATATCAAGCACATTGAGCATCAGAACAGTGTGATGAAAGAGATTGCCTGGATGCAGTCTCATGTGGTAAGAGCACCTCTTGCCAGAATCATGGGTTCTGTAGAACTTCTGAAAGCAGAAACAGACGAAGGTGGCAGGGCTTATCTGACAGAAGTTATACGAAATTCCTCACGCGAACTGGATAAGATAGTGAACGAGATTACAGTGAAAACAGAAGAGGTGAAAAAGTAAAAGCAATCTCAATATTGCCAGCTTCACTAATTGGCTTCTTATTCATATATACTTTGTTATTATCATTACCCTGACTTACTTCCGGTATTGGTTTCTTCGAGTGGCAAGTCTAATTTAAATATATGGAAACCCGCTAAAATAATCTTTTAAGGTAGCTTCTGATAATTTCAATATCCGGTCTAATATCATTTCAATGAGACTCAGATTAGTCTGTCAATAATCAGTCAGCTTAGTTTACCTTTTTGCAGTATGATTGATTTTATCCCTGATGTAGGCAATTCTTTCGCCTGTATCGGGGTGTGAACTGATCCATTCTGAGATGGTGTCTGTATCAGATTTTTTTTCGTTTGCTGCAAATTTTTCGAGTATGGAAACAAATCCTTCAGGGTCAAGTTTTGCGTTGAGCATATAATCAACAGCAGTCAGGTCAGCTACTTTTTCCATGTCTCTTTCATAAGCTTTTGATCCCAGCATTTTGACTGTTTGGCGAATGAGCCCGGGATCGCTGTTGCCGGTGCCTATTGTTAATAGTAATGATAGACCTATTTCGTTTCTGAGTTTTTTCATCACATGTTTTTTACGGATATGTGCCATTTCGTGACATAAGACACCTGCGAGTTCCTCGTCATTTTCGCAGATATCCAGCAGTCCACTGTAAACTACAAGATGTCCGCCCGGCATGGCAAAAGCGTTGTTGATGGGATTTTCGACTACATGTACTTTCAGTTCATTAGCCGAAAAATTATTGGAGAGTCTGAGAATTTCAATCAGATTATTTACCCTGTCAGTGACACTGTCGGTAGTAATTTCTTCTTCTGTCTGACTTATACTTTCCCAGAATAAATCTCCTATTTTCTTTTCAGTCGAAGCGGAGATTTCGGGTACGCCCAGACGTTTCATCCAGTCGACGCGACCGGCGCTGTAGAATAGTCCGTATAAAACGGCAAGCAGTATAATGCCCTGGAGTATAGTTTTATTCAGCATTTTATTTTCGGCAAATCATATCGGTAAAGCTTCCAAAAAACCAGAATGAAACATGTCTGCTTTTGCGGGTTTGTATAGCAGCGAAGATGGTGCCAACGAATTCGGTGATATTAATCAGAATAAGCACCGCCATGTAAGAAAGGTAATCGTTGTTAACGATTTTGTCTGAAAACAGTATGGATACAGTCCACCAGAAGCCGAAGCTGTTGAAAAAAAACAGGCTTAACTGTGACAGCAGTGCCTGGGTGCAGTGCCAGCGGACAAAGTAAGTGGATTTGCGGTTGGCAATCATGAATACTATCGAAGCGATGAGATTGAGAACGGGCAAAGGCATCCCGACCATTACTACTATCAGAGACATTAGATAGCTGTTTGATGCTTTTTCTGCTTCATCATCATCCGGAAGATAAACAAATTCACTTGTTAGATTCATAGCGATTTAAATATATTCCAGACCCAGTTGATAGTCATCAGGCAAATTAATGGTATTGCAAATTTTGGTTTGCGGATGAAAAAAATTATCCTGTTTGCCAGAAGTGGCAGAGTGTTTTTTCTTCGTACTATTTCGGTGATAAGCAAAATTGTAAAGCTGATTAACAGGATAAATACCGCAATTCCGAGAGGATTGATATATAGCGATGCATTAAAGTCACCTTCAAGAAGTTTTAGTATGGAACGTGTGGTCCCGCAAGAAGGACAGGGTATGCCGCTGATGTTTTTAAACATACACACCGTTATTCCGCTTTCAACACCGGTATGACGGATGTGAAAATGATTAAAGGCAAGCCAGACATACCCTGTCGCCAATGCGGCAAGCAGAAGAATTAACTTTTTTTTATAGGTTAGGCCGGTCAATGAAGAAAAGGCTGTATTTTGGACATGTTTACTTCTTTGGTGGCTGCTTTGATTAAAAACCAGTCGATGATGGTCCAGATGCCCAGTCCGCCACAGGTAAGCAGTTTTCCCACACCAAGGCCGGTGTGCCCTATCATGAATCGGTCGATTCCCAATCCGCCAATCAGAATGGATACTATAATACTGGTTGTGGGATCTTTAAATTGCAGGGTTTGCAATAAGGGCCATTTAGAATCGTCAAGTGCCAGCAGACGCTCTCTGATCTGTATAACCTGATTTTGTTCGAAGAATTTGCCGTTAGCCATGATGAACATGTCGACTTTTTGAATTTCCATTTTTATTTTAAATTGATTTATTGAATGCAATAATATATAAAATTTCCGGTTTGCAATACTTAAGGATTTAAAATTAAGTAATTACAATTATTATTGCGGTAAGTCACAGGCAGCGGAATTTTATTCCTCTGAAACACAAGTCTCTCTGCATATCAAGGGGTTTAAATATTCGTGAAAACAAAGATTAGAGTATATTTGTCTTATTATAACCAATTAATTGTATTAAAAATGAATAAAACGATTTGTTTTCTTTCAGTAGTTTTCGTGTTTCAGGCATGTAAGAAAAAAGAAGAAGTTTCTCAGCCTGCACTTAAGAACGACATTCCCGAATTTTATGCCGCGGCACCTGAAGCTGATTACGGTAAAAAAGCACCTGTGTTCAGACTTATTGCAGGTAGCAGTCAGATGATTCAGACTCCGCAGGATCTGGATTTTAATCCGCTAAGGGAAAATGAACTCTGGATATTGAACAAGGGCGATATTTACGGCGGTTCTACTGTAATGCTCACCAATGCCGGTATGCAAAATCAGGCTTATGATTACAGGCAGGATGGAAATGCACTGCACTTTATGGCTAATCCATCAGCAATTTCATTCAGCAACAATGGTTTCTGGGCTACTTCACCGAATATTCTCGACGCTAATTACGGCAGCGGAACGTTTACAGGACCAACACTCTGGTCGTCTGATCTTAATATTTACGCAAAACCTTCAGGTGGCAACGGCAGTCACATGGACATGCTGCACGGCAGTCCTTTCTCAATGGGAATAGAAGCTGAAAGAGATAATATATACTGGTTATACGATTCATATCATCAACATATAGTTCGCTACGATTTTGCCAAAGACCACGGTCCGGGTATGGACGATCACAGCGATGGCATCATTCACAGATTTAAAGAAGTAAAAGTGACCAGAAATCAGTCTGAACTACCTTCTCATCTGGTGCTCGACAAGGATAAAAAATGGTTGTATATCGTTGATGGTGGCAACAAGAGAATACTTAGAATGGATATCACCACAGGGTATAAAAAAGACGAGCTTCCGCTGATTAACGAGATGCTCGCCCAGCACTGGGAATTTGCCGGAGCCAAATGGGAGATAGTGGTTTCATCAAGCTTTGGATTTAAAAATCCCTGCGGAATAGAAATTAACGGCAACAGACTTTTTGTATCTGATTATACCAGCGGTGACATTTATTGTTTTAATGCCAATACCGGCGAGTTGATAGATAAGCTTGCAACAGGAAACCCCGGCATCATAGGAGTCAAGATAGATAAGCACAGCAGACTTTGGTATGTCAACGAAATTACCTCAGAAGTAATGCTCGTTGTGCCGCAGTAAGTTAAGTTTGTTGGTATGTTATAAAAGCCCTTAATATTTCTTTACTCAGATTTGAGTATTTAAGTACAAAATTCTGTTTAGATAATTTCTATAAGAACCTGGTCTCCCTTTCCGTATGATGAATCGGAGATTTCCCTGTACTTAGCATGCAAGGCTGAGAGTTCCGCTTGTGTTTAATGAACTTTCATGGCATAAAGTTTTCTTTTTTCTGAATAAGAAATCTGTGAGTTTGGGAGATTCTGAAGAACAGCGCATTCTTTTTTCTATGAGCAGTGCCGAGGCAAGAGTTACTGCACCGATTATAATCACAGAAATACCTATACCAAATGCATCGGCAATGATTCCGGTAAGAATAGCTCCGATTGCATAACCTAAGTCGCGCCACAATCTGAAAATACCAACGCTTGCCGCTCTGTCTGCAGTATTAGTGTTCTCTGCAACCGTAGCGAGAAATGTAGGATATACCATTGCAGTTCCCCAGCCGAGTATCGCTGCCAAGGCTATAAAATGAAGCAATGTATATGCAAAGGGAAACATTAACAATGCAATTCCCTGCAATGCCATGCCCCAGAACAGCATGCTTTTTTTGCAGAAATGATCAGACATTCGGCCGGTAAACAGCTGACCTATGCCCCAGACAGCCGGATAAACGGCAGTGACAATTCCGATATCGGTAAGATTGAAATGTCTGCCTGCAAGCAATATAGGAAACAGACCCCAGGCCATTCCGTCATTCATGTTATTGACAAGTCCTGCCTGTGTCACTGCACTCAGGTTGCGATTGCGAAATGTAGTGTCAATGAAAATGTTTTTCAATGGTTTTACGGTATCGATCAACGCTTCTGCTTTAATGTGCTCGGTCGTATCTTTTATAAGCAGCCATGAACTGAGAAGTCCTGCAATGGAAAGCAGGACACCGATGTAAAATGGGTAGGGTCTGAGTCCATAAGTGCTTGCTGTTATTCCGCCCGCAAATGCTACCACTGCAACGGCAAGATACCCGGCAAATTCGTTGAGTCCCATTGCAAGCCCCCTGTTCTTATTTCCAACAAGATCTATTTTCATGACAACAGTACTGCTCCAGCATAATCCCTGATTGATACCAAGCAGGACATTGGCTAAAAGTATCTGATTCCAGTTGTCGGCAAACATCAGAATGAAAGGAACCGGTAAGGCGAAAATCCAGCCGGCTATCAAAAGTTTTCTGCTGCCAAACCTGCTTGTAAGAACACCGGTAATATAGTTGGTAAGTGCTTTGACAATCCCAAACACCACTATGAAAGATAAGATGGCAGTTTTGGCGGCTAAATGGAATTCAGCCTCGGCAATTTCGGGCAATACAGACCTTTCCATGCCTATCATTCCGCCTACAAAACCATTGACCATAATCAGGAGCAGAAACTGTCTTAGATTTTCTTTTAAACCGAGTTTAATTTCTTGGTTGTTATTATTCATTTTTAAGTTTCCATTCGGTGTAACCTTCTTCCATTTGTATGGCTTTGAATTTATTGCGCTTCAGAATACTGACGGCCTCGCCTGCCATCACACACAAAGGACCCCGGCAGTAGGCTACAATCATTTTGTTTTTAGGAAGTTCAGTCATTCTTTTTTTAAGGTCGCTTAACGGTATTGAAATAGCGTTTTTTATGTGGCCATATTCAAATTCATCAGATGGCCTTACATCCAGCAGTGTAATTTTTTGTTTTCGGCTTTTGTGAAGCAATTCATCAAGACTGAGGGTTTCGAGTATCTTTTTATCTTTTTTGTAATCACTGATAAGTCGTTCGATCTGCGCATTGTTGCGGTAGGCGATCTCTTTGACATCGGATAGCAGACGCAGCACACCATCGTCGGTTATTTTGTACATTATAAAATTCCCCCGACGTTCTGTTTCAACCAGACGGGCTGTTTTAAGTACCTGCAGATGCTGTGAAGTACTGGCGACACTCATAGATATTTCGCGCGACAATTCTTCAACAGACCATATTCGTTGTGCCATTACATCAAGCAACTCCATTCGCTTTGGATTCGAGATGGCGTGGCTCACTCCTGCAAGTTCCTTATACACCTTTGATTTAAGTTCACTGCTTGCCATATTACAAGAAATATTATGCAAAGGTAGGTGTAATTCAACTATTCAACAAAATTATTGAATAGATAGCCATATAGACTTTATATATCTGAAACGGCAATCTTTTTTTATGATTTTTATTTGAAATATGATATCTCTGGTCATTCTTAAACCTTAAGTATTTGTTTTGCAGATTTCCTTAAAATGGATAAAATAATTTGCGTGTACTGCATTCACTTTAATTTTCAAGGGCTTAATTTGCTGATTTTATGCAAAGCCGCAGCGAGTTTTCTCTTGTTCTGAACGGAAATAGATATCTGAAACTTAAATGTAGATTATTAACCGTTATTAAATGATTATAATCTACAGGAATTTTGTATTGTTGATATCAGTTAATTATGGATAGGAATAAAAGTATACGTTACCGAAACATACTCTGCATTTTGTTGTTTCTTTTTCTTTTCAGAGTCAGCATGCAGTTTATTCTGCAGTTCGCTGAAGTCTCATTTTTACCCGGATTTGATAAATGGCACAGCAATACATTGCCCTATGAGCTTCTGCTTATCTGCCAGATTATTATACTGTTTGTTTACGGCAGAATTTGTCTTAGAGTCGGAAACAATACATTAAAAAGTAAAAAGTCAGTTTATGTTTTTCTGCTGATTTTTGGATGTATTTATTTTATATCCATGTTGATGCGTTATTCAGTTACCATGTATCTGCATCCTGAAATGCGCTGGACCGGTCATCTCATTCCGATAGTTTTTCATCTCGTACTGGCTTCTTTTCTCATTGTGCTGGGGCTCTATCAGAGAGCGGATTTAAAATCAAATAATTCATGAATATTCTGAAGTATATCATTTTTATTATAGCAACATTATTGCTCGGGAACAGTTGTTCGCGTATTGCCACATCTTATTTTATCCGGGATCTGGATTGGCGTAAATCTGAGTACCGGGTAAAAAGAACTGCAGCAGCAGAATTGAAATTAAGCGATAGCACAATCCTGATTGCAGACATTTATCATCCCAAGGGTATTGATACCGCACCAACTATTCTGGTAAGAGTGCCGCTCGACGATAACGGAAAAAGCCGTTTCAGGTCAAAGGTGTTCGGGCAGATGTGGGCAAGCAGAGGCTACAATGTGGTAATTCAGGGAGTAAGAGGTCGATTTGGTTCAGGTGGTGTACATATCCCTTTTAAAACAGAACGTGAAGATGGTATAGCCACACTTGAGTGGATAAACAAACAGTCGTGGCACAACGGAAAAATCGGCATGTGGGGTGGTTCATATTTCGGTTACACCCAATGGGTGCTTTACGACCAGAAATCATTAGGGCTTGATGCCATGCTTGTTCATATAAGCAGTTCGAGTAATTACGATATGTTTTATCCTTCGGGTGCATTTTCGCTCGAAACAGCCTTGTACTGGTCGGTGAGATCACGGACAACTCAGGATGCGCCGTTTAAATATGAAGAACTAAAGCCGGCTTATGAAACACTTAATTTATTTGAAATAGACAATGCGGCCGTTTCAGATATTCCATTCTATAACGACTGGGTAGCGCATAATACAACTGATTCTTTCTGGAACAGAATTGATGGTAAAGACCGAATCAATGAACTTCAGATGCCGGTTCTTCTGATGGCCGGCTGGTTCGATCCGTATCTGCAATCGATGGTAAACGACTGGAACGGTTTGAAGCAAAATCCGAACGAGGAGGTAAGAAATGGTTCTGTTTTGGTTATTGGTCCATGGGGTCATGCCAATACCATTACAATGCCTGATGGATATGTGGATAAACCCTACAGAGTGTCGAGCGTCGAGTATTCAATTGACTGGTTTGACAGGCATGTTATGAGACGCAGAACGGAGCCACATCCACCTGTTAAATTATTTGTAATGGGTATTAACCAATGGCGTTACGAAAATGAATTTCCACTTGCCAGAACTGAATACAGGAAATTTTTTCTGAACGAAAGAGTTGCAAATGACAATGACAAAAAAGGGACACTTGATACAGCAGCAGGCGAAAATGTGGCGAGGGTCTATATATACGACCCTGCAAATCCGGTACCGTCAATAGGTGGTTCAGTTTTAGGGGAGCGTTCGGGTACTATGGTGCAGAATCCTATTCAGAACAGAAAAGATGTTTTATTGTTTTCGACACCTGTTTTGCAAGAGGATATGGAAATTACCGGACAAATTGAGCTTGTGCTCTATGTCAAAACTGATGCTTTAAATACAGATTTTACCGCTAAGTTGACTGATGTATATCCTGACGGTAATGCCTGGAATATTTCTGAAGGGATAGTCAGGCAGGATTATCTGCCGCGCAGTATAAGCAGGTTAAGCATCAGACTCAACCCGACAAGTAATGTATTTAAGAAAGGTCATTTACTCAGGCTTGAAGTTTCGTCGAGCAATTACCCCAGATATTCAAGAAATTTTAACAGCGGGAATAATATCAGTCCTGAAGGAATGGTAAAGGCTGTACAAACTGTTTTGTGCGGAAAAGATTTTCCTTCACATCTGATATTACCTGTCATTCCAATTAAAAAATAATATTCAAACTTAAATGCTATGGATACCGGCATTAATTCATTAAATCCAAAAATTGAAAATACATTGTCATGGATAATTTATCCGTTTACAATGTTGTTCTGTCTCATGCTTTTTCTGCTTTTCAGAAATACCGGTGGAAATTTTCTGGCTGCAACTTATCTGC
>CAZRKA010000008.1:0-37870 GCA_964600345.1 uncultured Chitinophaga sp. | reverse complement strand
ACTTTAGCTTTACATACTTCAGCTAAATATATTTGGTTGACACTTAAAGCGGAGAATGTGGGTGAAGGAGGTTTATTTTCATTATATGCTCTGGTAAGGCGATACGGTAAAAAACTGATATTCCCGACAATACTTGGTGCTACAACCTTGCTTGCTGACGGTATAATCACTCCTCCGATATCTATTGCCTCTGCTGTTGAAGGGCTTACTATTGTCAAAGGTCTTGAACATATTCCTACAGTTCCGATTGTAATAACTATATTATGTTTGTTGTTCTTTTTTCAAAGATTCGGCACACAAAAAGTAGGCGGTGTATTCGGCCCTGTCATGGTAATCTGGTTTATCATGTTATTTACACTGGGAATTATTCAGATTCTGAAGTATCCCGATGTTTTAAAGGCTTTGAATCCGGTATACGCTTATCAATTACTGATGAAGTATCCCGGTGGATTCTGGTTGCTGGGTGCAGTTTTTCTGGCAACGACCGGTGCGGAAGCATTGTATTCGGATCTTGGACATTGCGGCAGAAAAAATATTCGTATAACATGGATTTTTGTCAAGGTTTGTCTGGTGGTTAACTATCTTGGTCAGGCAGCCTGGATAAGCAATGAAGCTGGCACTTTGCTGGAAGGAAGAAATCCTTTTTTTGAACTCATGCCGGAATGGTTTCTGATTATTGGAATAAACATTGCAACAGCAGCAACTATTATCGCTTCACAGGCCCTGATTTCCGGCTCTTATACACTTATAAGTGAAGCAATGAACCTAAATTTCTGGCCGAGAGTTACGGTCAGACAACCAACCGAACTTAAAGGTCAGATTTATATTCCAAGTGTAAACACTATTTTATGGATAGGCTGTGTGATGATGATACTTTACTTTAAATCGTCGTCTCATATGGAAGCAGCGTATGGTTTTTCAATTACTATAACCATGATGATGACGACGGTATTACTCTCTTATTTTCTTTTTTTCAGACTCCGCTGGAATAAGTTTCTTGTCTGGGCGGTATTTGCATTCTTTATAGCAATCGAAAGTTCATTTTTTGTTGCAAACGTTGCAAAAATCAAGGAAAGATGGATGTTTCTTTTTTTTGAACTCTTTATTTTTCTGGTCATGTATATCTGGTATAAAGCCAGAAAGGTGAATAATACGCTGACAGGTTTTACCGATATTGGTAAGCATTCACAGATGATACAGGAATTGAGCGAAGACACGATGTTGCCCAGGTTCGCCACTCACCTGATTTATCTGACTAAGGCCAATAACAGGAATGAAATCGAAGAAAGAATCATCAGTTCGATTTTTGCAAAAAAACCCAAAAGAGCTGATGTATATTGGTTTGTTCATATCAACCGGACAGAATTTCCATATACACGGTCTTACCAGGTTCACGAATTAATAGACGACAAGGTAATAAAGGTTACTATTAACATCGGGTTCAGAATCCAACCGAAGACAGAAATATATTTTAAACAGATTGTACAGGATCTTGTCAGACAGCAGGAACTTAAACTGCATATCAGACCCGATGGTTCGACCAGATACAACAATGAACCTGATTTTAAGTTTGTAATTTTCAGGAAATTTATATCTGTGGAAAGTGAACTGAGTATCAGCAGAAGTCTGTTGCTGGATACATATTTCTTCCTTAGGAACCTTGGTCAAAGTGATGAGAAGGCCTTTGGTTTAGACCGCAGTGATGTTGTCACAGAACAGATACCCATTATACTTAATCCTTTAAAATCAGATACACTTCAAAGAGAAAATCAAATTTCATGAAACAAGCATCATTACTGATATTGCTATTTAACTTAACGGCAATTGCTTTCGCGCAGAATACCGGGCAGCCATTTGAAGGTATAGATCAAAGCTGGCAAAATGGCTCCGACAGAAGAGATTCATCGGTATTCAGGAATCCGTATATCATTCCTTCGTTTCTCATCGATGTCAATTATTCCTATTCATTTAATAATCCGGTGGACCACACTGTGGTTGGCTCTACGGCATTGGCGCGCAACAATGAAATGACCTTGTCTTCGGCCAACTTTGGGGCAGATTTTTTTTACCAGAATGCGAGAGCAAGGATAATGACACAGTTCGGTACGCGCACTACAGTTGTTCCCCGAAACGATTTCAGTCCATACCGCGGACAATATCAACTGGCCAATGTTTATCGTTACCTCAGTGAAGCGTACGCCGGTTATCACATCAATAAATGGAACGGAATCAATATCGATGCAGGGCTTTTTATGTCATATATCGGTTTGAATTCTTATTATCAGTCCGAAAACTGGGAGTATCAGGCCTCCTTTACTTCAGACAATACACCATGGTTTTTCAACGGTATAAGAATACAGATTTTTCCGAATAAAAACTGGAAACTGGAACCCTGGATAATCAACGGATGGCAAAGCTATGGTAAATTTAATTCTATGCCCGGGGTTGGAGGCAGTATTACTTATATGTCAAACAAAAGCAATCTGAAGTTAGTCAGCAATAATTATTACGGTACCGATGTGGCAGGAATACCCTCACGCAAAAGATTTCATTCCGACAACAGTTTGCTTTTAAGATATTACAACAATAAGCACGCGAAAGGAATAAGCAGGGCTGCCTTTTCTCTGACAGGTGATATTGGGTTTGAGAACGGCGGGGGAGTGAAGCCTTTCAGCGGCGATTCTGTCACACCTGCCCAGCATTTTCTCAGCGTCATGTTTTATAACAGGGTCTGGCTTTTTCAAAATAAACTGGCGTTTACGCTCGGTGGCGGACTAATGAGCAATCCTGGCAGGTATCTGGTTCTATATCCGACGGGAGAGGCCAGTCCCTTGCCCGACCCATCAGATCCGACAAAGACTGAAGGTGCTTTTCCGTTTTCGGCAGCTCCCGGTGATCTTTTTAAAGCCTGGGATTGTTCTGCCAATGTCGACTGGATGCCTAACCAGAGTATCACATTCAGAATAGAATTTGTTCACAGAGAATCAAGCGTACCTTATTTCGCAGGTAAAGGTGGTGTAACTTCCCCAAACGGTTATTCAACTACAGTATTGCCGGCCGACTGGCGTCCCGATCTGCAGAAATCTGAAAGCAGACTGATATTTGCCATGCTTTTCAGACTCTGAAAATTTAATTTACATTTGTTTCATCAAAACAGTGAGATGAAACAAGTATTTATTCTGATATTAAGCGTATATGCTACTTTACTAAACGGACAGATTAACAATCCCGGAATGACGGATGTATACGATACGCTTGCCCCGGGCAAGATTTCTGTCGGAGCTTATGTCGATGTTTATTATGGATACGATTTCAACAAACCCTTCGAATCAGTGAGACCATATTGTGTTTCTTCTCCCAGACACAACGAGGTAAATATCAATCTCGCTTATGCCGATTTCAGATATATAAACGAAAATGTCAGGGCACATTTTGTCCCGGGTTTCGGAAATTACATCAACTCAAATTACGCGGCTGAAGCAGGTACATTAAAGAATATAGTTGAAGCCAATGTTGGCGTTAAGCTTTTTGCAAAGAAAAACATCTGGATAGATGCCGGGGTTTTGCCTTCGCCTTACACCAACGAATCGGCAATTTCAAAAGACCATCTGATGTATACCCGTTCTTTTGCTCCGGAGTACGTGCCGTATTATCTGACTGGTCTGAAACTAAGTACCCCTCTCAGCAAAAAGATAAGCTCCTACCTTTATTTGCTCAACGGATGGCAATCCATTCAGGATGTCAACAATCCATTGTCGTTCGGAACCCAGATTGAATACAGGCCAAACAACAAATTGCTTTTTAACTGGGATACATACGCCGGTGATGAAAACTCGAAGTTAAACCCTGAATTCGGAACCAGATACTTTACCGATTTATACATGATTTACAACCCGGAAGGTAAATTCAGCATGACTTCATGTGTTTATGCCGGGATTCAGCACAAAAAAGATTCATTTGGAATTCGTTCTGAAGCGCAATGGTGGCAGGCAAATATCATTGCCAGATATGCATTCAGCAAAAAAACTTCACTTTCGGGAAGATTTGAATATTTTGAAGATGCTTCCTCCGTACAGATAAAATCACTGACAGGTACTGCCGGTTTCAGCAGCTACAGCGCAGGGCTTTGCTTTAATGTTAAAATTGGAAAGAATGCCCTTTACCGTTTAGAGGGAAGGACTTTCTTTTCAGATAAAGAAGTTTACATTGATTCAAGACAACGCGCTTCGGGTATGTCTCATCTTCTGATTACAAATCTGACCGTTTGGTTCTGATATAATATTTGCAGCAGGCCTGACGATGTTAAAGCGTATTTTCCAATATACCGGCACACACAGAATTTCACTGTTGATTGCACTGCTTTTTGCTTTAATTTATTCGGCGGTTGTTTTCTTTAACCATTATTGTTTTCGTACCTATGCACTGGATCTGGGCGTTTATACCAATGCCATATTCGATTACAGCCATTTCAGGCTGAATGATTCCGGCGTATTTAAAGAGACATACAGCAATCTGCTATCAGATCATTTCGACCTCAGTCTGATTCTCTTGTCGCCTTTTTCATGGATATTCGGACAATACACCCTCCTGATACTTCAGATTGTATTTGTAATTGCAGGTGGAGCGGGTGTTTATCACCTGGTACTGGACAAAACCGCTTCAAAATTTAACGCTCTGATGGCTCAGCTGCATTTGCTGCTTTTCTTCTCAGTTTTTTCGGCACTTTCTTTTGATTACCACAGCAATGTGCTTGCAGCCATGCTATTGCCATGGTTTATGCTTATGCTATTCAGGGAGAAATTCAAATTTGCATTTCTGTTCTTTTTGCTGATGCTTTTATGTAAAGAGTCGACAGCTTTATTGCACTTATCTGTTTGTGCAGGACTCTTATTCGAATTCAGAAAATCAAAAAAGCACCTGATATGGCTGTCATTTTTCATTGGTTTTTCGATTGTATATTTTGTGATGACGGTTTCGGTAATTATGCCGTTGCTTAGTCCCGAAGCAAAATATTCTCATTACAAATACCATATTCTGGGTAATAACTATTCTGAAGCATTTCGTTTTGTAATACAAAATCCACTGGAGACCATCCGGATTTTATTTATTAATCACAGTGCCCAGGTTCAGTACGATTGGGTTAAAACTGAATTCTACCTTTTTATTTCTTTGTCAGGATTAGTGCTGTTGCTGTTCCGCCCCTGGTTTTTGCTTATGCTGATAGTTCCGATAATCGGTAAAATGTGTTATGATCAGCCTTCTGTCTGGAGTATAGATGCCCATTATTCGATTGAATTTGCGCCGCTTATATGTATTGGTTCTGCTTTTGTTTTACAGGGTATAAAAAATATAAAACGGATGAAAATCGCTATGCTTGTGCTTTTGATAAGTACACTTGGTATAACTATCCGATTAATGGATTATACGGTTTATAAGCGCGATTATATGAGGCTGCGAATTTATCAGGCGGGGCATTACAAGCGCATATACGATGTCAGTAAGGTTCACGATGTTATAAAAAAAATTCCAGAAGATGCAATTGTCAGTGCACAGTCGGCAATACTCCCTCATCTGGCATACAGAGACAAAGCTTATATGCTGCCGATTGTTAAGGATGCCGAATACATGGTAGCGTCTTATGCCGAACAGGGCCATTACCCGCTCGACAGTGCCGGTTTGCATAAACAAATCAATGACAGCCTGAATTCGGGATCATGGAAAATCTTAAACATGAGCAGCGAAGTCATAGTCCTTAAAAGACGCAGGACCGGAGAATAGGATGTGCTAAAGAGTCATGTAATAAATTTTGAGTTCAAAATGACTATTTTTGCCTTGCAAATATGTCGAATAAAATAGATATCGAGTTCAACAAGAACGAAGACCATAACAAGCAGCTTGTGTATGAACTGAAATCGAAACACAAGAAAATTAGTCTTGGAGGCGGTGAGAAAGCGGCCATCAAACAGCGGGAGAAAGGCAAAATGCTGGCCAGGGAGCGAATAGATTATTTGCGGGATAAAGATACACCGTTTACGGAAGTGGCAGCATTTGCCGGTGATGGCATGTATGCAGAATACGGAGGTTGTCCCGGTGGCGGTGTTGTCTGCGGAATAGCCTATGTCAGCGGGCGTCAGTGTATGCTGGTTGCCAACGACGCAACTGTTAAGGCCGGTGCCTGGTTTCCGATAAGCGGCAAAAAGAATCTCAGAGCTCAGGAAATAGCTATGGAAAATCGCCTGCCAATTATTTATCTGGTGGATTCGGCAGGTGTATTTCTGCCAATGCAGGATGAAATTTTTCCGGACAAAGAACATTTTGGGAGAATATTTCGCAATAATGCCATTATGAGCAGCATGGGAATCACTCAGATTGCTGCAGTAATGGGCAGTTGTGTGGCCGGTGGAGCCTATCTGCCGATTATGAGCGACGAAGCACTTATTGTTGACAAAACAGGTTCCATATTTCTGGCGGGTTCTTATCTGGTAAAAGCGGCAATAGGAGAGGATATTGACAATGAAACGCTGGGAGGCAGTATTTCTCAATCAGAGATTTCGGGTGTAATAGACGACAGGTTTCCTGATGATAAATCATGCCTCGACCGCATCCGTTTTATCATGGATAAAATAGGGAAATTTGAGGAAGCCGGTTTCGACAGAACCGAACCCAAAGCCCCTGCTCACGATATAAAAAATATATACGGTATTTTGCCGGCAGACAGAGCAAAACCATACGACACCAAGAAACTGATAGAACACCTGGTTGACGAGAGTGTTTTTGAAGAATACAAAGAAGGATTCGGCAAAACGATTCTATGCGGCTATGCGAGAATCGACGGCTGGGCTGTCGGTATTGTAGCCAACAATCGTCTGCTTTCCAAAACAGCTAAGGGTGAAATGCAATTCGGCGGCGTGATATACAATGACAGTGCCGACAAGGCAGCGCGATTTATAATGAATTGCAATCAGAAGAAAATTCCGCTTGTTTTCCTTCAGGATGTAACGGGATTTATGGTTGGCAGCCGCAGCGAACACGCAGGTATTATCAAAGATGGCGCTAAAATGGTAAATGCCATGAGCAACAGCACAGTGCCGAAATTTACCATTATCATTGGCAACAGTTATGGCGCAGGCAATTATGCCATGTGCGGCAAAGCATACGATCCCAGACTGATTTATGCCTGGCCCAGTGCGCGTATTGCTGTAATGGGAGGAGAACAGGCCGCCAAAGTTTTGCTTCAGATTGAAAAAGCCAGTCTCGAAGCGAAAGGTGAAACCATTACACCTGAGGCTGAGAAAGCATTGCTCGATAAAATAATAGAGCGCTACGAAAGACAACTTTCACCGTATTATGCAGCCTCGCGTTTATGGGTTGATGGTATTATTGATCCGATAGAAACCAGAAAGGTAATAAGCGAAGGTATCAAAATGGCAAACCACTCACCGGTCAAGCCGTTTAATGTGGGTGTTTTGCAAACCTGATTTAATACTGCATTTTAATTCACCATAGAAAATAGTGAATATGGTATTTAAAATGAAGATAATGAGATCTCAATTAAGCTTTTGCCCATGGGAAAAAGGCAATTGATAAATTGATTATTTCAGGATTGTAAAAACAGATTTCTGATTTTGTCGGCGAGCTGTCTTACCTTAAGTGCATTCAGATTAAGCATGACGCCACTCAGTACTATCAGCATTCCGCTGAGTACGCTCAGGGGATAACTGTCTTCAAATATCAGTTTACCCAGCAATACCCCCCAGATGATTCCTATATAACTGACACTGCTTATACGCGCTGCTGTATCCATCTGGTAGGCTCTGGTGATATAATACTGGCCAATTTGAGTGAAGATTCCTGTGCCTATGAGGTAAAGCCAGTCAGTTCCCTGAGGCATTACCAGCGACTGAGGAAATATTAAAATGTATATCAGAACTATCGGAAGTGATATAAGGGGATGATAAAACACGATGACATCTGCATCCTCTTTGTCTTTCATGTTTTTGATGGCGTTATAAGCCAGTCCTGTAAAAAATGCCCCGCAAACGCCCATTGCAAAATCAAATGTATTTACATTGGCAAAACCCTTGACCATGACCACCCCTGAGAAAGTAATTGCGAATGCAATCCATTGTATTCCCCTGACGCGTTCACCGAGAAACATCAATGCAATAATGGTTGTAAAAATGGGGCTGAGGTAATGAATGACAATCGCATTGGCAAGGTGCATGTGTTGTAAGGTGTAGAAATAGCAGATTAATCCGAGTGCCCCGAAAGTACCCCTTGCAATCAGAAATTTGTAATGAGTTCCCCAGGGATTGATTTTCCTTTTTTTCAGTATGCCGTAGCTGATAAAAAGTGTAATAAGAGCCCTGAAAAGTATTACCTCGAATACCGGAATGTGGCCTATAGATTTAACACTGACATTCATCAGCGCAAAAGCCACACTTGCTATCAGCATCAGTCTGACACCGGGAGAGAAAAGTTTTCCGCTTTTTATTTCGGGATTCAATCGGCAGAATTTATCCAACCCATATTAAATGCATGCCGTTTTATTTGTGTCAGGTGATGTATGCCATGCCAGGCGTATAATCCGCAAACATTGGCCAGTGAGATGTTTTTTTGCTGTTCCGGATGATAAAAGGTTCTTTCAAAATCGCTGTCACTCATATTTTTCATCAGTACAACCATGCGGTGATGTATGCCTTCTATCAGACCGGCTGACACATTCGGATCGCAGAGTAAACTATCGGGTGTACCTGCCCATGCATTCTGTATATATGGTTTGATATGCGGGTTATCTTCGGTAAGTGCCAGCTTGAACCTGACAAAAGCCTGCAGATGACTGTCAGCCAGATGGTGAATGACTTGTCTGTAAGACCAGCCGCCTTCTCTGTAACAGGCGTCAAACTGTTCGGGTTTAATTTGTCTGCAGAAATTCCTGAGTTGTTCGGGGAATTCCGCAAATTCTGCTATGCTTTTATCCAGAAAATTTCTGTCTAACTCTTGTGGCGGCCTGTAGGGACCGTTTGCCTTTACTATTTCATCCTGATTATACATATTATCCGAAGTTGATTTCTGCGCTGTCGCCGAGATTAAGACTGTGAACAGTTCCCTGCAAAGAGGCATCATTGCCTATAAGTGAGTTATTGAGAACTGCATAATTGAGTTCGGCAAAGGGTCCGATGATTGATTCGCGAATGATGGAAGATTCTATCAAAACATGTTCTCCAATGCTGACATTAGGCCCGATAATACTGTTGCTTATCCGGCAGCCTTTGTCAATGAAAACGGGAGGTATAATGATACTGTTCTGAACGGATTCCGGATCCACTTTGTCATAACCGCCTCTCTTGAGCAGAAGCTGATTGGTCTGCAGAAGTATTTCTTTCTTTCCGCAATCGAACCATGAAGTTACATTGTAGGTGTAAAATGAAGTGCCACCGTTTACCATGCACATCATGGCATCAGTCAGATGGTATTCATTCTGGGTTTTTATGTTATTGCCGATAATATTGTCAAGACATCTGAGCAGCTCGGTGGTCTCAAGTATTTTATAAATGCCGACAAGCGCAAGATTCGATTTGGGTATCGCGGGTTTTTCAATAAGCTTGACAATTTTACCATCCTTATCTGCTTCGGCAACCCCAAACTGTCTGGGGTCGTCCACTTTTTTAACACCAAGCAATGAATGACCGGATTGAATAATTTCTTTCCAGTCTACTTCACAGATGGTATCTCCGAACACTATAAGTATGGATTCGTTGCGGATATGATCTTTTGCCAGCCAGATTGCATGCCCTGTGCCTTTACCTGTAGTCTGCATGACGAAAGAGGCTTTAATTCCGGGGTAATTTTTGGAAATGTATTCTTCAATTTTATCGCCGAGGTATCCTATGATAAATACAAAATCCTGAACACCCGCATCTACAAGCTGGTCGACAATATGAGCGAGTATAGGTTTGCCTGCAACCGGAATGAGAGACTTTGGCTGAGTATGTGTATGTGGCCTGAGTCGGGTACCAATACCTGCTACAGGAATAATTGCTTTCATGAATGGAATAGGTCTGAAACCAAATTCAAAATTAAGGAGATTACACAGAATAAAAAAAGCAAGATAATTTAAGATTCGGCAGGTAAGAGTCCCGTTTGTTTATTTTTTGTAAGTTTGCAAGGTTTAAAAATGGAAAAAGTAGTAAGCGGTATAAGACCTACAGGAAAACTTCATCTGGGGAACTATTTCGGAGCAGTTAAAAATTTCATCCGGATGCAGAATGAATACGACAGCTTTTTCTTTATAGCCGATTACCATTCGCTCACCACACATCCTACGCCTTCCGATCTGCACAATTCGGTTAAAAGGGTACTGGCAGAGTATATAGCCCTTGGTCTCGATCCGGATAAGTGTACCTTATACATGCAAAGCGATCTTCCCCAGACAGCAGAATTGTACCTGTTTCTGAATATGAACGCTTATCTCGGTGAATTGCAGAGACTGACATCATTTAAAGATAAAATCAGAAGTCATCCTGACAACGTTAATGCCGGACTATTAACCTATCCGGTACTGATGGCGGCAGACATATTGCTTCACAAGGGTATTAAGGTACCGGTAGGAAAAGATCAGGAACAGCATCTCGAAATGGCGAGAACATTCGGCAACAGATTTAACAGATTGTATCAGCATGAGTATTTTCCCGAACCCCAGGCATTCAATTTCGACCGGACTCTGGTAAAGATTCCCGGACTGAGCGGCCAGGGCAAAATGAGTAAAAGCGCAGGAGAAGCCGATACCATTTACATGAGCGATGAAGATGATGTTCTTTCAAAAAAAATAATGAAAGCTGTTACCGCAGTTGTCGATAAACCATCTGAACCGGGTTCAGAAAAACCTCTGCCTATTCAGAATCTCTTCGACCTGATGGAGCTGGTTTGCACCAGTGACGTCATCAAAACCTTTGAGGAAGATTATTTCAAAGGCAGTATTCGTTTCGGCGACCTGAAAAAACAACTGGCTGAAGATATGTGCCGTTTCATTGCACCTTTCAGAGAAAGGATAAATAGTGTAATCAACGACGATGTACTCTTGAGCAAAGTAGCTAAAACAGGTGCGGAAAAGGCCGGTGCCAGTGCAGACAGAACCATAAAGGATGTCAGGGAAATCATAGGTTTCAAGAAGTTTTATTAACACTGCCGAATGCTGTTTTTCACTTATATAAAAAGCATAAGGAAAACAGATCCGGGTATTTTCAGATTTGTATGTCTGGTATTTCTGCTCTATGGTTTACAGTTGATACTGAAAATAGAAGTGACTCCTTTGGGCTATTTTTCACTGTACAGCAATGTCACGCCAGCACAGCCCGCCTACAATCAGATTCTGCCCGAAATCAATGGTAAGCCACTGAATATATACAAGGCAAAAGGCAGCGGATTTCTGATGATGGAGATATTGCCTACCCGCTATAAAATACTGTCTGAATCAGATAACTGCAATCAAATGAATTTCCGCCTGATGCGGATAGGCCTTAAAGATAACAACAACACCGATTGCAATGAACTTAAGAAATTCAACGAATGGTTCAGGATTTACGCAGACCGGCAGGGTTTTGAATTGAAAGAAGACTACGGTTTATACGAATATGGTTTTCTGAATGGTAAATTGATAAGAAGGGATACTGTCAGATGAGAATGCAGGCTAAATTTTCTGATCAGGAGTTCTGGAGGAGAATTGTACTTGTCTTTATCGGTATTTGCCTGATCTGGTATTGGTATTCGGGTATGATGCTTCATCATGTTGCCGATTCTCCATTCAATTACAAGGGCGCCGACCCTGCGTACTGGTTGATTTATTTCCTGCGTATTGACAGGTTAATTCTTTTTAACACCAATTCGGCATTGATCTTTTCCGGTTTATTAATAATCTCTTTTATCGCTGCAACGGTCTTTGTGCGGAACAGAGCAATTGCAATTCTGGCAGGCGTCTTACTTTTGTTATACCAGATTGTTTTTAATATGAAACTCGGTTATCACACCCATCATTTGTATGGGTTGCAGTTTGCCATGCTGCCGTTTTATTTCAGGAAAGAAAGGTTTGTGACAATGTGCGGATTTGCCAGATTCATGGTCTGTCTCACTTATTTTTTTGCCGGATTCTTCAAGTTAGTCGGCAAGGGGTGGTCTGAACTAAGCAGTTTTTCAAACACACTTCAAAACCAGCATGCGGCGTATTTTTATTTTGAGCCTGATTCATTAAGGACTCTCGGTGCAGCCGGCTTATCTTCGAATGTCATCATCGCTTTTATGTTTTTTTGTATTGCCATGCTGATGCAATTGTCTTTTATAAGTGGTTTTTTTACCAGGAAATTTGACAAATGGCTGGCTTTGTTTTTGATTGCCTTTCATGTCATGGACTGGTATCTGATGAATCTCGGTGTATTTATGGGGATGTGCATCATGGCGTATCTGTTTTTTGCCTGCCCTGAAGCCGATACAGATAAGCAGTGAATTTTATGCGCAGGATTAAGCAATGACAAGGCTTGAGCGTATAAAAGACGGCTACTTTCTTTATAATTTCCACAATTTGAAAAAATCGGCATCACATTTAGAATAATTTCAATATGTTTGCATCCGAATGAGCAAAACGAAGAATAAGGTAATGCACATTGCTGTGGCCGGCAATATAGGCAGTGGTAAGACCACATTGGCAAATATGCTGGCTAAACATTACGGCTGGGATATTCAGCTCGAAGACAACGACGACAATCCTTATATCAGTGATTTCTATGAAGACATGCAAAGGTGGAGCTTCAACCTTCAGGTGTATTTTCTGAATGTAAGGTATAACAACATCAGGAAGATTCGCGAAAACAGCAAACCGGTAATTCAGGACAGGACTATATATGAAGACGCCAATATTTTCGCACCGAATCTTCACGCTATGGGACTTATGAGTACAAGGGATTTTGAAAACTATACATCTTTGTTCAACTCCCTGAATTCAATGATTCAGCCACCTGATTTACTGATTTATCTGAGAGGGACAATACCAACCCTGGTCAAACAGATTCAGCAAAGGGGAAGAGATTATGAAGACAGTATCAGACTAGACTATCTCAAACGACTCAATGAAAGATACGAAGCGTGGATTTCTACCTACAACCTGGGTAAACTCGTTATTCTAAACATTGATGAACTTGATTTCGAAAACGATTCCAATGACGCAGGATTCGTTATCAATAAGATTGAAGCAGAATTAAACGGCTTGTTCTGATACAGAACCGGCAAAGTGGATTTGCATTGAATTGACGGCATTTTGGGTTTTTTTACTCAATTGCATTTTTCAAATTTACCTTAAGTTTCATATTTAAGTTATTGTATTTCAGGTACATGCTTTTTCCATTTTTAAAATTTAGTCGATTTTTTAATGCCTGAAATGAAGAATTCTGGTATTTTTCACTTAATTTTCATAGATTTGTCACCGATTGAGAATCAACTTACTTCCTTGAATAGGTAATAAAATGAGACTAAACTACACAAACACACAAATATGCGAATTCACCTACATGAAAGGCCGGGCCTCGGATTTCATGCAATCCAAAACATTTACAATTTATTTGAAGGGCAGATAGAAAATAAGAGGGATCAAACAGCCCTGATATTTGAAAACCGGTCAATAAGCTATGGAGAATTAAGCCTCCGGGTAAGCGAGTTGTCCGACGTTTTGCTCACTCAAGCTTCCGATGATACCATAATCGGTATTAGTTGCACACCATCACTGGAAATGGTTATTGCAGTGCTGGCAGTATTAAAATCAGGTAAATCATTTATAGCAATTGAAGCCGGATATTCTGATGAAAGAATCAGAATTATGTGCAGTGAAACCGGTTTGAAATATGTTCTGAGTTCGGGAGATGATGAAAGATTTTCAGAATTAGGTTTAAATGTGCTGAAGTCAGAGAATGTTTCAATTATCAGGCAAAGTACGCTCAGCAATCCATTAGCCTATATAGTTTATACATCAGGTTCAACCGGATGTTCCAAGGGTGTTGGTATCAGACACGATTCTTTGCTCAATTATATCTTCAATTCTATAGAAGATTACACGGATGAGACTGCGGATCATGCATGTTCATTTTTTCATCTGAGTCTGGCATTTGATGCCTCACTTACAGCTTTATTTGCCTCACTTTGTACCGGGAAGACCCTGGTAATTGCATCGCGCAAATACACGAATCCGTTTTCGGATCCGAATTATCTGAAATATGCGCCTTATGATTTCCTGAAAATAACACCTTACCAGATTTTCGAAATGGAAGACTTAAACGACGACAGGGTGTTGAAGGCAGCCAGAAAACTTGTAATTGGAGGCGAACCGCTACACAGCAGACATTTGTCTGTATTCAGAGAAAAGGAGATTAGTGTTGACGTAATCAACGAGTACGGTCCGAGCGAAACCTGTGTCGGTTGCATTTCCAGCCGTTTTAATACATTGGATAAAACAGAGGAAAATCCCTATGGCATTCCGGTTGGTAAACCTATGAAAGGCGTTGAGGCATTTGTAATGAACAGGAAATTGAAGCCGGTATCTAATGGCGGGTTTGGTGAAATTGTAATAGGAGGAATTCAGGTAGCTGATGCTTATACAGGCAATAGTGAGATATGTCAGGGGCGTTTCATCAGGATTCCCGCTCAGACCGGTGAGATTAAAATGTACCGAACCGGTGATTATGCGAAAATCAACCGCAAGGGTCTTATAGAATTTATATGCAGGGAAGATAGAATTGACGCCGTGATGGCGCGTAAATTCAATTCGAGATTGCTCGAAATGAGTATCATGAAGGTGAAAGGTATCAGACATGCAGTGGTAATAGCTGCAGGAAACGAAAATCAGTTACAGTATCCGGTTTGTTATGTGAAAATGAAAAATGACGATACTGATTTGAGAAAAATAGAAACAGATTTGAAAATGGTCTTTTCAGGGGTCGATTATCCTGTTTTTATTGTTAAAGTGAGCAGGTTTCCACTGAGTCTGAATCACAAATTAAACAGGCATGCGCTTCCTGTGCCGATGCTTAAAGAAAAT
This sequence comes from uncultured Chitinophaga sp., assembly GCA_964600345.1. Taxonomy (GTDB): domain Bacteria; phylum Bacteroidota; class Bacteroidia; order NS11-12g; family UBA955; genus JABMMZ01. The sequence continues at coordinate 22,794 of CAZRKA010000008.1, read as the reverse complement.
GGCGACTATACCATTGAAGGAGTTGCGGTTAACAAGGCTGATATTTTGTTATTGAAAGCTGTCAGGGGCAGAAATATTTATAAACGAAAATTAAACCCGGGATTGAGACATACGCTAAACTCCGGTATTTTCAGGAAAGGTGATACGGACAGGCGTTTGTTGCCGGAAAGACTGTTCAAATTCCAGTTAAAAGATTTTAAATGGATGGAATAATAAATTAACTATTTTTGACTTTTAAAACTAGAACTAATAAAGGGTATTAAATGCAATTGAATCAGTCTGATATATCCGGAAAATACTTTGGGTATGATATAGAATCTACTGAGTTCTGCACTGAGCAGCAATTGGAGATTCTTACAGCCTGTGCGCTTGGAGGAGATGACGTCAACAGGGCTTTCAACCAATCTGTCACGCTGCATTTATCAGGTAAGCTTTCTATTGAAATTCTTAAAGAGTCGCTTAAAAAACTGATTGAAAGAAATCAGGCTTTCAGGACAGTATTTAATATTACCGAGAAAAAGTATATCGTATGTAAAGACATACCGGTGAATCCGGTGCTTGTAAATGCTGAATCGGAAGAGGATCTGGACGATTTGCTTGTTAAAGGGAAGCACGCAGATGCTTTATTTAGCTTTAACCTTGCCGAAGGGCCTCTTTTCAGAGTCAGTTTATATTCACACAGGGAAAAGCATCACCTCCTGCTCACTTTGCATCACGTCGTTTGCGATGGATGGACTCTCGGTCTTATGATCCGGGAACTTGGCGAATTGTATTCGGGTATGCTGAATGTAGATCCCGGACAAAATTCAATTGCACAGAAATTCACCGACTACACCAAAGATGTATTCCGTTTTTATCAGGATACATCATACAGTGATATGAAAAAGTTCTGGATTGAAACGTTAAAGGATTATAAGCCTGTATCCGCACTTCCTTACGATCATCCCCGAACCGGAATACTATCCTACAAGAGCAATCACATCAGTTACGCCTTCGATAGCAATGTATTCAGAAAAGTAAGAACATTCGCCAAAGAGAAGGAAAGCAGTGTTCTGATTACGATGGCATCCGTTTTTGAAGTGCTTAGATATAAGCTTAGCGGAAATAAGCGTTTCGTTACCGGCATACCGACAGCAGACCAATCAGCTTCAGGTTTTGATAAGCTGATGGGACATTGTGTTAATATGCTCCCGGTTCTTTGTGAAATTAAAGGAGAACAAACTTTTTCAGAACACCTGGCAGGCCGGAAAAAAGCGTACAACGCCGCTTTCGAAAACCGCAGAGTGACATTTGGAAGTATTCTTAAAACGCTGGTGATTGACAGAAATCCGGCAGCAGAGCCCTTAATTCCAGTTACCTTTAATATAGACAGACCATTGATGGAAGGTGTGCACTTTGAAGGTCTGGAAGCCGATCTCACAATTAATGTCAGAGAGTACAGTTCGTTCGAAATGATCATGAATATTTCGAGGAGAGACGATGATCTGGTTATCGAATGTTCATACAATTCAGCTTTGTTTGAAGATGCAAGCGTGCTTAACTTTCTTAAACAATTTGAATATCTGGCTGAACAAATTTGTCAGAATGATAATACACCCATTGATTCTCTGACTTTATACAACCTTGCTGAATTAAGAGATCAATACGATAAATGGAACGATACAGACTGCCCGGATAATACGGATAAAACAATTATTCAGCTTTTTGAAAGAGTCGCGCATGAATTACCCGGTGAAACAGCATTGCAATTCAATGATGAAAAAATTACTTATGCAGAATTGAACAGCAGGGTGAACCGCCTATGCGCTTATTTGAATAAAGCAGGGATACAGCCCGGTGATTTTGCAGGAGTAATGATCGAAAGGGGCAGCGAAATGATTGTTGCGCTTCTGGCAGTATTGAAATCAGGGGCAGCATACATCCCGATTGATCCTGGATTTCCTGACGAAAGAATAAAATATATGTTGCAGGATTCGGGAGCCGAATTGCTCCTGATGACAAATTCGGTCCATCATGCAATATCCGGTAATTGTAAGGTAATTGATATTAGTACAGTACAGGCTGATATTGATGCAATGCCGGAAGGAAATCCACTAAATGCAGCTTCCAAAAACGATCTGGCATATCTGATCTATACTTCGGGTTCAACGGGCTTACCAAAAGGAGTTATGCTTGAGCACGCCAGTCTTGCAAATTTGTTGCTCAGTATGCAAAAACGCCCCGGCCTGAATAAAGGCGACAAATTACTGGCAGTAACCACCGTTTCATTTGACATCGCCGGGCTCGAACTTTATCTGCCTTTGATAAGCGGAGCATGTCTGGTTCTTGCAGATAACGAAACCTGCAAGGACGGTGAACGTTTGCTTGAGAGCATCAATAAAAACAAAATCAGCCTGATGCAGGCTACGCCTTCTACTTATAAACTAATGCTGGCCGGCAACTGGCCGGATAATACGGACATTACCCTTCTTTGCGGAGGTGAAGCGTTAAGCCGGGAGTTGGCGCAAAAATTGTTGCCTAAATGCAAAGCTCTTTGGAACATGTACGGACCAACAGAAACCTGTATCTGGTCTACAATAAAAGAAATAAAGGCTGCAGACGAAGCTATCAGTATCGGACGACCTATCGACAATACCGGGATTTATATACTGGATAAACATCATATTCCGCTACCTTCGGGTGCGGTCGGTGAAATTTGCATAAGCGGCGCAGGACTTGCCAGAGACTATCTCAACCGACCTGAACTGAATGAAGAAAAATTTACCGGGCATCCATTCAGGAATGACCGGAAAATATACCACACAGGAGATCTTGGGAAATTATCTGCAGAGGGCGAATTGTTTTGTCTGGGTCGGAATGATCAGCAAATAAAGGTAAGGGGTTTTAGAATAGAAACAGGAGAAATCGAGTTTAATGTCAGTCGTCTGGATGGGGTGGAAGAGGCTGTTGTCATACCCGGTAAATGGAATTCAGACGATATCAGGCTGGTTTGTTTCGTAAAAGTGAAAGTCGGGATTCATATAGCAAATAAAGGAGATGGAAATTTCTCATCACTCATCAGGGATACAGAAAAAAAATGGAGAAATGACCTGGCCAAAGTGCTTCCCGAATACATGTTGCCGTCTTATTTCATACAGACAGACAGCTTCCCGCTAACTGCCAACGGTAAAACAGACAGAAAACATCTGGAGAATCTGAATTTCCCCGACTTGTTAAACAAGTTGAGTTCCGGAATTGAAGCCAAAGCTCAATCTGATAACAGGGAAAACAACGAGACAATCACTTCAATCAAGCATATCTGGGAAGAAACATTAGGTGTTAGTAATGCCGGTATCAACGACAACTTCTTTGAGTCGGGCGGTCATTCCCTAATTGGTATCGAACTCATGTATAAAATAGAGACCGGACTGGGAATAAAACTTCCTTTGTCTTCTCTTTTTTCTCAACCAAGTATAAGCGGACTGGCGCAGATGATAGTTAGCCGGGAGAAACCGGTCTGGAAGTATCTTGTTGAAATAAAACCAACAGGTAATAAAATACCACTTTACCTGGTGCACGGTGCAGGTCTTGAGGTGTTGGTTTTCCAGGATCTGATTAAATATATTGACAAGGAGCAGCCGGTTATTGCCATTCAGGCAATCGGACTCAACGACGATGATTTTCCGCCCGATACTGTTGAGGAAATATCGGCCAGATACATCAGCGAAATTATTGCTCATAATCCCGATGGTCCATACTCAATTGCCGGATTTTCTGCCGGAAGTGTGATGGCTTTTGAGATTGCCCGGCAACTGCAGGCAATGGGTAAAAAGATTTCCTTTCTGGGAAATTTCGATTTTGCGGTACAAAATCTTCACCGAAAACTTCCTCCCGGAGTCAAACTGAGAAAAATGATGGCAGAGTTTTTCCCAAGACAATTTCATGCACTCAAATGCATGATCTTGTATCCTAAATATGCATTTAAATTTCAAATGAATTTTGCGAAATTGAGATTGATTGCAATTCTCTGCCGATTTGGTTATTGTCCTGACGAAGACGAAAACGCAGGTATCATGGTGAAAAAGTTTAAAATCATGGATCAGTATTCTAAAGCGCTCGACGCATATGAAGTCAAGCCTTATTATGGTACCATTGATTTATTTCTCTCCAAAATAAAAATTTATTACCTCAGCGATATGCAATACCTCGGCTGGGGAAAATATGCTTTAAAAGGAATCAGGAGGCACAAGGTAGAAGGTGATCACGATAATATGATACTTCCGCCGAATACTGAATCCTTTGCAAAAAAACTGCAGGAGGTTATGGATAAGAATTCAACACAATACACTTAATATGAACCAGACACTATCAAAAACACAAACAGTGCAATGCGGATGGATGCCGAATGTGCTGTTGAACGAACTCAGACACTGCAGGTTTTCCAATGAAACAGCAGTACATTGTATCAGAATCTCAGAATTCAGTAACAGACTCGAAAAGCTGAAAAGTTTTTTGAGTGAAAAAGAATTGCTGAAATCTGAAAATTATCTGATGGAAAAGGACACACGTCGTTTTATTGTCTCAAGAGGTATGCTGAAACTATTACTTGGAAAATACATCAATAAGGACCCCAGAGACATCAGGTTTTATTTTGAAAGCAATCTGAAGCCAAGACTAAAACACAGCGGCAGGGATATTCATTTCAATGTTTCCCATTCAGGCGATATGGTGGCTATTGCCATTGGTCCGGAGGCCGTTGGCGTAGACATCGAATTTCTGGATGAAGATTTCAGATATGATACTGTACTTGAAAAAGTATTCAACGAAAATGAACTGAAGTTTATTCATGGCAGCAATAATCCCAGCGAAGCTTTCTACCTTTTGTGGACAAGAAAAGAAGCACTCCTGAAAGCAACAGGCAGAGGTATTGATGATCAGTTAACACTTACACCCTCCCTAAACGGGCCGCATTCGGTAAGTGAAGGACTGATAGGTTCAGACTGTTCATGGCAGGTTGGTTCTTTCGGTCTGGGCAACGATTACATTGCGTCACTGGCAATCAAAAGTACCCAGGCTTCAGATTATTTCAGAATATACCGTACCGGTACTGAGATCTTTTAGATTTCAATTATTTGCAGCTTTAAAATTACTGCCGGACATAGCATTTTATTACAGGCTGATTTGCCCGGCTGTGTAACTCAGTTTTTTGTGCCCGCGCTTCAGGTAGGTACATAATATCTGTTGAATATCCTTATTGTGGGGGTATGGTTTGATGCAATACCTCAATTCGGCAATATCCGGTTCTCCTACACTGAGATCTACAAATCCGAAGCCCTTGTATTGTCCTTTTTCGACACAAATCACTGAACGTTCTTCGCGTTCCCTGCCCTTGCCGATAATGAGGAAATTTTCCTGCTGAAAGCCGTATGCCTTCATAGCCATTAAGGCTCTTTCATTGTAAATGTCGGGATCTTCCTTTCCGACACAGGCACCTGAACATTTATGAAGGTGGTAATGGAAACAGGGTCCCTGCATCTGGTGCAGATCGCATTTGGACTGACAGAGTTCAAATTCCTCTACAATGCGGTTCAGAATACCGCGCGCACCCGACAGATTGTCGGCCGTTATCATCGGTTCGTCGCCTTCTTTTAATTTACGCACCGTAAATTCGATGTATCCGAACTGGTCGTACGAATTAAATATCCCGTAGTATGGGATAGAACGAACTTTTTTCTGTGCGACATTGTAAATAGGTTTCTTTTTCTTTATTTCATCCGATTCAAGCAGCAGGGCAATGAGTTCGTCGCCTGTAGCTTCATAAGAAATATCAGCGATTTCATTTTTCATCTGCAGCGATTTCTTGCTGCCTTTTCCGCTGATTGAAAAATGCTGCAGAAGTCTTTTTTTGATATCTATGGCTTTCCCGACATAGATAATATATCCGTTGCGGTCGTGAAAATAATATACACCGGTAATGCCTTCGGGAATATCGTGCAGAACGTTTTCATTGAGCAGCGGAGGTATGCTTGTTTTGCGGCTTTCGGCATCCAGCCATTCTTTTTCCGAGCTTGCCTGTTTTTCGAGTATTTTTTCCAGAAGTATTGCGGTGGCTTCCGCATCACCCATAGCGCGGTGTCTGTCTTTGATCCGGATATCGAGCGATTCGCAGAGACGACCCAGACTGTAGGATGGAAGTCCTTTGAATACAGATCTGCTGAGTCTTACGGTGCAGAGAGTCTTTCTCTGATACATATAACCAAGGTCGCTGAAGGCGGATTTAACAAAACTGTAATCGAAGCGCACATTATGAGCGACAAATACCGCGTTTTCGGTCATCTCGACTATGCGTTTGGCCACTTCGTAAAACTTAGGGGCATTTTCGACCATGTCGTTGGTGATACCGGTAAGTTTCTGAATTTCGGGTGGTATCCTGCACTCGGGATTCAGCAGGCTGACAAATTTGTCGACTACCTGTCTGCCATCGTGAAGTATGACGGCAATCTCTGTTATGCGGTCGCGGTCGGGGCGTGTTCCGGTAGTCTCTATGTCTATAACAGCGAACATCTCAAATCAGGGGTGAAATTACAAAAAACGCTCTTAGGATTTCTTTTTTTTTGTCTTACCGGTTTCTAAAACATTTATTCACTTAATAACCGTTTACTTACGGATGTAAATGATTAGATTTTGATAGAGAAGAATTTTATGATCACCTTTGAATTATAATTTTTTTAAAACTTAAATTTATGAATTCATTAAGAAATCGTGTGGTCCTCATAGGCCACCTGGGTGGAAGTCCCGAAACAAAAGAGTTGAACGGTGGAAAGGCTATGACGCGCTTTTCTCTTGCCACAACCGAATCTTACAAAAACGAGAAAGGCGAGAAGGTCAGCGAAACCCAGTGGCACAACCTGGTTGCCTGGGGAAAGGTAGCCGAGATTGCCGGCAAGTATCTCGAAAAAGGCAAAGAAGTGGCGATTGAAGGAAAGCTGGTGACCAGAAACTACAATGACAAAGATGGCGTAAAACGATATGTCACGGAGATAGTAGTTAACGACCTGCTACTGATTGGTTCTAAGTCGAAGAATTAGTTGTTGTAAGGTAATACCCCGGCCCGGGAGAATTCTAAGGAATGATTACGGGACGGGGTTTGCTAAAACACCCAAGTCTTCATCTGCTACATGTACAAGTTTAATAAAGAACAGATAAAATATTCTGCTTAAAAATCTGTGGAATTATCAACAGTAAACCGGCAGAAGATTAAGATATAATGTGTGCAATTGAATTTTCGTAATTTTCATTAATTTTTACATTTTAAGGTTAAATTTTTCGTCCCCGGGTTTGCACTAATCCAGGGGCGTTTTTTTTTTATTTTTTAAGGATTAACACATCCTGAAAGTCGACCGATTCGTCTTTCTTCCTGCCGGCCCACCAGCCTTTGTGATATTTGCCACAATGCAAACCTGCCCTGTTCAGCAATTCCAGAATGAATTCGTAGCGGTAAGCAATATTGGCATCTTTCACCTTTTCGTCGTGGAGGAAATAGTTTCCATGCTTGAATGCGAAAAACGGATTGCTGCTGTTCTTCAAAAATTCTTCTGCTGTTGTATCGATGATAAAGAAAGTAGCAAAACAAGTTGCTCCCTTTTTCATGACCCTTGAAATTTCTTTCAGATATTGTTCAACTTCTTCAGATTGCATATGGGTAAAAACAGAAGTAAGAATGACAAAATCAAATGAATCATCGGGGTAAGGAAAGACAAAATCCTTAGCTTTTGAATTGCTTTCCAGATTGTATAAATCATTGCGTAGCGCAATATGTTTAAAGTGAAAATTTGGAAAGCGCGGACTGATTTTTTTGCTGCACCAGTCAATTCCTTCCTTCACGATATCGAAACCATTGTAAGAGCCTGATTTATCCAGATATCCCGTCAGTGGAATGGCGATTCGTCCGATACCGCATCCAATGTCCAGCACATGATGTCCTGCATGAAGTCCGCCATATTTTTTAAAATCAGAAAGCAGCTTTTCACCAAGATATTTGAAATCGCCCGGACCGATAAATATCTTTCCCTTTGGAGGAGTCATTTTATCGCGTTTGCCGGTCAAACCTTCATAAAGATCTACCGGCCAGTAAAACACTCTTCGGGCGACACGTCGCATCCCGGGACTCAGCGAATAGTAAACCTTTCTTTTCCAGTTCATCAAGACTTCAAAGTTCCGAATTAAAGGTCATCCGCACAAATATTATTGAGATGCTTAGGTGTTGGGGAACAAAAAGTGGGCGTAAAGCGCAGAGGTATTCATTTAAATTTTAGGCCGAAATCTCTTAATTTTGCCTGAAAGTATGATTGCCCGTCAGTCTGTTGATTCTGTGCTTAATGCCGCTGCCATCGAAGAGGTGATAGGCGAGTATATCGCATTGAAAAAAAGAGGGGCCAATCTTCTGGGCAGATGCCCTTTCCACGATGAGAAAACACCCTCCTTTACAGTCTCTCCAAGCAAAGGTATCTATAAGTGTTTTGGCTGCGGTAAAGCCGGTAATTCGGTCAGTTTTCTGATGGAGCACGACAACCTCACCTTTACTGATGCCATTCGCAAACTGGCAGCCAAATACAATATCACGCTTGAAGAAGACAATATCGTTAACAGAGAAGAGTACAACGAACAGCAAAAAAAGCGCGAAAGCCTTTTGGTTGCACTCGAATTTGCAAAGAATTTCTTTAAGGAACAACTGATTACCGAAGAGGGTAAACGCGTTGCAGATACGTATTTCCGCGAGAGAGGATTTACCCGTCAGACCATGGATGAGTTTGAACTGGGGTATTCGCCTCAGGCCTGGGACAGTCTGGTAAATGCTGCCCTCGAAGCACAATTTAATCTGGAGTATTTTGCTGATGCCGGACTCGTAAAGAAAAAAGAAGACGGTACCTATTTCGATATGTTCCGGCACAGGGTTATATTTCCTATACACGATCTGACAGGAAAAGTAATCGCATTTGGAGGTCGCCAGCTTGTTAAAGACGATCGTTCGCCCAAATACCTTAACTCGCCCGAAACAGATGTCTATCACAAGAGCAATGTGCTGTACGGAATTTTTCAGGCCAAAAAGCAAATCAGGAATCTGAATAACTGCTTTCTGGTTGAGGGTTATACGGATGTCACTACGCTGCATCAGGCAGAAATAAAAAATGTTGTAGCCTCGTCGGGAACATCGCTCACAGAAGGTCAGATAAAACTCATACGCAGATTTACCGATAATGTCACTGTTCTGTACGACGGAGATGCGGCCGGTATCAAGGCTTCACTCAGGGGAATAGATTTATTGCTCGAACAGGGTCTTAATGTGCGTTGCGTGAGTTTTCCGGAAGGCGAGGATCCGGATTCCTATTGCAAAAAACTCGGGGCTGCCGATTTTAAAAACTACATAGAAACAGAACAAAAGGATTTTATACTTTTCAAAACCGGTCTGCTGATGGAAGGGGTTGGCAACGATCCTATCCGCAAAACGGAAGTTGTAAAGAACCTGCTTGTAAGCATAGCCCTTATACCCGATGCACTCAAACGCGCTGCCTATGCCCGCGAGTGCAGCAAGGTGATGGATGCGGATGAAAAGTTGCTGCTTAGCGAAATTTCCAGGATGAGGAGAAACCGTTCCTCTCAGGACGCTCAGGTTATCAGCAAGGAAATTCAGGAAATACTGCATACGCCAACTGAACTGCCTAAGCAGGATGTGTACAGCGGTGGCGACGAGCAGGAACTCAGTCTGGTCAGGCTGCTGATACAAAGCGGTCATAAGAAATTCATGGAAGATGCTACGGTGGCCGATTTCATTTTTAAGGAACTCAACGAAGACGACGCCCTGAAAATAGAAAATCCTGTTTTTCAGAAAGTGCTGGATGAAGTAACTGCTCAGATAGAAAAAGAACTTGTGTTCGACGAACATTTTTTCATTAACCACGAGGATAATGAGATAAGACGACTGGCTGCAGACTTTATGAGCGATAAACACGAGTTGAGTCCGCGCTGGTCCGAAAACGGCATCTTCATTAAAACTGAAAAAGAGAATTACGTCCACGACCTTCAGTCATTGTTCCTCTTTCTGAAAAAGAACAAAATTGAAAAACTGATAAAAGCCAATCTCGACGAGTTTGCCCTCGTTACCGAAGAGCACGAAAAACAAGCCCTGCTTCAATATCACATGCAACTGATTGGTGTGAGAAACATCATTTCTGAGTTACTGGGTGCTGTGGTTAATTAATTTTTATTCCCGCTCAGTTCAAGCATTGCATTTACAAATAAATCAAGTTCCGCTGTTGTTGTAAATACATTTGGTGTAATACGGCAGCCCTTTACGCCTGCACTGTCTATTGCAACCGTCCAGATTTTATATTTGTCGAATAAGACGGCTGAGAGTTCCGACGGCTTCATAATACTGATACCTACATTGGCTATTGCACACGAGCGTATAGGATCTACAGGTGTATTGAGTACAATATTGGGTTTGCCTCTTAGTTTAGAAGTCCAGTAATCTTTCAGATAGCTAAGCCTGCCTTCTTTTCTTTCGGCACCGATTCCGAGGAAAAAATCAATGGCAGCAGGTATGCACATTTCCACATGGACCGGTCGGGTACCTGTGTGGTTCAGTTTGAGGATATTGTCGTCGGGATAAGCAGACTCGCCAAACAATGGCCATATCGATTTTATGTTTTCTTTCTTTACCCAAAGAATTCCTGCACCTAGTGGTGTACTAAGCCATTTGTGGAGGCTGGCAGCGTAATAGTCGCAGTTGAGGTCATCAATCCTGAACACCAGATGAGCAATGGCATGAGCGCCATCTACTATAACCTTCACGCCTTTTTCGTGGGCCATATCGCATATTTTTCTGACCGGAAGAATCTGACCGCTGATGTTAACCATGTGACTGATCATGATGAGTCTGGTTTTCGGAGTAATGGCAGCCCTGTATAGTTCTACTATTTCTTCGTCGCTTTCCGGATGAAGCGGCAGATCAATTAAAATATTTTTGATGCCGTAGCGCCTTGCTGTTTGTCTGAACATGTCGAGCATGGCGCCGTAATCCTGATTGGCCATGATGGCTTCGTCGCCTGTCTTCCATTCGAATCCGCTTATAACAGTGTCCATAGATTCGGTTGTGTTTCGGGTTATAATCAGTTCTTCTGTATTGCACTCGAGAAAGTCTGCCAGCTGCGACCTGATTTTCATCCGCTCTGCTTCCATATTCCTGCGCATGTAATAGGACGCATTCTGATTGAGTGATTTAATCTGACTTATCTGAAATTCCATGACAGGTTTTGGCATCATATTGTAGTAGCCGTTTTCAAGCTGTATGAATGAAGGATTAAGTTCATACGCCTGCCTGACTTCCAGCCAGAATTTCTCATCGTCAGACAGGTTTTCGCTGAGATTATTCTTTTCAGTTTTGTCTTCAGGCCATGAAGAGTCGGATAATGAGGGGCGACTGATACCGGCAAGGGCAGGGTATAATGGTATCGCAAGACCTGTCAGGCCGAGTGTTCTGAGAAATTCTCTTTTGTTCATTTCAGGATTGTTTAAGGCAATTACAGAAAAATATTTTCAAATGTCAAATAAAGAATTTGAAGAATCTCTAACTTTGTATGAACAATGGAAACTAACGAAGCACTTGCCATCAGGTCGGCACTTACCCTGTTCGGAAGCGAAGAAATGATATCGGGCAAGGATAATATACTGATATGGCTGGAAGAACAGATTTTCGATTTACTCAATCGCGATTTCAACAAGCTGGTTAATATTCTCTACCGTATAGATGTTTACGAAACCAGAGCCAAAGCCTGTTTTGGCAAACAGAACAAGGAAATAGCCCATTGTCTGGCTCAGCTGATCTGGGAAAGGCAGATGGAAAAGGTAAAAACCAGAGCGGATTACAAAGACAAATAAGTTTAAGCACTGTAGTTCACAGTTTGCAATTTTACAGTCCGGAATCTGAGTTCACTTAAATTCCATTATGTTTGTAATTGCAATGAGGATAAAACTTTGCGGATTAATATTGCTGCTTTCGGCTTACAGTGCCGGTGCTCAGCATGTTTTCTATCCTGTAGAGTCGAATGAGGCATATCAGGCATACCGCATGCAGATCCTGGGTGGCCGGAAAACCGCTTACGATGCACGTTTAAACAGATTCAGCAGAGTCCTTTATAAAAGTAATGATTCAATTGCTTTAATTGAAAATGCTAACTCGGGCAGCAGCGATAAACCCCTTTTAAAGTATTTCTACAAGCAGAACGATGCATTCTTCAAAACCGAGGAAGCAGGTAAATACGCACTGATCATCAATCCGGTTTTTCAGTTTGTCAGCGGCAGCGACGACAGCGGAATGCTATACCGCAACACGCGCGGACTTGAATTGCTGGGTAATATCGGCGGAATGGAAAAAGGCATAGGCTTTTATTCCCTGCTCACAGAAAATCAGGAATTGTTGCCTTATCCCTACAGGTATTTTACGGATTCGCTCAATTTTGTACCCAACGAGTTTTTCTACAAAAAATTCAAGAAACAGGGAGCAGTCGATTTCTTTCAGGCAAGGGCTTATTTTACCTTTAACGCGGCCAAAGACCACGTCAAATTTCAGTTCGGACACGACAAGCACAAAATCGGCAATGGATACCGTTCGCTTGTATTGAGCGAATATGCACCTCAGTATCTGTTTTTGAAAATCAATACCGATGTGGGGCGCTTTCACTACCAGAATCTGTTTACCCAGTTTACAGACAACGGTCCGGTGCTCAGCAATATCCTTTACGGCAAAAAATATGCGGCTCTGCATCGGCTGAGTGTTGACGTTTTGCGCAATCTGAACATCGGAATCAACGAGATGGTTATTTTCGACCGCATAGACAGCACACAGTCCAACCAGTTCGATTTCAATTACCTCAATCCTGTTATATTTTACCGTTCAATCGAATCCAATCTGGGCAGCAGAGACAACAGTCTGATGGCGGCCGATCTGAACTGGAAAATCAGGAACCGCTATGTGGTATATGCCCAGTTTTTACTCGACGAGTTCAACCTTAAGTTTCTTAAAAATGAACCGGGCTGGTGGGCCAATAAATACGGTTATCAGATTGGTGCAAGGGCTTTCAATTTCATGAAGGTTAAGAACCTGGATATACTGGCCGAATACAACAGAATGCGGCCATATACCTACAGTCATAAACGTCCTACACAAAGTTACACCCATTTCAATCAGCCACTGGCACATCCGCTCGGTGCCAATTTCAGCGAGCTGATAGTCGATATCAAATACAGGGCTTTTAAGAAATGGCATTTTAACTCAAGCATTGTATATGCTGTAGCCGGACGCGACAGCTTCCTCTCAGGGGGCAATTACGGTTCCAATCTGCTTAGGTCGTACGACAGCAGGGCAACAGAATTCGGTTCCAATATGTATATCGGCCGGAAAACGGATTTTATAATCTGCGATGTGGGCATCAGTTACATGTTCAGATATAATCTGTTTATTGATGCACGTGTCAATTACCGCAAAGCTGGCAGCAGCGATAATCTGTTTCTCAACCTGGGACTCAGATTAAATTCAACTCAGAGGAAATTCGATTATTGAAAAGAGCTTGTTTGTCATCTATTCTCTGCACTTGGTCAATATGAAACTAAGTGGATGAATACCTTTGAAGGGAAAATAAATTAACTTTGAATCATGAAGCTATTTTACCTTCTCCATGTCTGGTTCATATTGTTCATCACACTGTTCATCTGCAATGGTCTGAGTGCTCAATACATTTTGCAGATAGACTCTAACGCAACTTACAGCGACATCACAAACCCAACCTACGAAATACCCGACAATTCGCCCTATTTCGGCAATGTCAATACCAAACCTGTTATGCAATTCAAGGCATTTGCCCAGACTTACGACCTGAGTCAGAATGTGTTTATTCCAATCAAACAGGGTTACTGCTATTTCGACAACGGAACCCGCTCCACCACGATTTATGCCTGCGACGGTTCATTCGCAAAACGCCCCGGTCACACGTCGGTATTTTCATTCAAGACCGAAACTTCAGGAAGCGAAAAAATATTCATCATGCAGTGGAAGAATATGGGTGTCGAAAACGGACACGATTCCGATTATCTCAATTTCCAGATTTGCTTATACGAAACAAGCGGTAATATCGAATTTCGCTACGGCGACAGTAAACTCAGGAACGGTTTGTTCAATTCGGGAGCCAACGGACCAAGTGTCGGATTACTTGAAATGGATGCTTCATTTACCAATATATTCGGACAGATCTGGCTGAAGGGCAATCCTGCAAACCCTCAGATATTTAAAACCTATGCCTTGTACACGCTCGATAAATTGCCAAAGCCGGGAACTGTTTACCGCTTCGTCAATCAGCAAAGCGACGTTCATTTTAAGCGCGTAAATAATATTACTGTAAGCCTGTATCCCCAGCCGGCATCAGAAAGTTTAACTTTGGCAGTTAACGGAACAGGTGTTGAAAAAGCGGAAGTGTACAGCCTTGAAGGAAAACTTTTATTCGATGTCATTTTAAATGAAAATCAAAGCACGCTGGATATTTCCGTAATTGAACCGGGCACTTACCTGATTCTTTTTAAGGACAGCAAGGGGGCGCTTGTACAAAGCCGGAAATTTCTCAAATCCTGACATAAAATATAAGAATTAAACTTCAACTGTACTTACCTTTGCCCGATGATTCACGTCGGACAATACCAGGTTCTTGAAATACTGAGACTGACTCCTCCGGGTTTGTTTCTCGGCGATACAGAGGGCAACGAAGTGCTCTTGCCCAACAAGTACATTCCGGCAGTATATGAAATAGGGGATAAAATAAACGTATTTGTTTACCTCGATTTTGATGAGCGTATTGTCGCCACAACCCTGCATCCCAAAATTCTGCTCAACGGATTTGCCATGCTGAAAGTAAAAGACAGCAGCAGCATCGGAGCCTTTATGGACTGGGGTTTAGAAAAAGATCTCTTCGTGCCGTTCAGGGAGCAGCTCAGCAAAATGAGGGTTGGCGCTTATTACCTTGTCCACATGTATCTGGATGAAAGCAGCGGAAGACTGGTGGCTTCGCAAAAGGTCAGAAAATTTCTCGACAACCGCGAGCTTACAATTAAAGAAGGTGATGAAGTCGACATCATAGTTGCCAATGAAAGTGAACTGGGCGTAAATGTAATTATCAATCAGAAACACGCCGGACTGATTTATCACGACGAAGTTTTTAAAGAGCTGCGCAGCGGTGATGAGATGAAGGCCTGGGTTAAGAAAATTAGAGAGGGGAATAAAATTGATATCGAACTTCAGCAAAGCGGCTACAAATCGATTGAACCTGTATCAGGAAAAATTCTGGATGAACTCAAACAAAACAACGGATTTTTACCACTTCACGACGGCAGCGATCCGCAGGTAATATACGAAGCGCTGGGCATGAGCAAGAAGACATTCAAAAAGGCAATAGGACTCTTGTACAAACAACAATTGTTGCTGATTGAAGCAGGCGGCATAAGACTAAAGGCTTGAAAATTAGATATATAAAACTAATTTTTCAGGATTCCTTTTTAATGTACTTCTTAATTATTACTTTCGTTCATGGTCTATATCGGATGAAAGCACTAAAATCAACATTTACTTTCATTTTACTTAATGGTATATTCAGTTTATTTTCACAGAATCCGTTAACGCTTACTGAATATCCCAAACAATTACAACTTTACCCGAGAAATCTGAGTACGAATCAGGGCAGGGTAAATTTTTCGGGTGTTCTCAACAATGCGTATTACAATGGTATTAAGATTCTGGTTTTTAAAAATGACAGTCTCATCCGCACTTTTACGAGAAATCTTTCGCCGGCTCAATCGTTTACCAGTATACAAACGCTGAATGCGGGCAGGTTCAGGTATAAGTTCGAATTATACCTCACCAAAGGGCAAACAGATTCGCTTTATTTTACGGCCGACGACATACTGGTTGGCGATGCATTCCTCATTACCGGCCAGTCAAATTCAGTTGCCGGAAATTTCAATAACAGCGGATCTGCCAACACTAATTACGGCGATTCGTTTATCCGCAGTTTCGGTAATGTAGCGGATATCGGCGACAGCAGCTGGTATATAGCAGACGGCGATGGGGTGTATCAAGCGGGTACCATAGGGCAATGGGGTATGGTAATGGCTAAAACCAATCTCGACAAATACGGAATTCCGGTTGCAATAATTAACGCAGGTGTTGGATCACAGTCTATAACGTATTTCCAGAGAAAAGATAGCGACCCGACAGATTTAAGTACCAACTACGGACAAACCCTGAACCGCTTAAAACGTTCCCGTTTGCAGGATGGTCTAAGTGCCATCATGTTTTATCAGGGAGAAAATGACGGAGGTGATGCCGAACTTCACGATACTTTTTTTAAAGCTTTATACCGCGATTGGTTAAGTGATTATTCGGGAATGGTGAAGAATTTTGTAGTTCAGGTTAGAGCAGGTTGCGGTGATCCGACAATGGATATGCGCGAAAGGCAGCGCCAGTTCGAATTTAACCTTCCGGGAATTAAAGTAATGACGGTAAACGGCCTTAACGGACACGACGGATGCCATTTTAACTTCACTAACGGATACGAAGAACTGGGTTTGAACATGGCTCCTTTTGTAGCCAGAGAAATATTTAAGGATAGTATACCAAACATAGATCCGGTCAATATCAAACATGCATGGTTCAGCAATGCCGATCAGACCGAAATTACGCTCGATCTTCATAATCTTCCTACTGATTCTTTCAGGGCCGACATCGGTTTTCATGAACATTTCAGTATCAACGGTAGTAATGTGAGAGTGATTGGAGGATTTATCCGCGACAACAAAATTGTACTCACGCTTTCACATGCTGATTGCGGCACATCAGGACTTAATTACAACGGTGCCTGGTACAGTGGCGCCTGGGTGACAAACCTGCGCTATGTCGGTATGCTCTCTTTTTACAACGCAAAAATCTACAAGACAGCACCCTTAAAAACATACAAGACCTGTTATATGCAGGAGATTGTAATTGGAAACGACAGTGTTCCCGGCTATACTTATCAGTGGAATGACATGAACAGCAACTGGTCTTCTGCCATGGCAAGACCTGTTTTCATGCCCGATACATCGACTGTATTGCGATTGATTACTCAGAGCAATAACAGCACTTGTATAAATGATACGGTTTACACTTCAATTGAATGCGATATGAGCAGAGCTGTGTTTCAGGGCAAAGTTTTGGAAGCATGTTACTACGATTCGGTTAAACTAAACAGACCCGCCGATTTCAGCAGCTGGACTGTCAAAGGATTGAATGGAAGTAATAATGCTGAGGAATTTTATTTGTCCAAACCCGGCTTTTACAGTATTGAAGCACTTAGCAATAAATCCTGCCTGATTCACGATAGCTTCCGTATTGCCATGCGATATAATCCACGCGTTTTAGGCCCTGACACATCGGTTTGCAACTACGACAGTGTGTTATTGCAAGCCGGCGCCGGACATATTACTTATAAATGGAATAATATCAATCTCAATTCTAATCAATTTAAAGCGGCAGCCGGAACACTGACATATTTTGAAAGCGTCGACAGTTTTGCTTGTATTTATCACGACAGTATTTATACGGGAAGCATACTACCTCTTAAACCCGATCTTGGGCCCGACCGTACCATCTGTCCCGGTGATAGAACAATTATCAGTTTGCCAGCAACCCACAAAATTCTTCAATGGAACGGCATAACAGACAGTCTGCCGGTTTATACATCCGGCAGTATAGAAAATGTAATTGTGCTTGCAATGGATTCATCATCATGCAGGTCTTCTGATACGATATCAATTGCACATTACCCCATGCCCGCAAAGCCGGATCTTGGAATGGATTTCGGACTCTGTGCCGGCGATTCGGCTGTCATCTCTCTTCCTCTTGAAAATAAAGTGATTGAATGGAATGGCATCCCTTCAATAGAACAGACCTATATCGTTAAATCAGAAACGGAGTTAATTGTTTTGTGCATGGATTCTAACCTGTGCAAGGCCTCTGATACCGTCTTTATCAGTCATCATCCGCTTCCTTATTTCAGCCTCGGCAAGGACAGCAGCATCTGTGCCGATCAATCTCTTTTAATAGGAGTTCCGTCATTAACCGGATACGCTTATCTCTGGCATGACAGCATCAGCAACTCGCAGGTTTTAGCAAATAAAGCCGGAAGCTATTCACTCAGAGTGATCAGTCCTGAAGGCTGCGAATACTCCGACACCCTATTGATAAATACTTTCGATCTGCCGGCAGGATTCTTAAGAAATGATACAACGATCTGCATAGGCGATACCATTATAGTTTCAAGCGCCTTTGTTTACAATTCTTATTTATGGAGCAACGGCGACCTCAGCAAAGAAACGAAATTGCATACAGCCGGCAAATACAATTTATGGGTGGAAGATTTTAACGGATGCGAGGGAAGAGACAGCTTCGAATTATTCACTGAGAAATGCGACAATTCGGTAAGGAGTACCACTCTCAATTCAGTTCATGTATACCCGAATCCATCAGGTGATTTTATCAATGTGTATCCTGTCGAAAGCGGAACTCTGATACGTGTACTGGATATATCAGGCAGGGAAATTCTGCAATACCGTGTATTGGAAAGCGGCGTGTATACGCTCGATTGCCGTACGCTTTCAAAAGGTATTTACATCCTGATGCTGGATGGCAATCCGCATCAGTTTGTGATTGATTAACAAATAAATTAGTTATTCTTCGACGGTCTGAATGGTCTCAGGAAACTGAGCAAGGGCTGTATTTTCCTTGTCTGTATCCACACCCTGCCTTCACCTCTGAATCTGCACACGAAACCTTCTCCCGAAAAGAAAAGCGATTTATAACCGCCTGCTTTGGTAATGCTGTAATCGAGTCCGTCGGTAAAGGCAACGATGTGTCCGGTATCAACCACATAAGAATCCTTGACATCTATCGCCAGTATCCCTCCGTAACTGTTGAACCACAGATCGCCCTGACCTGCCACCTTGATAAGGAAAAGATTTTCGCCCGAGAAAAATCCCTTGGTGAATCCCTGCCATTTGGTTTCTATTTTGAGTGATGGATCGCAGGCAACAAATGCGGTATTCTGGAGAAAAATAGTCTGATTGTCGAGGTAAACGTGGTCCATGTCGCCGGGAGCCGATGGGGCAATGCTGATTTCACCGCTTCCGTCGCGGGCTGTGAATTCGTTGATGAACAGAGATTCGCCGGTGATAAAGCGCCCCAGTCCGCCTTTAAACCTTGTCTTCATTTCGATATTGGTATCCATGGTCGCCATGGCTGATGCCTCTACCTTCAGCATTTCTCCTGCAGGTATTTTAACAGTCAGAAAACTGAAATCAGGCTGATGTTCTATACGGTGTTCAAATTTTTGATTGTTCATTTTGATTAACGTGGTTTTAGGTTTGGTCCGATTGATGCGCCGAAACTATTAGGGTTGTGCGATTGGCACCACACCCGTCCTTTGCCTTTAAAGCGGCATACAAATCCCTCGCCGCCCAGGAAAGAAGATAGCCAGCTTTGTCCTGCCTTGCTGATATTGAATTTAAGACCGGGTTCGAAAGCAACAATATGTCCCGTATCTACTATGTATTCGCCGTCTACATCAACCGGATAAATGCATCCGTATGAGTTGACTATGACTTTTCCGCTGCCGTTGAGGTTGAGCCAGAATAAGCTTTCGCCTGAGAATATAGACTTCAGTCCCTGCCAGTTAAAGTCTATCTCGATATTTGGTTCCGATGCCAGATAAGAGCCCGCCTGAACAATAAGTGACTGGTTTTGCAAATCTATACAAAACATGTCGCCGTGTAGCGCAGGTGCCAGATAAATCTCGCCGCCACCAATTCCGGCGGTGTAGTGATTCATGAAAAAACTCTCACCGCTTATCAGTCGCTTGAGGCCTTTCATGATGCCACCGCTGTTCTTCTTATAAGTAGTGGTTTCCATATTGATATCGCTGCTCATGGCAATCATGCAGCCGCCTTCGGCAGTCATTTCTTCGTTTGGTCCCAGCAGTACTCTGGCTACCGAACAACCGGGATTCATTTTTATTTCTACGTCCATAATTTTAAATGTTTTTATTGACCCATTTGGCCAGTCCGCTGAATGATCTTGTCTGCACCAGTATTTTTCCCTTGCCTTTAATGCGCATGACAAAGCCCTCGCCACTGGTAAAACTCGATATCAGATTGCCCGACAACTGTGTTTTGATTTTAATGCCCGGAGGATAAGCCACCAGATGATCGGTATCAACGATCAATTCGCCATCAACCTCTTTTTCGACTATACCGCCGTAGGCACCGATGACCAGTCGCCCTTTACCCGAAGCTTCGAGACGGAAAAGTCCTTCGCCGCCAATCCACGAGTTGATACCGGCCCAGATAATGCCGATTTTAACGCCCGGTTCGCAGCATATAAAAGAACCCGGTTGAATATACATTTTACCGTTTTCATTTATCTCGATGATGCGTACATCACCTGGTAGAGGCTGGGTAACGGTGAGGCGCAAATGGCCTTGTGTGTTATTGCTGAATTCGTTGATGAAAAGCGATTCGCCTCCGAGGAATTTTCTGAGTAAGCCTCTGATCAATCCGCCGTTTAATCGCGGTTTCATGTCAATTTCGGAATGCATGCTGGCCATGGCATCCGATTCTGTAATGATTTTTTCGCCGGGGCCAAGGTCTATATGCATAAAGCCAAATGCCGGTGCCCCCTGAATGTTTATTTCCATGTGTTTATTTTTTCTTATTGAAGTAATTGTCTACTTCCTGTTTAAATTTTTCGAAGTCTATGTCAATTTTTTGATAGTCTTTTCCGTCTGTTTCTTTCTTCTTCAAACGCGCAATCCGCTCGGTAGTGGCAGGGTGGGTGCTCATAAAATCGGCCATGCCCAGATCCGGACCTTCCTTGCTCATGGTTTCAAAAAAACTGATCATGCCTGCAGTATTGATATGCGCTTTTTCTAAAAGTAAATAACCGTTGTCATCCGCTTCGTATTCGAAATCGCGACTGTATTTAAGCGAGCTCAGGGTAGCACCTGCCGTGGCGATGTCGGAGGATATGCCTGCTATATCGCCCAGCAAACCGCGTATGATAAAGAATATGCCCATGTTGCCTATGATGCCTCTGATGTGGTGACGCATGGTGACATGCGATATTTCGTGGGCAAGCACACCCGCCACTTCTTCTGCCGATTGTGCTTTCATGATTAATCCCGAATGAATCACAACAGCACCGCCCGGCAATGCAAAAGCGTTCAGGCTTTCGTCTTTAATGATGGTGAAACTGAATTTAAAAGCCGTATCGTCTACCACTTTTACCAGCGGCATGGTGATGGCTTCCAGTTTTTTCAGAATGGCCGAATCTGTCACTATGGCCTTGCCTGCAATAGCAGATTGTTTCATGCTTTCTGATATCTGCTGCTCGCTCTGGGGCGGCACAAGCTCTGCAATATGTTTGACTATCCGACCTCTGAAAATAAATACAGCGGCGATGGCAAAAACAAAAATGCCCAGAATCAGAATGGCGGCTGTCCAAAGAGATCTGTTTTTATTTTTCAGTTTAGCCACTACCTTTTTCAGTTCAGGGTCAAATCGTATTTCGTCTGATTTCAGTATATCCCTGTCGTCGGTATAAATGCTGATACCGGGTGATTGCGGATGCGAAAAGAAAACGAAGCGGTTGCCGGCACCGCCTATTCGCATCTCGATGCCGTTGAGCGGCAACTTGTATGCAGCGCCCTCAGGTGTTTTAAAACTGATGCTGCCGTGATCAACACTCAGCGTTCCCGAACAGCGTCCGTTGTCAAATTTATCAGAAAGTGCAGTAGCGTTAAAGTTCATGATAGCGCTTTCAAAAATAAGGGAAATGGATTAGATTGTGGAGGGGGAAGAGGAGAAGAGGAGAAGAGGAGAAGATAGAGGAGTAGAAGAGTAGAGGAGTAGAAGATAGAAGAGTAGAAGAGTAGAAGAGTAGGCTTGCCCTGAATGCGTTCCGCCTCAGGCGGATCTGCTTCAGGGAGAAGATAGAAGAGTAGAAGATCCACCTTCGCTGAAGCTACGGTGGACAAGGGAGAATAGACGATAGCTATCGTATTACGTTATTTTTATTAAGAATCGTCTAAGCACCGACTTCAGTCGGTGGAGATCGTCACCGAGGTGATTGTTTGATGGTGCATCATCGCAGACCTGAATGATTCTTAAAAGACGCAACTCGCACGCCGTCATATAAATGATGTTGGTGTTATCACCAACATCCCCCGAAAACGATTGTCCTGCTTTAAGTCAAATTCTAAGATTTTTTTGTATCTTTCATATAATGTATCAAGCTTTCAACGAAATGCAGTTCTTTACTGCAACAAATCTCAATTGGCTGCCATTGCTTAAAGAAGAAGAACACAAGAAAATTATTTGCGATTCCTTGAGTTATATGGTAAAAAACCGACGTTGCCGGATTTATGCTTTTGTAATCATGCCCAATCATATTCATTTGTTATTAGACCTGCTAAGTGATGACAAGACTAAATTTCAAGTTAGTTTTCTCAAGTATACTGCTCAGCAATGTTTGTTTAACTTAAAGAAAAAGAACTCTAAGATACTCTCAGAAATGTTGTCAACACAAATTGATCGCAAGTATCAGTTCTGGGAAAGAAATCCATTTTGGAATGACATCAGATCAGAGAATTTAATGTTACAGAAGATATCATATATCCATAACAACCC